>DASWQM010000335.1:0-8884 GCA_036403675.1 Solirubrobacteraceae bacterium | reverse complement strand
CATAGACGCCGTTCGGCTCCTCGAAGGCAAAGCGTTCGCGCATGGCTGCGAGCTGCGCGTTCCCGACGCGGAGGACGACAGGGATGGCTGACGGCTGGCGGAAGATCGAGCGCGGGTTGTTCGAGTCTTCGGATGGTCAGTGGCGGATCGCGAATCCGTAGAAGCTGACGACGGAGCTGCGCCATCGCTGGCTGGTCGCTGAACGTCGGGCGAGTGGGTCGGGGTGGTGCATGCACGATGGCGATTACGCGACGTTGCAGGACGCTCGTGCGTACGTCGAGGCTCGCGCTCCGGGGTCATGATGGAGCTAGCGGGCGCGCTGCTGGAGGGTGTCGTGGACCGGCTCACGCGGCCGGACTACCGGACGTTCGAGGCGCAGCTGCGCTCGTCTGGCTACTGCGCGCGGCCGGTTCGGCTGAGCGGGAGCGTCGAGGTGTGCGATGGCTCTGGCGGGCGCCGCGGGCGAGGAGGAAGCTGCGGGAAGCCCCTGCGAATCGCGCTGTTCCAAAGGCGCGCCCGGCAGGATTTGAACCTGCGACCTCTCGCTCCGGAGGCGAGCGCTCTATCCACTGAGCTACGGGCGCGTGCAGAAGCAGGCTACAGCGACCCCGATCCGTCGGGCGACCCGGGTCGGGGCGTCACGCGGCGTTCAACGGCGGGCCGACGCGGCACGTGCAGAACGCGCAGCGGCTCGCGGCGACGGGGATGTCGCTGAGGCATTCCGGGCAGGAGCGCGTCTTCATGTCGGAGGGCGTATCGACCTTGCGACGGGCCATGAGCGCGTTCACGGGCTTCAGGACGAGGAAGAAGACGACCGCCGCCACCATGAGGAAGGCGAGCAGGGCGTTGAGGAAGTGCCCGTACCGAAACGTGCTGCCGTTGATCGTGAACTTCAGCCTCGAGAAGTCCGGCTGCCCGCCGAACGCGGCGATGAGCGGGGTCAGGACGTCGGCGACGAACGCGGTGACGACGGCCGCGAACGCGGTGCCGACGACGACCGCGATCGCGAGGTCGACCAGGTTGCCGCGCAGGATGAACTCCCTGAACTCCTTGAACATGGGCGACATCGCTGTGACGTTCGGCGCCGGGCAACGGTTTCCCGCCTCAGTACGCTCGCGACGATGGATCTGTCGCTCTTCTTCGCCGGCACGGCCGGTTCGGTGCCGTCGGCGCGCCGGGGTCTGCCGGCCCTGCTCGTCCGCCGCGGCGGCGACCGCATCCTCATCGACTGCGGCGAGGGCACGCAGCGCCAGCTCGTGCGCTCGGTCGGGCTGACGGACCTCACCGACATCTTCATCACCCACCTGCACGCCGACCACTGGCTTGGCCTGCCGGGGATGCTGAAGTCCTTCGAGCTGCGCGACCGCGAGCGACCGCTGACCGTCCACGGACCGCCCGGCACGACCGCGCTGCTCGAGCGCCTGCGCCCCGTCTACGGCCGCCCGCGCTACGGCCTCACGCTGCGCGATCTCGAGCCCGACGAGGCCGTGCGCCGCGGTGACCTGGAGATCGTGCCGGTGCTCGTGCGCCATCGCGGCGCCTCCTTCGGGTACGTCCTCGCCGAGGACGAGCGGCCGGGGCGCTTCGACGCCGAGCTCGCCGAGCGCCTCGGCGTCGCGCCCGGTCCGGACTTCGGCCGGCTGCAGCGCGGCGAGACCGTCGCCGGTGTGCGTCCCGAGCAGGTGATCGGCGAACCACGGCCGGGACGCCGGGTCGTCGTAACGGGCGACACCGCGCCAACCGACGCCGTCGTCGTCGCCGCCCACCGCGCCGACGTGCTCGTCCACGAGGCGACCTTCGCCCACGAGGAGGCCGACCGCGCCGCCCTGACCGGCCACAGCACCGCGCGTCAGGCCGCGCAGGTCGCCGCCGACGCGGAGGTGCGCCTGCTCGCCCTCACGCACCTCTCCTCGCGCTACTCGGGCGGGGAGATCCGCGACGAGGCGCGTGCCGTCTTCCCGGACACGGAGGTCCCGCGCGACTTCGACACGATCGAGATCCCGCTCCCCGAGCGCGGCGCGCCCGCGCTCATGCGCTGGGATGCGGGCAGGCACGCGCGGCAACCCGCCGCGGGCGTCGACGCCGCCGGCTGACCGAAGGTCGCCCGGCACTCATCTTCGCCTCATCAAGCGGCGGCACAGTAGCGCCGCACCCGAGCCACGGAAGCACAGGAGCAGCTTGATGAAGTCCCGGAAAAACGTCCGCGTCGTCGTCGCGGGACTGATCGCCGTCGTCTTCCTCGCCGGCGCCGGCTGGGTCGCCGCCGGCCAGATCAAGTCTCCCGCGCAGATCGCCGCCGATACGGCGCCGCCCACCGCGTCGCTGCTCACCGCGCAGGTCGAGCGCCGCTCGCTGTCGACCGAGGTCATCGCTCGCGGGACCGGCCGCTATGGCAAGCCCGAGGCGATCAGCCTGCCGGCCTCGTCGCTGAAGACGGGTGCGCAGGTCATCTCGCGGATCCCCAAGCCCGACCAGGTGCTACGCGAGCGCTCGACCGCGTTGACGGTGTCGGGACGGCCGGTCTTCGTCCTCCAGGGCGCGACGCCGATGCACCGCGACGTCGGCCCCGGCGACAGCGGCGAGGACGTCCGGCAACTCGAGCGCGCGCTCCAGCGCGCCGGCTATCAGCCCGGCGCCGTCGACGGCAAGTACGACGGCGCGACCGCGGCTGCCGTCGCGAGGCTGTACCGCAGCCACGGCGCGGCGCCCTTCGGCCTCACCGAGACCCAGCGGGACAAGCTGAACCTGGCGGCCGCCGCTGCCAACTCGGCGACGGATCGCCTGCTCCAGGTGCGGCTTGCGCTGCGCACGGCCAAGCGCGGCGCGACGCCGGGCGAGATCAACCAGGCGCGGCTCGACGCGACCGCCGTCAACGAGCTGATGTCGCCGGCGCGGGCGGCGATCGGTTCCGCACGCACGCGGGTCGCCGAGGCGCGCGACCTCGCGTCGATCGCCAAGCGCACCGAGACGCAGGGCGACGCCACGGCGCGCCGCGACGTCGCCACCGCGCAGGCCGACGCGACGACGAAGCAGAGCGCGCTCAACGACGCGCTCACGGCGCAGGCGGAGGCACAGCACGCGCTCAACGCGCTTCCCGCGGATGCGACGCCCGCCGAGGTCGAGGCGGCGCGCGCGGCCCTGCGTGTCGCCACGTCGAAGATCCCCAACGCGGCCGCGGAGCTCGACGCCGCCCAGGCCACGTATCGCGCCGCCCAGGGCGTGCTCGGCCAATCCAGCACGAAGGCGCGTGACGACGGCCGCAAGGCCGCGCGCGACCTTGCCCTCGCGGAGTCCGACCTGCGCCAGGCGCAGCAGACGCTGAGCACGCTGGAGCGCAAGCGCCGGCTCGCGCAGTCGCGCGTGCAGATCCTCCAGCGGCCGGCCGCCAGCACGACGATCGAGCGCGACAGCGTCGTGGCCGCCGCGCATGAGGTCAATCGCACGGAGGCCGAGTTCGGTCGTCTCGCGGCGCGCAGCGGGGTGCAGGTTCCGGCCGACGAGATCCTCTTCTTCGAGCAGATGCCCGTCCGGGTCGACACCGTGACGGCGAAGCGCGGCGTGCCGGTCGCCGGTGACCTCATGACCGTGAGCAACACGACGCTTGCGATCGATGCCGGGCTCTCGCCGCAGGACGTCAAGCTCGTGAAGCCCGGGCTACCTGTTCACATCGAGGACGTCGAGACCGCCATCGACCTCCATGGCCGGGTCACGCGCGTCGCCGATCGGCCAGGCACGAACCCGCAGATCACCGATCCCACGAAGACCGCGATCGAGGTCACGCCCACAGGCGCGGACAAGCGGCTCGTCAACACGTCCGTGCGCCTCACGATCGCGATCAAGAGCACGAAGGGCAAGGTCCTGACCGTGCCGCTCGACGCGCTGTCGGTCGGCGCCGACGGCCAGTCGCGGGTGCAGGTCGCCGTGGGCGGCCGCAGGACGCGGCTCGTGCCCGTCAATCCCGGGCTCGCCGCCGAGGGCAACGTCGAGGTCACGTCCAAGCGCCCCGGCGCCCTGAACGAGGGCGACCGCGTCGTCATCGGACAGAGCGCCGGTGCGGCAGCGGCGAAGGCCCCGACCGGGTCGCGTGTGCCGGCGACGCCGGCCGGGATCAGCACGACGCCGAGCCCTGCTGGGTCCTCGGGCTCCGCGGGCAGCGCGCCGGCGCCCACGCCTCCGCCGGCGGCAACGCCGAGCACCGGCACGCCGGCGACACCGGCGCCTGCCGGCGGCACGAGCGGAACGACCGGTGCGCCCGGTGGAACCCGTGGGCCCTGAGGCGCGGCCGGCCGCACGGCCGCGCCTCGCGACCGTCGACGCGCCCGTCGTCGAGCTGCGCCAGATCAGCCGCACGTACGGCTCCGATCCGCCCGTCCACGCGCTGCGCGGCGTCGACCTGAGGGTCGAGCGCGGCGACGCCATCGCGATCGTCGGACCGTCCGGCTCCGGCAAGTCGACGCTCCTGAACATCGTCGGCTGCCTCGACCGCCCCACCTCCGGGACCTATCTCATCGACGGCAACGACACCGCGACCCTCGCCGAGGGCGAGCTGTCGGCGCTGCGCGGCCGGCTCATCGGCTTCGTCTTTCAGACGTTCAACCTGCTGGCCCACCGTACGGTGCTCGAGAACGTCATGCTCGCCGAGGTCTACCTCGGCCGCCCGCGCGAGGGGCGCAGGGAGCGCGCGATGGCGGCGCTGGAGCGTGTCGGGATCGAGCAGCGCGCCGACTTCCCGCCGACGAAGCTCTCCGGCGGGCAGCAGCAGCGCGTCGCGATCGCGCGGGCGCTCATGGGCTCGCCGAGCCTGCTGCTGTGCGATGAGCCGACCGGCAACCTCGACTCGGTCAACAGCGCCAGCGTGCTCGGGCTGTTCGAGGACCTGGTCAACGAGGGGATGACGATGCTGCTCATCACACACGAGGAGGCCGTCGCCAAGCGGATGCGGCGCCGGACGAGCATCACCGACGGGCGACTGACGGAGCACGCCTGATGCGACCGCGGCTGCCGGTGCGCGACCTGCTCGCCGAGTCGGTCGCCGGGCTGATCGCGCGCCCCGCGCGCGTCGCGCTCACGGTGCTCGGGACCGTCGTCGGCGTCGCCGCGCTCGTCGCCACGCTCGGCCTGTCCAAGACCGCGTCCAACCAGATCGTCGGCCACTTCGACGAGGTGGCGTCGACCGACATCGTCGTCTCGCCGGCCCGCCGCGGCGCGCGCACCGCGGCCAGCGTCCTGCCGTTTCGCGTCGAGGATCGTCTCCAGCGCCTCAACGGCGTCGTGGCGGCCGGCAGCCTGTCCGACATCAACGTCGGTCGCGATCTCGCCAGCTCGGTGCCCGTCAACGACCCGATCAGGCGCACGCAGTTCCAGCTCCCGGTCAAGGCGGCCTCGCCCGGCCTGTGGCGGGCGGTGCGGGCACGCCTGGCGACCGGCCGCTTCTTCGACGGCGGGCACTCCGCGCGCGCCGACCGCGTCGTCGTGCTCGGACCGAACGCCGCCAAGCAGCTGAACATCACCCGCGTCGACCAGCAGCCGGCGGTCTTCCTCGGCGATCGCCTCTACCTCGTCGTCGGCATCCTCGACAGCGTCCAGCGCCAGCCGTCGCTGCTGGGCGCGATGATCATGCCGGAGGGCACGGCCGCCAAGGTGTACGGGCTGCGCGCCCCCGCGCTCGCGCAGATCGAGACGCGCGTCGGCGCCGTCGAGCTCATCGCACGCCAGGCGCCTCCCGTGCTGAGCCCGACGCAGGCGGGGCAGCTCAAGGTCTCGGCGCCTCCCAACCCGCGCGACCTCAAGGGCGCGATCCGTAACGACCTCAACGCGCTCTTCGTCCTGCTCGGCGGCGTCTCGCTGCTCGTCGGGGCGATCGGGATCGCGAACGTCACGCTCGTGTCGGTCCTCGAGCGCGTGGGGGAGATCGGCCTGCGCCGCGCGCTGGGCGCGGCACGGCGCCACGTCGCCGCGCAGTTCCTCGTCGAGAGCAGCGCGATGGGCGCGCTCGGCGGGATCATCGGGGCGAGCATCGGGGTGCTCGTCGTGGTCGGGATCTCCGCGACGCGCACCTGGACGCCCGTGCTCGACCCATGGATCCCGCTCGCGGCTCCGCTGCTCGGGGCCATCATCGGCCTCGTCTCGGGCACCTATCCAGCGCTCCGCGCGGCTCGCATGGAGCCGGTCGACGCGCTCCGCGCAGGCACATGACGCCGGACAACCCACATCGAAGGAAAGGGCAGCATCCGATGCAGATCAACGACCACGGACGGCGTCGGTACATCATCATCGCCGCGCTCGCCTGCGTGCCGCTCCTCGCGGGCTGCGGCGAATCGAAGACCACCGCGTCGAGCTCGGCGTCGCAGCCCGCGGCGACCGGGGGGACGATCGAGGATCAGCTCGGCTTCACCCGCAAGGGCGTGGCCGCGGCCTCGGCGAAGGTCGAGAACGCGATCGCCACCTGCATGAAGGGCCAGGGCTTCGACTACGTCCCGGTCGACTCGGTCGCCCAGCAAGCCGCGCTCACCGGCAAGCCGAACATGAGCGACGCGGAGTTCGAGCAGCAGTTCGGTTACGGGATCACCACCCTCTACGGGCGCGCCTCGGCGCAGACGGACCCCAACGCCACGATCCGGTCGGGCCTCAGCCAGGCCGATCGCGCCGCGTACGATCGCGCGCTGTCGGGCGGCAAACCGGACCAGACGTTCGCGTTCGCCGTCGACTCCGGCGAGTTCACGCAGCTCGGAGGCTGCACGAAGAAGGCAACCGACCAGGCCTTCGGCGGGACCGAGCTGCTGCAGACGCTCCAGCGCAAGCTCGACGAGCTCGACGACTCGATCCTCGCCGACCAGCGCATGGCCCACGCGGACGAGGCGTGGCGGACGTGCATGAAGGACGCCACCGGCAACGACTATGTGGACTCGGCGTCGATCGAGGACGAGATCAAGCAGCGCTTCGAGCGGATCGTCGGAGGCGTCGTGCCGCCCGGCGAGGTCGCACCCCCGGGCACGCAGGTCGACCAGGCGGCGCTGTCCAAGCTCCAGCAGGACGAGCTCGACCTCTTCCGCAAGGACTTCTCGTGCGAGAAGCAGCACATCACCCCGGTCGAGACGAAGATCCGCCAGGAGAAGGAGACGAAGTTCAAGAGCGACAACGCCGAGCTGCTCAGGAAGGTCAAGCCCCTCGGGACCTGACCCGCGGCTGAAGCTACCGGAGGCCACGAGCCTGCTCGCGCCAGCTGCCCCTGGCGCGGGCGGGTTCGCGGGGCGTGGGAGCACGACCGCATCCGAGTACATCTCAGCGCACTGTGACGAGGGTCACTCAAGCTGCGCAGAACGCGTGCCATGGTCCAAGCGTGTCTCGTGGGCCGGAGCGGGTGGCAAGGCTCGTCGAACACGCCTCCGAACGCCCGCGGTCCGGCCGTGAGCGCTGACGCGAAGTTGCTGTCCAAGCGGGCGCTCGACGTCCTGAACGCCCTCGGACGGTACGGCTGGGCGAGCGAGAAGTACCTGACCCGTGTGCGAAGCCTCTCCCCGAACCAGATTCGCGGTGGGCTGGAGGAGCTCGCCCGAGCAGGCTATGTCTCGTCCTCGTTTGGCAGCAACATCCTGACCGCTCGCGGTCGGCGCGAGCTGCAGAGGATTCGCGAGGAGCGTCAGCGCGTGCGGGTGCGCTGCGGGAACGCGAGCGTCCATGAGGTATCAGTGCTCGCGGACGCGGAGATACGAGGCGCGGTCAGGCGGATGAAGCCCCGCGCGGATAGAGAAAGCGACGCGTGGCGCCTTACTGCGACATTCGTGGATCCGGGGATCAGCGAGCAGCTCGACAACCCGAACAACCAGATCATATTCGGGCGGCGGGGAACAGGTAAGACCCACGTTCTACGAGTCCTTGATGATCTGCTGTCGTCGCAGCGCGGCAACCTCGTCTGCTACCTCGATCTACGCATGTTGGGAAGTAACAGTGTGTTCGAGGACGTGGGGCGGCCGCTTCATCTTCGAGCGACCTCCCTCATCAAAGACGTGTTCGAGCCCATTCACGCCTCATTGCTCGATCGCGCGACCGATCCTAGCCGGGCCGAGGTGGATTTCGTTCCCCTTGACGATCTCGCCGACGCCATAACCCGTTCGACCCTGAGCGGCGAAAGCAGACAGGACGAGATCGTCAAGGACTCGGCGACCACTGGCTCCGTCGCGGCGGGTGTCACGCACGTACCCCCCTTTATCAATCTCTCGGCCAGAAGCACTGAGAGCGCCAAGCTCTCATCACGAAGCGCTCGCCAGGGGAACCCGATCGACCACGTGCTCTTCGGACAGATCGCTCGTGCGCTCGCGAGCTCGATGTCGAGCACGGGCGTTGCCCACATGTATCTGCTCCTTGACGAGTGGACAGCCATTCCGGAGGATCTGCAACCTTACCTCGCGGAGTTCCTAAAACGGTCGCTGTTCGTGCTCCCGAATGTGACTGTCAAGATCGCCGCTTTGGAATATCGGTCGGTCTTCTCATTGCCTGCCGGCCGAAACAATCTGATCGGCTTTGAGCTCGGGGCGGACGTCTCATCAAGCTTGGAGCTCGACGACTACTTCGTATATGACCGTAATATGGCGCAGACGGAGGAACTGTTCGCGGACGTGCTGTTTCGCCACTTATCGGCCGAGATCGAGCGCGGGCGCAGCGGGAGTCCGTGGTTCTTGCCGTCGGGTGCCGACCGGCGATCGGCTGGCAATGATCGACTCATCGAGAACAGGGAGTACCTCGAGCAGGAGTATGCCGTCTCCGACTGCGAGCGCCTTGTGGAATTGCTGTTCGTCTCGCGGCGTCCTTATCGCGAACTGGTGCGTGCGGGCGAGGGCGTGGTCCGCGACTTCATCGGGATTTTCGCGGCGGCCTTTGCGGACTC
>DASWQM010000334.1:0-7014 GCA_036403675.1 Solirubrobacteraceae bacterium | reverse complement strand
GATGCGAGGAGAGATCATGCGTACAGGGTAGCGGGCGCAGCGCGCTCGACGGGGTGTTTGCGTTCGCCTGCTCGACCGGGCTCGCGCGCCGACGCCACTAGATCGCGACAGGGCGGGTATGTACGGTCTGCAACGAGGAGGAGGAGCGTGAGCTGGTGAGCAGCATCACGAGGGGAGCCGTCGCGGCGGAGGAGCCCGAGAGCGCGCGGAGCGAGCCGCTGCTCGGCAGCGGCATGCTCGTGCTGTTCATCGCCTTGATCGCGTGCTTCACCGCATGGGGCGTCGCTCAGGACCTGACGACGCCGATGGTCGCGGGCTTCAAGCGCATCTTCGACATGAGCACGTTCCAGGCGTCGCTCGTCCAGCTCGCGTACTTCGGCGCCTATTTCCTGCTCGCGCTGCCGGCGGCTTTCATCAATCAGCGCTTCGGCTACAAGACGGGCATCCTCACCGGTCTGGCGCTCGCGGCGCTCGGCGCGTTCCTCTTCTATCCGGCGAGCAAGATCATGACCTACGAGGCGTTCCTCGTCGCCCTCTTCGCGATGGCGGCGGGCTGCTCGATCCTCGAGACGTCGGCGAACCCGTACGTCATCTCGCTCGGCCCGGAGCGCACGGCGACGCGGCGCCTGAACCTCGCGCAGGCGTTCAATCCGGTCGGCACGAACATCGGCGTGCTGCTCGCCTCGACGCTCATCCTGCCCAAGCTCGCCGACCCCGTCGACATCGGGTCGCTGACACCCGCCGAGCTGCACACGATCCGTGCGGGCGAGCTCGGCGCGGTGATGGGTCCCTACCTCGGCCTCGCCTTCGTGCTGATCCTCATCGCCGTCGCGATCGCGAGCCAGAAGGCGCCGCCGATCGTCGAGGAGTTCCCGGACGCAGGGCCCCACGAGGACGGGACGCGCGAGTTGTTCCGCGCGCTGTGGCGCAACAAGCGCTATCGCTTCGGCGTCGTCGCGCAGTTCGCGAACGTCGGGGCGCAGGTGTGCGCCTGGACGTACCTCATCCAGTACGTGGAGCAGGCCCTGGGCGGCAGCCTCGAGAAGGGCGGCGCCTACCTCCAGGCCAGCCTCCTGGTCTTCCTCGCCTCGCGCTTCTTCATGACGTGGCTGATCGGCCGCGTCCGCGCGACCAAGGTTCTCGCAGCGCTCGCATTCCTCGCCGTGCTGCTGTGCGTGTTCGCGATGTCGAGCCCGAACATGGCCGGCGTGATCGCCGTCGTCGCGCTGTCCTTCTGCCTGTCGCTGATGTTCCCGACGATCTACGGGGTCGCCCTGAAGGGGCTCGGGCCGGCGACGAAGTTCGGGGCTGCCGGTCTCGTGATGGCGATCGTGGGCGGCGCGATCATGCCGCTCGTTCAGGGCAAGCTCGTGGACGCGACGAGCGCGGCCTTCTCGTTCATCGTCCCCGCCGTCCTCTTCGCGGTCGTCGGGCTCTACGCGCTCTACGACCTGAGGGCGCGGCGGGGCGTCATCGGCGGCGAGCCCGCGCCCGACCTCGGTCCGGCGCGTCCCGCCCTCCCCACGCAGCCCGCCGGGGGCGCGGCGTGACCGGCCTGCGCCGGGCGGCCGCCGCGGCCGTCGCGGCACTCGCGCTGACGGTGGGGGCCTGCGGCGGCGAGTCGCCGACGAGCGCCACGACGAGCACGAAGCAGCTCGAGGTCGTGTCCTGGTGGACGTCCGGGTCGGAGGCGGCAGCGCTGCGCTCGCTCTTCACCGCGTTCCGGACGTCCAACGCGGGCGTCGACGTCGTCAACGGCGCGGTCGCCGGCGGCGCGGGCTCGAAGGCGATCGTCGCGCTTGCGAAGCGTCTGCAGCGCGATGACCCGCCCGACGTGTGGCAGACGTTCGCCGGCAAGTCGGTGCAGGGCTACGCGAGCCGCGGCGTGGTCCGCAGCGTCGCCTCGGTGTTCGACCGCAACCATCTGCGCGCGAGGATGATTCCCACGATCCTGCAGTCGGTCATGCGAGACGGCCGGCCGTACGGTGTCCCGACCGGCGCGCATCGCAGCAACGTCCTGTGGTTCAACACGCGGCTGCTCGAGCGCGCGGGGGTCAGCCCTCCGGCGAGCGGCTACACCCTCGGCGCGTTCCTCGCCGACCTCGGCAAGGTCCAGGCCTCCGGAGCGACGCCGCTGTGCCTCGGCGGCAAGGACCGGTTCACCACCGTGGAGCTGTTTGAGAACACGCTGCTGAGCTCGATCGGGACTCGCGGCTGGAAGGACATGGTCGACGACCACCTCGACTGGCGCAGCGGCCGGGTGCAGACGGCGCTGACGCGCTTCGGCACGATGCTCGGCTACACCGACCCGAAGGCGAGCCGGCTGACCTGGGACCAGGCGACGAGGAAGCTCGCGTCGGGCGGCTGCGCATTCGAGTCGATGAACGACTCGGCCTTCGGCGAGCTCGTCGCCGCCGGTGCGCGGGAGGGCAGCGACTTCGGGGCGACGGCCTTCCCCGGGACCGACAAGAGCTTCCTCGCGGTCGTCGACGTCTTCGTCGCCGCGACGAAGGCGAAGAACGCCAAGAACGCGCTCGCGTTCCTCGGCGACATCAGCACCCCCGCCACGCAGCTTGCCTTCAACAGGCCGAAGGGCTCGGTCCCGGTCCTTCGCGACGTCGACGTCTCCGCGCTGAGGTCCTACCAGCGGGCATCGTCGAAAGCCCTGCGAACCTCGCCGGTGCTGCTGTCGATCGCCCACGGCGAGGCGATGAGCCCGGAGTTCCAGGAGGGCTTCTACGACGCGGTGTCGACCTACGTCCGGACGCGCAATGCGGACGCGTTCGCGACCGACCTCGAGGACGCGGTCTCCAAGGACAGGATCCCGCCGCGCTGAGCTCCCGGTTCGCTCGCGCAGGGCCAGCGGCCGCGACCCGGATTCCCCTGGGCGTCGATCGAGTTCAGGCTGTAGGTGCTGTCCTCCTAGCAAGCGTGCTCTCGCGAGCCATGCGACTACCGCTTGGCGAGCCAGACGACCAGCCACACCACGAGCGCGAGCGTCAGCAGCGGGAAGACCACCAGCAGGACGTTGGGATGAACGGAGAAGTCGCCGTTTGCCAAGAGGACCAGCATCAATCGTCAGCGTACACGTGGTCGCCTACTCCGCCGCGATCGCGTCCCGGACGATCGCGGCGAGCTCGTCGACGGCGTCCTCGAGGCGGTCGTTGACGACGACGTGCGCGAACTCGTCCTGCGCGGCGACCTCGCGCTCCGCGGTCCGCAGGCGCGCCTCGACCTGCGCGGGCTCATCCGTGCCGCGACCGACGAGCCGCGCGCGCAGGGCCTCCAGCGACGGCGGGGCGATGAAGACCTGGACCGCCGACGGCATCGCCTCGCGGACCTGGCGGGCACCCTGCAGCTCGATCTCCAGCAGCACGGGGGCGCCGCCCGCCGCCCGCGTCTCGAGCTCCGAGCGCAGCGTCCCGTATCGCGCGCCCGCGTAGTCGGCGTGCTCGACGAAGTCGCCGTCCTGCACGTGGCGCTCGAACTCGTCGGGCGAGAGGAAGTGGTAGTCGACGCCCTGCGCCTCACCCGCGCGCGGGCGCCGCGTCGTCGCGGACACCGAGAGCTGCAGCTCCGGCATGCGGTCGCGCAGCGAGCGGATGAGCGTGCCCTTGCCGACACCGGACGGGCCCGTGATGACGACCGCCTGGGCCACCGCGGGGGTGTCTAGCGGCGCAGCAGCTTGACGAGCTCGTCGCGCTGGCGCTGCGACAGCCCGCCGATCGTCTTGCTCGGCGAGATGCGGCACTGCGTGAGGACTTTGTTCACCTTCACGCGCCCGTACTTCGGCACGGCGAGCAGCATGTCGAAGACCTTCGCCGTCTCGATGTACTCGGGCGGCTCGAGCAGGAGCGTGTGGATCGAGCAGCGTCCGCTCTTGAGATCGCGCTTGAGCTGCGCGCGGCGGGTACGGACGATGTTGGCCCGTTCGAGCGCGTCGAGACGCTGCGTCAGGGAGCGTTCAGGAGCCGCCGAGTGCTTCGTAGCAGTGTTGGTGGGCGGCGGCATCAGGGGCGCCGATACTACATCCTGTCTTCGGCCCCGCAAGCCAAATCCGGGCTAATCCGGCGAATTCACGTCGACCTCGACCTGAGGTTCAGATGCCTTCACACTGGTCGAAGGTGTTTCCGGATTTTGCAGGGATTTCAGAGCGGAAGCTATGCAAGATGCTACAGCCGGATCCCGAAACGTTTCCGTGCCGACGGCCACCAGCGTTGCACCGGTCGACAGCAGATCTTGAGCGTGCTCGACCCGTGTCACGCCACCCATTCCGACGACCGGAATCGACACGTGGCGCACGACGGCTGCGACCTGCGCGAGCGCCACGGCGCGGATCGCCGGCCCCGACAACCCGCCGGTCCCGCCGCCGAGCCACGGCGCCCGCGTTCGGGGCGCCAGCGCAATCGCGCGCAGCGTGTTGACGAGCGACACGGCGTCCGCCCCCTCGCGCTCGGCGGCGACCGCCACGGCCGCGACGTCGGCGGTGTTCGGCGTGAGCTTCACGATGAGCGGCGTGCGCGTGAGCGGGCGCACGGCGCGCACGAGCGCCGCCAGCGAGCCAGGGTCGGCGCCGATGTCCAAGCCGGTCTTGACGTTCGGGCAGGAGACGTTGAGCTCGATCGCGGCGATCTCGGGCCGCGCCCCGACGGCCTCGACGAGCTCCGCGACCTCGGCCTCGGTCGAGCCCATGACGTTCGTGATGAGCGGCACCGGCAGCGCCGCGAGCTCGGGCAGGTCGTGCTCGAGGTAGCCGTGCAGGCCACGGTTGGGCAGGCCGATCGAGTTGATGAGGCCGGCGGGCGCCTCCCACAGGCGCGGGGGCGGGTTGCCCGCGCGCGGTCGCAGCGTGATCGTCTTGGAGACGAACGCGCTGAACGGGAACGCGTCCAGCAGCGCGTCGCCGAATGCTCGCCGCGCGGCGATCGCGTCGAACGTGCCCGAGCCGTTGACGATCGGGTGCGCGAGCCGCAGTCCGCAGAACTCGATCATCGCGAGGACAACCGATCTTCCTTGCCGCGAACGGCGGGCGAGCAATGACGCGCTGTCAATGCGCCGGCACCGCTTCGATGCGGTCGGCGTCGAGCACCGGCCCGTCGACGCAGAGGCGCACGTAGCCGCCGTCGCGGACCGGCACGACGCAGCCGTAGCAGGCGCCGAACCCGCACGCCATGCCCGCCTCGAGCGCGAGCTGCGCCGGCACCGCGCGCGCGGCGCACATCCGGCGCACGGCCTCGAGCATCGCGGGCGGGCCGCAGGCGTAGACCGTCGCGTGCGGGTCGTCGTCGAGGGCGGCGGCGAGCAGGTCGGTGACGAGGCCGTGGTGGCCGACCGAGCCGTCGTCGGTCGCGACGCTCACCGCCGCGGCGGTGAGCAGCCGCGCACCGGCGGCGTGGTCGGCGTCGCGGAAGCCCAGCACCGCCTCGGCCGCGAGGCCCCGCGCCGCGAGCTCGCGCGCCCAGGCCGCGAGCGGCGGGACGCCGACACCGCCGCCGGCGAGCAGCGCGCGCCGGGCCGGCGGGCCGGGTTCGGGCGCGGTGAAGCCGATCCCCAGCGGGCCGAGCAGCCACAGCTCGTCGCCCGCCTGCAGCTCGCACAGCCGTGCGGTGCCCGGGCCGACGTCCTCGAGCATGAAGCTCAGCGTCCCCTCGCCGGCGTCGAGGAACGAGAACGCGCGCGGCAGGAACGGGCGCTCGTCCTCGCCACCTCCCCAGTGCTCGGCGCCGGCGAGCATGTAGAACTGGCCCGGCCACGGCTGCGGCCCGTCCGGATCGGCGGCCTCGAGCACGCGGTAGGGGCCGACGTCGCGCGCCGCCGTCACGGTCACGCGGCGACGGCCGAACGGCGCCTGAACCCTCACACGACCCTCGTCTGGTCGCGGTGGATCTCCTGCAGCGACAGGACCTTCGGGTCGCCGTCGCGGGCCGCGGCGATCGCGCGCGCGGCAGCGTGCCCGCCGGACAGCGTCGTGATGCAGGGGATCCCGCGTGCGACCGCGGCACGGCGGATCTCCCACCCATCGGCGCGCGCGCCGGAGCCGGTGGGCGTGTTGATGACGAGGCGGATCTCGCCGGCCTCGATGAGGTCGACGACGTTCGGCGAGCCCTCGCCGACCTTCTTGAGCACCTCGTCGACGCGTGCGCCCATCCCGCGGATCGCCTGTGCGGTGCCGGCGGTCGCGACGATCCGGAAGCCGAGGTCCTGCAGCCGCGAGGCGATCGCGTACGCCCCGGGCTTGTCGCCGTCGGTGACGGTGATGAAGACCGTGCCCTCGCGCGGCAGCCGCGCGCCCGCGGCGGCCTGGGCCTTGGCGAACGCGGTCGGGAAGTCGCGCGCGACGCCCATGACCTCGCCGGTCGAGCGCATCTCCGGGCTCAGCAGCGCGTCAGAGCCCGCGAAGCGGTCGAACGGCAGCACGGCCTCCTTGACGGAGACGTGCTCGGTCGGCATCGCCTCCGCCGGCAGCCCGAGGTCGTCGATGCGCTCGCCGAGCATGAGCCGGCACGCCATCTTCGCCAGCGGCACGCCGATCGCCTTGGAGACGAACGGCACCGTCCGCGACGCGCGCGGGTTGGCCTCGATGACATACAGCCGCCCGTCGAGCGTCACGGCGTACTGGATGTTGATGAGCCCGACCGTGTTCAGGCCGAGCGCGATCCCGCGCGTCTGCGCGCGGATCTCGTCGAGCATCTCGGGCCCGAGCGAGTGCGGCGGCAGGACGCAGGCGCTGTCACCCGAATGCACGCCGGCCTCCTCCACGTGCTGCATCACGCCGCCCACCCACACGTCCGTGCCGTCGCACAGGGCGTCGACGTCGACCTCGATCGAGTCCTCCAGGAAGCGGTCCAGGTAGATGGTGGGGTGGGTGGGGTCGGCGTCCGCGCCCACCCGCTCCAGGTAATCGCGCAGTCCGTCGACGTCGTAGACGATCTCCATGGCGCGGCCGCCGAGGACGTAGCTCGGGCGCACGAGCAGCGGGAAGCCGACGCGCTCGCTGACGGCCAGCGCCTCCTC
>DASWQM010000333.1:0-4085 GCA_036403675.1 Solirubrobacteraceae bacterium | reverse complement strand
TCGCCGTCGGTCGTCAACGGCTACCTGGCGCAACCGGTCGACGCCGGATCGATCTCCGCGACCGGTACGTCGGCGATCAACCTGCAGGCGAAGGAGTTCGACGACCCGTTCCCCGGCAGCCCCGGGCCGGTCGAGTTCAAGATCGTCACGCCGCCGTCCGCGGGTTCGCTCGACCGGCCGACGGGCGAGTGGTTCTCCGGCTCGCTGGTGCACTACACGCCGGCCCCCGGTCAGAGCGGCCCGGTCGCCTTCACGTTCGCCGCCCGCGACTCCATGAGCGCGTTCCCCCGCAATCCGCCTGCCGCGAGTGCGGCGCTCAGCGTCGCCGGCCTGCCGGGACCCGGGCCCGGTCCCCCGCCCGCCACGCTTGCGATCTCCGGTGCGCCCGAGAGCGTGCAGACCTCGAGCGTGACGCGGCTGGCGGCGACGGGACCCGAGGCATCAAGCGGCGTGAGCTGGAGCGCCGACGGCAACGTCGGCGGCAGCCGCCAGCTCGGCACGCTGTCGCTCGACGGCGTCTACACGGCGCCGGCGTCGGCGCCGCCGGGTGGCGTGGTCCGCATCGGTGCCAGGACCGTCTCCGGCGCGGGCGCGACGGTGCCCATCCGGATCGTGCAGGCGCCGCCGGCGAAGGCGGCGCCGTCCTCGGCCTTGGTCCCGGCCGCGCACGGACGCCTCTCGCAGCTCGTGCTCGCGCGCCAGCGGCGCACGCTCATCGCGATCGTCGTTCCCGGCCGCCGCGGGCGCCTGAGCTTCGTCGCTCGCCGTGGCGGCCAGCGCATCGCGAGCTGCTCGATGGCCGCCGAGGCGCATGTGAGGTCCACGTGCTCGATGAAGCTGTCGCGCAAGATCGCGCCGGACCCGTTCATCTGCAAGGTGCCGAAGACCAAGGGCCTGAAGCTCCCCGGCGTGACCGTGACCGCGACGCTCTACTACGGCGGCAGGCCGCGCGTGACGCGCTGGGCGAAGACGCGCTGATCGAGCGCTAATGCAGGATCGAGCGCACGCGCCGGCCGCGCGAGCTGCGGCTGCGACGTGGGCGCCGGGTCACCGCCCCGGCCGTCCGGCGCGGCGAACCCGCACGACTGAAGGCGGCGTCCTCGGACGATCGCCGGGGCCCCGCCGACGCCGACGCCGGCACCGCCGGTCGTGCCGGTGCGACGACATGCGTGACGCGCGCGGCGGTCAGGCGCTCGACGCGGTGCGGCAGGTCGGCTGCCATCCAGCGCGACACCCCGGTCGGCAGCGTCACGACGATGACCTCGTCGAAGCGGCGCGGGTCCCACACGTCCTGCACGGCGACCATCGGGTCGCTGTCGCCGACGATGCCCTCGACCGGCACGCCCGCCTCCGTCAGCCCCTGCACCGCCCGCTCGAGGCGCTGCGCGGTCTCCACGCGGCACGCGCGGACCGAGCCGGCGCCGCTGGCCACGGGTGCGACGAGCGTGACCTGCACGGGACCGGAGGCGGCGCGGTGGACGATCGCGTCACGGATCTCCGCGGACTCGACCGTCCGGTTGGCGATGACGAGTAACTTCGTGGTCCAAGACATGACTTCTGCACCTCCTGTGCAGCTCTGACAACGCAAGATCCAGATTAGGGAGCGCCGCCGGGAGCCGCTGTGACGATGCACACATGTTCGCCGGATGGGCGGATGGAACCTTCCCCACCTAGGTGTGACCACTACGGCACGACGACGGCGGCCCCGACCAGGCGGCCGCCGCGCAGGTCGCCGAGCGCCTCGTTGACGTCCTCGAGCGGATACGTCGTCACGTGCGTGCGCACCGGCACGCGCGGAACGAGCGCGAGGAAGTCCGTGCCGTCGGCACGGGTGAGGTTGGCGACGGAGCGCAGGCTGCGCTCGTGCCACAGGCGCTCGTATGCGAACGACGGGATGTCGCTCATGTGGATGCCGCCGCAGACCACCCTGCCGCCGCGCGCGACGGCGTCCAGCGCGACCGGCACGAGCGCCCCGACCGGCGCGAAGATGATCGCCGCGTCCAGCGGCTCGGGCGGCGGCTCGTCCGACGCGCCCGCCCACTCGGCGCCCACCTCGCGCGCGAGCGCCTGCGCCGCCTCGTCCCCCGGCCGCGTGAAGGCGAACACACGCCGCTGCTCCCAGCGGGCGACCTGCGTGATGATGTGCGCCGCCGCGCCGAACCCGTAGAGGCCGAGGCGGCGGGGGTCGCCGCACATCCGCAGCGCGCGATAGCCGATCAGGCCCGCGCACAGCAGCGGCGCTGCCTGATCGTCGGGCCAGTCAACCGGGAGCTCGAAGCAGAAGCGCTCGTCGGCGACCGCGTACTCGGCGTAGCCACCGTCGATGTCGCGACCGGTGAAGCGGGCGCGCACGCAGAGGTTCTCGCGGCCCGAGCGGCAGTACTCGCAGACCCCGCACGTCCAGCCGAGCCACGGCACGCCGACGCGCCGGCCGTCGGGCTCGGCGGTGGCGACGATCTGGTGGCCGAGGATCCGCGGCGGCTCGGGGACGTCGACCTCGCCGTCGAGCAGGTGCAGGTCGGTGCGGCAGACGCCGCAGGCGTGCACGCGCAGCAGGAGCTGGCCGGCCGCCGGCCGCGGGACCTCACGCTCGACGGCCCGCAGCGGGCGCCCGACCTCCTCGAAGACCATGGCGCGCATGCGCGCCGCCTTTGATCAGTCCTCCGCGCCCGTGCCCGGAATCGTCCCGGCGTGCTCGAGGTGGCCGTGGCCGTTGCTCGAGATGACGTGCTCGTAGGACGGGATCTCCGGATCCTCGGGTGCGTTCAGGCGCCGCTCGAGCTCGCCGAGCACGACGCCGAAGAGGAGATGGCGCCACGTCGCCTGAGCGAAGGCGCGCCAGCTCGCCGACAGCCCGGGCATCTCGTCGCGGGCGGGATGGATGCGGTCGACGGCGATCGTGGCCGGCCAGGTCGCGACGTGCTCGGCGAGCGCGACGATCGGGCCCCGGCTCCAGGACGGCAGCGGCAGCCGCGGCGCGATGCCGGCGTAAGCGGCGCCGATGAGCGCGCCGTTGCCGAGGTGCAGCGCCATGCCGACGACCGGCCATGCCGGCCCGCGGGTGATCGCCTTGCCGAGCAGCTCCGTGTCGTCGTAGTCGACGCCGAAGATCGGCTTGTCGAGCGGCTGCTGCGCCGCCCACACCCCGGCCGCGACCGCGCCTGCGAAGGCTCCGCGGATCGTCTTGGCGCGGTCGATGACCATGCTCCATGGACTGTAACGCCCGTCACGAAGGCGGGTATCCGTGACATGGATCGCACTCGCCTCTTGGCGCGCGCCCGCGAGCGCGGGGTGAACCGGCTCGTCTACTGGCTCGCGCGTGGCGTCCTGCAGCCGTTCTTCACCGTGTACTTCCGGATGCAGCGCATCGGGCGCGAGCACATCCCGACGAGCGGCGCGCTCATCATCGCGTCCAACCACCGCTCGTTCATGGACCCGTTCGTCATCGGCATGATGCTGCGGCGGCCCACGTACTTCGTGGCGAAGACCGAGCTGTTCCGCAACCCGGTCATCGCCTGGTTGCTGAGCTCGCTCGGCGCGTTTCCGGTCGAGCGCGGGCACGGCGACCGCGACGCGATGATCACCGCGCGCGCGATCCTCGAGCGCGGCGACGTCGTCGTCATCTTCCCGGAGGGCACCCGCACCCGGCCCGGCGCGCTCGGCGCGCCGAAGCGCGGGGTTGGGCGGCTGGCGCTCGAGACCGGCGCGCCGGTCGTCCCGGTCGCGCTCATCGGCACCGAGGCGATCCGCCGCGGCTGGCGCATCCGCCCGCACAAGGTCCGCATCCGCGCCGGCCGTCCGCTGCGCTTCCCGCAGGTCGACGAGCCCTCTCCCCACCTTGCGCGGGCGGTCACGAGCCGCCTCTGGCCGTGCATCGAGCTGCAATGGGAATGGCTCGGCGGGACGCCGCCGCTGCGGCGCGCGGCGGTCGTCGGAGCGGGAGCGTGGGGGACGGGGCTTGCGGTGGCGCTGGCGCGCGCCGGCGTCGAGGTCGAGCTTGGCTGCCGGACGCAGGAGCAGGTCGACGCGATCCAGCGCGACGGCGTCAACGAGCACTACCTGCCGGGCGTAACGCTGCGCGACGC
>DASWQM010000332.1:0-4368 GCA_036403675.1 Solirubrobacteraceae bacterium | reverse complement strand
ACGGCCGGCTGACGAACGGGCAGGCCAACGAGCCCCACGGCGCGGGCTTCCCGCTGCTCATCGCCCCCGCATATGCGATCGGCGGGCCGCTCGCGGTGCAGCTGCTCGCGGCGGCGATCGCCGCGCTCGCGTTCACGCTCGGCGGCGTGCTCGCGCGCCGCGTCGTCCCCGAGCCGTGGGCCGGCGCGGCCACGCTCGCCTGCGGACTCTCACCGCCGGCGCTGGCCTACGGCACCGCGGTCACGCCGGAGCTCACCGCCGGCGCGCTCATCGCCGCCGCGGCGCTGCTCGCGCTCCGCGCGCGCGAGCGCCCGCGGATCAGGCGCGTGGCGGGCGCCGCGCTCGCGCTCGCCGCGCTGCCGTGGCTCGGGCTCGTGTTCGCGATCCCCGGCGTGGTCGTCGCGCTTGCCCTGCTGCGCTGGCTGCGCCGCCGCGGGCGCGGCTTCGCGATGCTCGTCGTCGCCGAGGTCCTGCTCTTCTCAGGCGTCATGTACGTGACCGTCAACGACCAGCTCTACGGCGGCTTCACCCCGACGACGGCCGACGTCCCCGGCCGCGGCCTCGACGATCTCGGCGTCGGCGACTTCGCGAGCCGCGCGCCGCGCCTGGTCGCGCTCTGGATCGACCGCTCCTACGGCGCGCTGCGCTGGGCGCCGGTGCTCGCGCTCGCCTTCTTCGCCCTGTGGCTGCTGTGGCGCTCGCGCCGGGACCGCCTCGCCGACGTGCTGCCCGATCGACGCGACGTCGAGGTCACCGCGACGCTGTGCGCGCTCATCTGCGGCGTGCAGGTCCTCGTCGCGGCGTTCGTCGCGCCGACGATGTTCGGCTTCTGGTTTCCGGGCCGCTACCTGCTCGTCGCGTTCCCGTTCGCCGTGCCGCTCGTCGCCTGGGGCCTGCGCTACGTGCCCCGCACCGGCGCGTTGCTCATCGCACTGACACTCGCCACGAGCGTCTGGTGGTACGCCGAGCTGCGGATCGACGGCACCGCGATCGTCGGGCCGACCTCGCGCGCGCCGCTCGGCCCGCTCGACGGGGCGCTGCCGCTGTTCGGCACGGGTTCGGCCGGCGCCACGGTGGCACTCGCCGGCAGCGGCGCGGCGGTCGTCCTGTTGCTGGCGCTGGAGTGGCGCAGCTGGCGGCGACGGCTCGCCGTCAGCTGACCAGTGGTCGCCGCCGTACGTACGTGCCCACTACGACGTCTCCTCCTCGAGGATCGTGGTCGCCGCGCTCGCGGGGTCCAGGCGGCGGGAGACGACCTCGTCGACGAGCTCCTGGAAGCGCTCGTCGCGCTCCAGCCGCTGCTCGAGCCGGCGCCGCATGCGCCCGGTCGCGATCGCGAGGACCTCGTTGCGCAGGTTGCGCCGCCGGCGCTCGGACAGCGTGCCCTGCTCCTCGATGTGGGCGCGGTGCTCGACGATCTTGTCCATCAGCTCGTCGATGCCCTTGCCGTCGACCGCCTCGGTCTGCACGATCGGCACCTTCCACGGGCCTTCCGGGGCAAGCGAGAGGACGCCGCGGATCTCGCGCACCATCGTCTGCGTGAGCGGGTGGTCGGACTTGTTGACGACGATGATGTCGGGGATCTCCATGATCCCGGCCTTCAGCGCCTGGACGGAGTCGCCGCCGCCGGGCATGAGCACGAGCACGACGGTGTCGGCGTGGTCGATGATGTCGACCTCGGCCTGGCCGACGCCGACGGTCTCCAGGAAGACGTCGTCGCGTCCGGCGGCGTCCATGAGCAGCGCGGCCTGCAGCGACGCCTCGCTGAGGCCGCCGAGCGCACCGCGGTTGGCCATCGAGCGGATGAAGACGCCGGGGTCGAGGAAGTGGTCGGTGAGGCGGATGCGGTCGCCGAGCAGCGCGCCCTGCGTGAACGGCGAGGTCGGGTCGATCGACAGCACGGCGACGGTGCGATCGGCGGCGCGGCGGTTCTTCACGAGCCCGCCGATGAGCGTCGACTTGCCGGCTCCCGGCGCGCCGGTGATGCCGACGACGGTCGCCTTCCCGGTCTGCGGGTAGACCTCGCTGACGAGCGCCCAGCCGTCGGGGTCGTCGTTCTCGACGAGCGAGATCGCGCGGGCGAGCGCGCGACGGTCGCCGTCGAGGAGGCGCTGTGCGAGGTCGGGGTCGGCGGCCATCGGCGGTCGATCATGCCATGCGAAGACGATGTCGCCGGGGCTCGATGGTGGTCGCTACCGTGCAGGCCGCATGGCGCCCTACACCTCACCGCTTGCGGAAGCGCTCGCGCCCGGCCTGCTCGAGCGCTTCGATCGCTACGTCCGCATCGCGACGCAGTCGACGCGCGACCGCACGCAGAGCCCGAGCACGCCCGGCCAGCTCGAGCTCGCCGCGCTGCTCGCGCAGGAGCTCGGCGAGATCGGGCTGGACGACGCCGCCGTCGATGAGCACGGCTACGTGACCGCGACGCTGCCGGCCGGCGGCGGCGGCGACGCAGACACGGTGATCGGGCTCGTCGCCCACGTCGACACGAGCCCGGACGCACCGGGGGCCGGCGTCGTGCCGATCGTGCACCGCGACTACGACGGGGCGCCGATCGCGCTGCCGCGCAACGGCACGATCCTCGATCCGGCCAGGGAGCCGCACCTCGCCTCGCGCGCCGGCCACGACATCGTCACGGCGTCCGGCGACACGCTGCTCGGCGCCGACGACAAGGCCGGCGTGGCGGAGATCGTGACCGCGGTCGCCCACCTGCACGCGCATCCCGAGCTGCCGCGCCCGACGATCCGCGTCTGCTTCACCCCCGACGAGGAGATCGGCGAGGGCGCGACGCTGTTCGACATCGACGCCTTCGGCGCGCGCTGCGCGTACACGCTCGACGGCTCGTCGCTCGGCGAGATCCAGGACGAGACGTTCTCTGCGCTGGAGGCGACGATCACCGTGACCGGCGTCGACGTCCACCCCGGCTGGGCGACCGGCATCCTCGTCAACGCCGCGCGCGTCGCGGCGCGGATCGTCGCCGCGCTACCGCAGGACCGCCTGACGCCGGAGACGACGTCCGGCCGCGATGGCTTCATCCACGTCTACGAGCTGACCGGCGACGCCGCCGGCGCCCGTATTCGCGCGATCCTGCGCGACTTCGACGACGACCTGCTCGCCGGCCATGCCGAGCTGCTGCGCACGACGGCGCAGGCGGTCGTCGGCGCGGTGCCGGGCGCGACGGTCCAGATCGACGTCCGCGAGCAGTACCCGAACATGCGCGCGCACCTGGAGCCGTTTCCGGAGGTCGTCGAGCACGCGGTGGCGGCGCTGCGCGCCGAGGGGCTCGAGCCGCTGCGCGAGCCGATCCGCGGCGGTACCGACGGCTCGCGCCTGAGCGCGATGGGGCTGCCGACGCCGAACATCTTCACCGGCGGGCACGCCT
Source organism: Solirubrobacteraceae bacterium (assembly GCA_036403675.1). GTDB lineage: Bacteria > Actinomycetota > Thermoleophilia > Solirubrobacterales > Solirubrobacteraceae > CADCVQ01. The sequence goes on along the minus strand of DASWQM010000332.1, from coordinate 986 downwards.
ACCACTCTGTCCGCGAGTGGGCGTCGTTGCAGGACATGGCGGCGGCGGCCGCCGTCATCGTCCGGCTGGCGGGGCAGTGGGCGGCGTCCCCGCTGCGCGTGTAGTGCGTCCGCTGCGCCGACCCGTAGCCTTATGGCCGCCGTGCAGCGGACCCTGACGATCGCCGAGCCGCCGCCCGCGGCCGCACCCGTGGTGCGGGGCGCGCCGCGACCTCTGCACGGCGGGCCGCTGGAGCTGTGGCGCTTCATGCGCTCCCACGGCATGCTCAACATGAGCTACGCGCGCCTCGTCGCGCGCTGGCTGTGGCTGAAGCTGCGCTGGCGCGGCCGTCTGAAGACCGACGGGCTGTGCTTCGTCTGCCCCGGCGTGACGATCGAGATCGGCAAGGAGGCGACGCTGCACCTCGGCCGCTGGTCGTGGATCGGGCACGGCTCGAAGATCCGCGTGCACGAGGGGGAAGCGCGGATCGGCGCGAAGTCGGTGCTCGGCCAGGAGTGCACGATCTCCGTCTTCCAGCACGTCTCGATCGGGCGCGAGTGCATCGTCGCCGACCGCGTGATGCTCATCGACTTCGACCACGGCGTCGTCGAGACCGAGCGCCCGATCCGCGAGCAGGGCATCTACAAGCGCGACGTGCGGGTCGGCAACAACGTGTGGATCGGCTACGGCGCGTGCTTCCTGCGCGGCGTGACCGTCGGCGACAACAGCGTCGTCGGCACGTACGCGGTCGTGAACCGCGACGTCCCCGCGAACGCGGTCGTCGCCGGCGTGCCGGCCCGTGTGCTGCGGATGCGCGACGCGCCCCGGGCGCTGCGGTGGTCGTGACCGCCGAGGACGACCAGCTCGCGCTCGACGTCGACCCGACGGTCACCATCACCGTGTCCGAGCGCCGCGACGGCGACGAGCGGACGCTGCGGATCGGCCCGCTCGCCGAGCCCGACGCCCGTGCGCTCGCGGCGTTCCTGCTCAACCGCCGCGACGTGCCG
>DASWQM010000331.1:0-14177 GCA_036403675.1 Solirubrobacteraceae bacterium | reverse complement strand
CTGGTCGACGATGAGGTTGGAGATGACGCGCGGCTGGGAGTCGAAGACGTTGCCCTTCTTCTGCTTGTAGGACGACGGGCCGGGAGGGCCGAAGCCGGGCGGCGTGTTCTCGGCGTCCTTGAAGGTCGGCTTCGTCAGCCGTGGGAACGGCTGATCGGCCGCGGCGAACGTCTCGCGGCCCGGGAAGAGGTTGTTGCAGGACCCGTCGACGGTGCGCAGGCCGTACGCGGTGAGGCGGTCGGGGATCTGGTCGGGGCCGGGCCCGACGAGCGTCCCGCAGGGGTTGCTCGGCGTCAGCGTCGCCGCGTGGCGCTCGGCGATCTTGATCTGCTTGAGGATGAACTTCAGGTCGCCGGGCGTGACGGTGAAGCCCTGACCGGGAGGCGCGACCGCCGCACTGGCGTTCGGAGCCAGGCGTGCACCCACGCCTACGACGACGGCCACCAAGCCGGCCATGAGTACGACGATTCCGACGGACGCGGAGACCTGCCGCGTTCGACGCAGGACGCAGAACCACACCGCGCCGCAGAGAACAACACCAACCGCGGCCCATGCCGCGTGCAAGACATCCATGCCTGACCCCAATCGCTTGTGAGCGGATTCCCTTCCCGGCGGACTGTCCCAGCGGGTCGGGCGAGGACGTAAGCGGAAAAGGCGCACGAAACCCTCTGCCGGATCGCACGCCTGTACGCCGGTGATCGCAATGCACTGTCATCCGGTGAGATGACGAGACGCCCGGACGAACGTCGTTCAGGACATCGGACGTGGTCCGGGCGCCCGGTGCGGTCAGACGACCAGCAGCTCGAAGGCGATCGCGCCGTCCACGATCCGCGCGACCCCCATCGTGTGCAGCGGTGCGCGGCGGCGCTCTGTCGGGGACCCGGGATTGAAGATCTGAAAGCCGTCCTGCTCGGCGTGTTCGGGCATGTGCGTGTGACCGAAGACGACCGCTTGGCACCGCGGGAAGGCTGTCCGCAGACGCGACAGCCGGCCCGCAGCGGGCCCGGGCGCGTGGATCATTCCGATGCGAACGCCATCCAGCTCGACTTCCATGCGAGCGGGAAGCAGCGCCCGGATCGCCGCCGTGTCGACGTTGCCGTAGATCGCGTGCAGCGGCGGGCCGAGCCCGCGCAGCAGCTCGAGGACCGGGACGTCGACGAGGTCCCCGGCGTGCAGGATCGCGTCGGCGTCGCGGCAGCGTTCGAGGCAGCTCGCCGGGATCCGGCGATCGCCGCGCGGCATGTGCGTGTCGCTGATGATCGCGATCCGCATAGCGGTTCTATGCACGCGCCGTGTCATAGATCCCGCACGTCGCTGTCATCCGTATAGAGGACGTTAGGTGTCCTATCAACGTACCTCAGTCAACGGCCATGCAGCCGACATGACGATCAGCAGGAATTCAGGGTGATGTGGACACGACGGCGCCGGCCGGCTCACCGGCCGGACGGGCGCCACGAGCGCATCGCACCCTCAACCTGCTCCGGCGCGAGCCCCTCGCAGGCCATTGGGGTGGGCGCGTCGCGGCGCGTGCGCAGCCCGTCGGTGACGATGCCCAGGAAGCGCCGCCAGACCTCCGGCTCCACCTCGCGCGTGCAGTCGCTCAGCGAGCCGAGCATGAGCTGCAGCAGCGGCACGTCGGTCGGCTCCAGGTCGGCCCGCAGGCTGCCGTGCTCCTGCGCGCGCGTAACGAGGCGCGTGACGAGCGGGAACATGAGCTGCCGGGCCCGGCCCACGCGCTCGAGGCCGTGCGCGCCCGAGAGCGCGACCTCCTTCAGCCCGCGGTCGCAGGCGTGCAGTGCCGTCATCGCCTCGAGGAAGCCGACGAGTCCCTCCCATGGATCGTCGTGGCGCAGCGACGTCTCGGCCAGCGCGACGAGCTCCCCCATGCGCTCCTCGAAGAGCGCGTCGATGAGCTCCTCCTTGTCGGGGAAGCGCCGGTACACGGTGCCGACGCCGACGCCGGCCCGATGGGCGATCTCGTCGAGCGTCACCGCGAGACCGGCCTCGGCAAACGCCTCGCGGGCGGCCTCGAGGATCCGCTGGCGGTTTCGCTCGGCGTCGCGTCGAAGGGGGCGGTCAGTGGACGGGGATGCGCTCATTGAGAGGAATTCGACACACAAGTGGAGGTCATATCTCCGCTTTTGTGGTACGGTACCTCGCGAAGTAGAGACATTCTCTCCACATGGAGGCTAGCACTCCACATCGCAGGAAGCGAGGACGCGCCATGACCGAACCGCAGGCCAACCCCCATCACGCCAAGCGCTGGCTCATCCTCCTCGTCATCGGGATCGCCCAGCTCATGGTGATCCTCGACGCCACGATCGTGAACATCGCGCTGCCCTCGGCCCAGCACGCGCTCGGGTTCAGCGACGACGGGCGTCAATGGATCGTCACCGCCTATGCGCTTGCCTTCGGCAGCCTGCTGCTGCTCGGCGGTCGCATCGGCGACCTCTTCGGGCGCAAGCGGACGCTCATCATCGGCCTGATCGGCTTCGCGGCCGCGAGCTTCCTGGGCGGCTTTGCACAGAGCTTCGGCGTCCTCGTCGGAGCCCGCGTGCTGCAGGGCGTCTTCGGCGCGCTGCTCGCTCCGGCCACCTTGTCGCTGCTGACGACGACGTTCACGGAGCCCAAGGAGCGCGCGCAGGCGTTCGGCATCTTCGGCGCGATCGCCGTCGGCGGCGCGGCGATCGGCCTGCTGCTCGGCGGGATCCTGACCGAGTACCTCAGCTGGCGCTGGTGCCTGTACGTCAACCTCGTGATCGCGGTTCCGGCGGCGCTGGGAGCGCTGGCGCTCCTGCACAACCAGGTGCCGGCGGTCAAGCCGCGCCTCGACATTCCCGGCACGCTGACCGCCTCGACCGGCCTGTTCGCGATCGTCTACGGGCTCGCCAACGCGCAGACGCACAGCTGGGGAGATCCGCTGACCGTCGGGATGCTCGCCGCCGGCGCGCTCCTGCTGGCCGCCTTCGTGACGATCCAGCAGCGCACCAGCCACCCGCTGCTGCCGCTGCGCGTCGTGCTCGACCGCGACCGCGGGGGCTCGTTCCTGGCGATGGGCCTGGCCGGCGCCGGCATCTTCGGCGTGTTCCTGTTCCTCACCTACTACCTGCAGCAGACGCTCGGCTTCTCGCCGATCAAGACGGGGCTGGCATTCCTGCCGATGACCGTCGCGATCGTCCTGGCCGCGACGACCGCGTCGACGCGGCTGCTGCCGCGCATCGGGCCGCGATTGCTCATCGGGACCGGCATGATGACCGGCGCGCTCGGGATGCTCTCGCTCACCGGCGTCGGCGTGCACACGGCGTACGCGACGCACGTCCTGCCCGGCCTGTTGATCATCGGCGTCGGCATGGGGCTCGTCTTCAGCTCCGGGCTGGCCACGGCGACCTTCGGTGTCGAGCCGTCGGACGCCGGCGTCGCGTCGGCGATGGTCAACACGATGCAGCAGGTCGGCGGGTCGATCGGCACGGCGCTGCTCAGCACGCTCGCGGCGACGGCCGTCACGAGCGACCTCGCGGGCCGCGCCCCAGACCCGGCGCTGCTGGCGAGCGCGGCCGTCCACGGCTACACGACCGCGTTCTGGTGGTCGGCGGCGATCTTCGCCGGCGGCGCAGTGCTCTGCACCGCGATGCTCACGAGTCGCAGCCGGCTTGCCGCCGCGCCGGTCGGCGAGCCGGTGCTCGCGCACTCCTGACGCCCCGGGCGCCCCGGCCTGTGGGCGGGGGCGCCGCCGCGCCGCTCAGTGCAGCGCCGACAGCGACCGGTCGGTCGTCAGCTCGAAGAGCCAGTAGTCCTGGCCCATGACGGGGATCGAGACGTTGTAGACCGGGATGCCCTGCAGCGAGCCCTGCAGCCGGCCGGCATGCGCGTGCCCGTGGAGCACGAGGTCGGGGCGGTGCTCGAGGATCGGCGCGGCGAAGCGCTCGCTGCCGAGGAACGACCAGATCTCGGTTGCCTCGCCGACGAGCGTCTCGTGCGTCGGCGCGTAGTGCATGAGCGCGATGCGCAGCGGGCAGGCGGCGATCTCGCGCAGACCGGTGGCGAGCGCCTCGACCTCCTCGCCGGTCTCCGCGTAGAGGTCGCGCAGCGACCGCTCGCCGAAGTCCGGCAGCGTATGGGCGCCGAAGCCGCCGACGAACCCCGTGACGCCGCTGACGCCGAGGCGGCAGTCCCCGATGATCGCGGTCGGGTTGCGGCGGTCGAGCATGATCAGCCCGGCAGCGCGCAGGACGTCGTCGACCTCGTCCTTGCGGTCGGCGTGGAGGTCGTGGTTGCCGAGCACGGCGATGATCGGCTTGCACACGTCGCGGCAGGCGTCGGCGAGGATCGCTGCCTGCTCGGGCTCGCCGTGGGTCGTCAGGTCCCCGGCGAGCAGGATGACGTCCGCGTCGCGCTCCATCGCGGCGATGGCGGTGGCGGCCTCCTCCCGCCGCGACTCGTCGACGTGCAGGTCGCCTGCTGCCGCGACGCGCACGGTCTGCTCGCCGGTGACGTTGGCGGCGAGGGCGCTCGTCGGACCTTCCATGGGGTGCTCCATACCCAGTGCAGCGGGTATCAGTGCGGCGTGAACCACGACGGCCAGCCCTTCGAGCAGATCGAGGCCACGCTGAAGCGGACGGTGGGCGCGCTGCGCGACGGCGGCGTGCCCTTCCTGCTCGCCGGCAGTCTCGCGAGCTGGGCGCGCGGTGGGCCGTCGACGCGCCACGACCTCGACGTCATCGTGAAGCCCGAGCACGCCGAGCGCGCGCTCGAGGCGCTCGTGCTGCGCGGGATGCGCGCCGAGCGGCCCGTCGAGGAATGGCTCCTGAAGGCCTGGGACGGCGACGTGCTCGTCGACCTCATCTTCTGCCCGCGCGGCCTGGAGGTCACCGACGAGCTGCTCGAGCGCAGCGAGGAGCTGCACGTCCTCGGCACGACGATGCCGGTGCTCGCGCTGGAGGACCTGCTCGCGAGCAAGCTCCTGGCGCTCGACGAGCACCGCCTCGACCTCTCTCCGGCGCTGCAGATCGCGCGGGCGCTGCGCGAGCAGATCGACTGGCAGGCGCTGCGCGACCGCACGCGCGGATCGGCGTTCGCCGACGCGTTCTTCGCGCTCGTCGAGGGGCTCGGGGTCGCCGAGCCCGCCCGCGGCGGTGGCGGCGCCGAGGTGCGGCTGCTCACGCCGCACTCCCAGTGATCCAGTGGGCCTGACCGTCGCCGTCACCGGGCCGACGGGCACGTTCGGCTACGGCCTCATGCCGCTGCTGGAGGCCGACGAGCGCGTCGAGCGCGTCGTCGGCATCGCGCGCCGTCCCTTCGATCCCGCGCGGGAGGGATGGACGAAGCTCGCCTACCGCCAGGGCGACGTCCGCGACCCTGCCGCGCTGCGCCTCGCCTTCGAGGGCGCGGACGTCGTCGTCCACCTGGCGTTCATGGTCACGGGCACCGGCGCCGGGCGTGAGGCGATCCGCGCGATCAACGTCGGCGGCACCCGCAACGCGTTCGCGGCCGCGGCCGACGCGGGGGTCGCGCGGTTCGTCTATCCCTCGTCGGTCGCGGCCTACGGCTTCCACTCCGACAACCCGATCGGGATGACCGAGGAGTGGCCGGTGCGCCCCGCGGCACACCTCTTCTACGCGCAGGAGAAGGCGGAGATCGAGCAGCTCCTGGCCGCGGAGGCGGCGCTGCACCCGGAGCTCGACGTCTACGTCCTGCGTCCCCCGGTCGTGCTCGGCCCGCACAGCGTCGGCGCCAAGACGCTGCTGTCCGGGCCGCTGGAGCCCGTGGCCCGCGCGCTCGCGGCCGCGGTCGCGCGGCTGCCGGTGGCGCTCCCGGCGGTCGTGCCGCCGCTGCCGCTGCAGTTCGTCCATGAGCGGGACGTGGGGGAGGCGCTCGTGCGGTGCATCGCCGGCGCGGGGCTGCCCGGTGCCTACAACATCGCCGGCGACGGCGTGCTGACCGCCGTCGACGTCGCCCGCGAGCTCGGGCTCGCCGTCCTGCCCGGTCCCGGCCGCCCGGTCCAGGTGGCGGGCCGCCTACTGGCCGCGCTGCCGTTCGCGCCGCCGGTCGCCGAGTGGGCGGAGGCGATGAGCCACCCGGCGATCATGGACACCAGCAAGGCCAGACACGAGCTGGGCTGGCGGCCGCGCTACAGCGCCCGCGAGGCGCTGCGCGACACGCTGCGCTAGCTCCTACCCGACCGCCGGGCTCGCGAGATCGCTCCGCAGCGCTGCGATCTGTTCGGGCAGCCCCCCGCTCACTTCGCTCAGCCGCCCGCCTGCTCGACCGCGGGGTGCACCGCCCCGACGACCGGCTCGCCGATCGTCAGGCGCGGCGTCCACCAGGCCCAGCGCCCGACGAGCGTCAGGGCGGCGGGCAGCAGCACGAGCCGCACGAGCGTCGCGTCGAGGACGACCGCGATCGCCAGGCCGACGCCGAACTGGCGCAGGCTCGCGACGTCGGCGAGCGCGAAGGCGACGAAGACGCCGAGCATGCTGAGCGCGGCGCCCGTGACGACGCGCGCCGTACGCGACAGGCCGACCTGGACCGCGCGGGCCTCGTCGGCGCAGCGCAGCCACTCCTCGCGCACCCGGCTGATGATGAACACCTGGTAGTCGATCGACAGGGCGAACACGACGCCGAAGATCGCGGTCACGGCGACGGCGTCGATCTCACCCGGTCCGCCGAGCAGCGGCGCGTCGCCCTGGAAGAGCAGCGCGAGCAGCCCGAGCGTCGCGCCCACGGCGAGGAGGTTCAGGGCGACGCCGACGAGCGGCACGACGATCGAGCGCAGGAGGATCGCAAGCAGCAGCGCGGTCACGAGCGTCAGCACGAGCACGATCAGCGGCAGCCGCTGCGCCGCAGCCGCGTCGTAGTCGGCCAGCACCGCGGAAGGCCCGCCGACGGCGGACTCGGCGCCGAGCGCCTTGCCGAGGCTCGCGGAGGTCGCACGCAGGCGCTCGTACAGGGCCCTGGTCCGGGCGTCGGACGCCGGGTAGCGCGGCACGACGACGATCCGCGCGCCCTGGCCGCCGTGGTCGACGTTGACGCCGAACGGCGTGCCCCCGCTGCCGCTCTCGAGCGCGGCCAGCAGGAAGTAGCCGGAGTCGAAGAAGCTCGCGTTGGCGGACTGCGGCGCGCGCCGGTCGGCGTCGGCCGGGGCGTTCAGCCCGCGCACGGCGCTGCGCGCGCTGGCGAGGCCGTTGGCGAGCTCGCCGGTGCGCTGCTCGGTCGTGCGCACGCCGTTCGCGAGGCCGTCGGCACCGGCGCGGACGGCGCTGAAGGCGGTGCCGATCCTGGTCGCTCCGCCGTCGAGCCGCTCGAGCGCCGCGACGAGCGCGTCGCTGCCGTCCGTGAGCGCTCCGACCGTGTCGCCGAGGCCGCGGACGCGTCGTGCGATGACGTCCGCGCTGTCGGTGAGGCGGCCGACAGCGCTCGCCAGCCGGGCCGCGTCGCGCGTCGGCGTGGCCGTCGCCATCTCGCCCGCGTAGTCGGCGTCGAGCGCGAGCTGATGCAGCGGCTCGTCGAGCGTGGCGCCGGTGTCCGCCTCGAGTGCCTGACGCGCCTCGCGCAGCGCGGTGCGGGCGTGCACGGCCGAGGCGTCGTCAGGGGGGAGCGAGCGCTCGGCGGCGGCGAGCGCGTCGTCGGCCTGGCGGCGCTGGGCGCGTACGTCGGCGCGGACGCGATCGAGCGTGTCCACGCGCGAGCGCAGGCGGCCGCGCAGAGTGCGGGCATTGCCGGCGAGCGCGTCGAGCCCGTCGCTGAGTTGCCCCGCCGAGCTGCGGAGGTCACGCGCCCCGGTGCCCGCGGCGCTCGACCGGGCCGCCAGACCGCTCGCGCCGCGGCTCACGTCCGCGAGCTTGCTCGCAAGACGACGCGCGCCGTTGCCGGCTCCGTCGAGGCCGGTCCGCAGCGTCCCGACGCCGCCCAGAAGGTTGCGCGAGCCGGTGGCGACCCGGTCGGCGGACGTGTTGGCGCTCGCCAGCGAGCTGCGCAGTGACCGGACGCCGTGAGCGGCGGTGCTGACGTTCGCGTCGAGGCGGCGCAGGCGCCCGCCGGCGCGGCGGGTCACCCGCTGCCGCGTCGCCACCGCGCGGCGCCCGGCGCTGCGCAGGCGCGCCGCCGAGCGGGCGATGGCGCCGGGGCCGAGGACCGCGCGCACGGCAGGGTCGCGCGCCAGCCTGCGCTGCACGCGCTCGAGCTCGGCGAGGCGTGGCGCGGTGGTGACCGCGCCACGTCGGGTCACGGCGACGATCTCGAAGGGCTCGGTCCAGCCGGCCCCGATCGCCTTCGAGACGGCGTCGTACCGGGCGCGCGCGGCGCTGTCGGACGGAAGTGAGCGCGCAGACGGCGCGCCCGTCCGCAGGCTCAGGACCGGCACGCTGGCGAGCACCAGCAGCAGCGCGGCGAGGGCGCCCAGCGCCGGGCGTCGGGTCGCCGCGCGGGCCAGCCGCGCGCTTGCTCCCGTCCCGGCGGCGGCACGGCGCGCCGGGCGCAGGTCGATCCGGCGGCCGGCGAGCACGAGCATCGCGGGCACGGCGACCATCGCGGTCGCGGCCGACAGCACGGCGACCACGCTGATCGCCAGCGCGGCGGCGAGGAGCGCCGTCCCGGGCGACATGGCGGCTGCGACCGCCATCGCCACGACGATCGCCGCCGCGGCGACGGCCACGGTGCGCGTCGTCGGTGCCGCGGCGGCGGCGACGGCCGCGCGGATGTCGCGGCCGTGCTGCTCGGCCAGCTCCTCGCGCACGCGTGAGACGAGCAGCAGCGAGTAGTCGACGGCGAGCGCGAGGCCGACCATGCAGGAGATCGCCAGGGCGAACGCATCGAGGCGCACGTGGACGGCCAGCAGGGCGAGGGCACCGGTCGACGCCGCGATCGTGGCGGCGCCGAAGGCAGCCGGGATCGCCGCGGCCAGCGGCGAGCGGAAGACGAGCAGCAGGGCGAGCAGGAGCAGCGGCAGCGCGATGAGCTCGGCGCGGTGGACCGCGGCAAGCGACGAGCGCGTGCCGTCGCGCGTCAGCAGCGGCTGGCCCGTGACCGTGGCGCGCACGGGAGGCGCGATGTTCGTCGCCACGAGCTGCTGCAGGGCCTGCGCACGCCCGGTGGATCCCGTGACCGTGAGCAAGAGCAGCGCGCGCTCGGCCGACGGGCGCAGCGCGCTACGACCCGACGACGCCGTCCACGGGCTGAGGACGCGCACCCCCGGGCGCTTGGCGAGCGCGGTCGCGAGCGCCGTGCCCTGCTGCTTGACGGCCGTAGGCGGCCCCTGCAGCAGGATCGGGACGGTCGCCGAGTCGCCGAAGTTGCCGCCGGTCAGGTCGTGCGCGCGCGAGGACTCCGAGCCCGACACCTGCAGACCGCTGGAGGACAGCCGGCCGTCGATGCCGAGTCCCACGACGCCGAGCACCGCCACGACGGCGAGCCATGCCGTCAGCACGGCCCATGGATGCGTCAGTGCAAGGCGGGTGGGTGCGGGCGCGGGCCAGCTGCGCCCGCCGGAAGGCGGCTGCATCGTCGAGTCCCCTGTCAGTGTCTGTCGGCGGCCCCTGCTGGCCGCCGGTTACGGATCCATCGGCGCCCGCGGCGCCGGACTTGAGCCCGATCAGGCGGGGACCGCCGCAGCCAGCGCCGCCTCCTTGTCGTAGCGGGCCAGCGCGGGGAACGCGGTCGCCACGACGAGCGCGCCGACGACGCAGGCCAGCCCGCCGGAGAGGACCGAGAAGCGCGGGCTCGTCAGCGATGCGACGACCCCGGCCTCGACGTCGCCGAGCCGCGGGCCGCTCGTGACGACGAGCGAGAAGACCGACGACATCCGGCCGCGCAGCGCGTCAGGGGTGACGGTCTGGTTGATGACCGAGCGGCAGACCGCACTGACGCTGTCGGCCGCACCGGCCACCGCGAGCAGCGCGGCGGCCGGCCACAGCGACGTGACGATCCCGGCGCCGGCGATCGCGACTCCCCAGACGCAGACCGCCGCGATCGTGACGAGCCCCAGGCGCCGCACGTGGTCGAGCCAGCGCGTCGTGAGGGCGGCCACCGCGGCACCGGCCGAGACGGCGGCGAACAGCAAGCCTGTCCCGCTCGCCCCGGCGCCGTAGACGCTCACCGCCAGCACGGGGAACAGCGCCCGCGGCATGCCGAAGGTCATCGCCGACAGGTCGATGACGAACGAACCCAGGAGCGCGCTGTTGCGGCGCACGAAGCGCAGCCCCTCGGCGATCGAGCGCCAGATCGCCGGCGGCTCGTCGGCTCGCTCCGGCAGCTGCGGCGACAGATGCCGCAGCGCGGCGACCATCACGAGGCAGCTCGCCGCGTCGACCGCGTACGCGCCCGCCACGCCGGCGCTCGCGATGAGCAGGCCGCCGAGCCCGGGTCCGACGACCATCGTCAGCTGGTAGAGGCCGAAGTTCACCGCCAGCGCGGCGGGCATCTGCTCGCGCGCGACGAGGTTCGGCACGATCGCCGAGCGCGCGACGTTCTGCAGCGCCCCGAAGCCGGCGAGCAGCCCGCCGAGGACGTAGAGCAGGCCCAGCGGCGGACTGCCCGCGAGTGCGGCGGCGCAGAGCGCGGCGGGAACCGCGACGAGCGCGATCTGGTCGACGAGCAGCAGCCGGCGGCGGTCCATCCGGTCGGCGAGCGCGCCGCCGAGCAGCGCCATCGCGACGAGCGGCCCGAGCTCGACGGCGCCGAGCAGGCCGGTGAGCAGCGCCGAGCGCGTCTGGACGTAGACCTGGAAGGGCAGCGCCACGAGCGACGCCTGCGTGCCGAGGCCCGACACGAAGTTGCCAAGGACGAGCCAGCGCAGCTCGCGCGACGCCCGCAGCGCGCTGAGGTCGACCGTGACGCGAGGCACGCGCAGACGCATCGGCGTGATGATGACGACGCCATGAGCGCCGAACGCGTCCTCACCGCCCGCGAGCTCAACCGCGCGTTGCTGGCGCGCCAGCTTCTGCTCGAGCCCGGCGAGGGGTCCGTGGAGGAGACCCTGGAGCGCGTCGGCGGGTTGCAGGCGCAGTACGCGCCCTCGATGTACGTCGGCCTGTGGTCGCGGATGCGGGACTTCCGGCGCGACGACCTCATGCCGCTGCTCGAGCAGCGCAGCGTCGTGCAGGGGACGCTCATGCGCGTGACGATCCACCTCGTCGCGCGCGGCGACTACTGGCCGTTCGCGCTGGCGACGCGGGAGGCGCGGCGGGCGTCCTGGGTGCGGTCGAGGCGCGGTGCGGACAGCCACGAGGCGATGGCCGCCGCGGCCGAGCGCGTCGGCGCGCACCTGCAGGTCGAGGGCCGGATCCACCGCAAGCAGCTCGACGAGCTCGCGGGCAAGGGGCGCGCGGTGGGGGTCGGTCTCTGGATCGATCTCGTCCGGGTGCCGCCGTCGGGCACGTGGGAGCGGCGGCGGGCCGACCTCTTTGCGGCCGCGGAGGCGTGGATCGGGCCGCCCGGGGTGACGGCGGAGGAGGGCATCGAGCAGCTCGTGCGCCGCTATCTCGCCGGCTTCGGTCCCGCCTCGGTTGCCGACGTCCAGTCCTACACCGGCCTTCCGCGCGCGACGTTCGGGCCGGCGATCGAGCGGCTGGCGCTGCGGCGCTTTCGCGCCGAGTCCGGCGCCGAGCTGCTCGATCTGCCCGACGCGCCGCTGCCGGACCCGCGGACGCCGGCGCCGGTGCGCTTCCTGCCGACCTGGGACGCGGCGCTGCTCGTCCACGCGCGCCGCGCGCAGATCCTCCCCGAGGAGTACCGGTCGCGGATCTTCAGCACGCGCAACCCGCACTCGATGTCGACGTTCCTCGTCGACGGCGCCGTCGCGGGCGCGTGGCGCCACGCGGACGGCCGCATCGAGCTCGAGCCGTTCCACCCGCTCGACGGGGCGACGCAGCGCGCGCTGCGCGAGGAGGCCGATCGCCTGGCCGCCCTGCACGTGTAGCTGCGGCCGCGTGCACGCCGCAGGCGCTATCCTGCCGCGCCGTGGCGACCAAGGAGGATTCCATCCGCACGCTGCTCGCCGGTATCGACCCGACGCTGTTCCTCGGCAACCCGGCCGGCACCGTCGCGATCATGGAGCAGCGGGTCGTCGATGCCGGCGGCGATCCCGACGAGATCCTCGAGTGGGTCCGCGCGCACGGCGGCTATGCCGACAAGACGTTCTCCGTGACCAATCGCCACGCGCTCAGCCCGCGGCCTCGGTCCGCGAGCAAGCCGTACTACGTCGTTCCGGAGGACGCGCTGAAGTAGCGGGCGCGGGCGTGCTGGATGGCCGCCCGGTTTCCCGGTCCCCAGGTGTTCACGGGACCGAGCTGCACCGCGCCCACGGCCAGTGCTTCGAGGGGGACGTTCCGCGGGTCGATTCGCCTCAACTCCGCCCATCAGCAGATCGTGTCCAACACGTCGCGCTCCGGCGGCGGCGAGTTCTCGGGAAGATCACGCTCGCCGGTCGGCTCTGACGGAGGCGATCGGGGGTAGGCGGCGCGCCACGGTGGACCACGTCTGACCCGCGTCGCCGGAGCCGAACACCTCGCCGGAGTTCGCACCGAAGTAGAGCTCGAGGTCGCGTCCCTCGCCAGTCCCCGCAAAGGCCTGGCGCAGCACCTGCAGGTAGGCGTCCTCCTGCGGCAGCCCCTCACCGTGCGGCGTCCACGTGGCGCCGGCGTCGCGCGTCTCCCACACGAGCACGCGGCCGTCCGGCACGACGCGATCGCCCGCCGTCACCGGGATGACGTACGCGCTGTCGGGATCGGCCGGGTCGACGACGACCGGGAAGCCGAAGTTCGACGGCAGCCCGGCGGCGATGTCCGTCCACGTCTCGCCCGCGTCGTCGGAGCGGTAGACGCCGCCGTGGAACTGCATGAACAGCCGCTCCGGCTGCGCCGGCGCGCGCTCGAGATGGTGCACGCACAGATCGATCGCGCCGGCGCGCGCATCCTCTGGCAGGTAGTCGGCCACGATGCCGGCGTTGCCGTGGCGCCACGTCGCCCCGCCGTCGTCGGTCAGCCAGATCCCGGCCGCCGAGATGCCGATCGCCAATCGTTCCGGGTGCCCGGGCCATGGGGCGATCGAGTGGACCGACAGGCCGCCGGAGTCGGGCCGCCACTGCGGGCGCGTGGGATGCTCCCAGAGCGCCCGGTTGAGCGCCCACGTCGCGCCGTCGTCGCGGCTCTCGAAGAGGACGCCGGGATCGCCGCCCGCCCACAGCGTCGTGCCCTCGTCGGCGGGGGCGATGACCCAGATGCGCCGCAGCGCGTCGTCGCCGCCCTTCGGCAGCGCAACGCCGCGCGCCGGCTCCCACTCGCCCGAGAGGTCGTCCGCGTACCAGATCCGCGGTCCGTAGAACGGCGAGGTCACGGCCGCGAACACGCGGCCCGAGCGCGGGTCGCGCATCGCGTAGTCGACCGTCTCGCCCTCGAAGAAGCGGGCGGTGATGTCGAACGTCGAGCCCGGTTGGCCGTCGAGGACGAAGAGGCCCTTGCGGGTCCCGACGAGCACCTCTGTCATCCGAGCGTCACCCGCCGGAGATCGCGGGGAGAATCTCGATGCGGTCGTCCGTGCCGACCGCGGTGTCCGCGGTCGCGGGCTCGGCGCTCACGAACACGTTGATGTGCCGGCGGATGACGCCGCGCTCGTCGAGGATCCAGCCCTCGAGCGCCGTGTGCTCGCGCTCGAGCGCCTGCAGCACTTCGCTCACCGTCGTCCCCTCGCACTCGTGCTCCGGCCCGCCGGCGAGCTTCTCGAGTGGCCCCCGGAGCCGCACGATCGCCATCGATGCAGCATATGGGTTCTCAGCCTGGATCCGCTCAGTCGCCGCGGAAGTTCCAGAGGATCCGGTGCTCGGCCGGAGTGAGCTGTCGCCAGGTCGACTGATCCGCCGACCAGACGAAGATCAACACGTCGAAGATCGAGTCGACCGCGGCGAGCGCGCGGACCGTCGTGCGCGCGGGCGCGTCCTCGACGAGCGTCCTGCCGCTGACGACGTCGACGACCTTGAACAGCCATCGCGGCGGACGTGCCGCGGCCGCGTCGCAGCACGAGTTGGCGCCCTGGAGATCCAACGTCGAGCTCACCGCCGCCGCCCGGCAGCGCGCGGATTCGCAGGCGCGTCAGGAGTGCGACGCACCGGCAGCCGACGTCCGATTCGATCAAAGACGGCGAGCAACACGCCAGAAACATACAGGTCTGTCTAATCGCCGCGTCGCCAC
>DASWQM010000330.1:0-6862 GCA_036403675.1 Solirubrobacteraceae bacterium | reverse complement strand
AGTTCCGTCACGCCGCGGGCGCCCACGCCGCTCGTATGCCGGCGGCGCGCCGGGAGGTGCGTTCGAAAACCCGGATCCACGGCCCTCACCCGCCCGCAGCAGACGCTCGTGTGATTTGCCGCCGCAGGCGCGCCCTACACTGACGCCCAGCCATGATCAGCACCAACCAACTGAAAAACGGGAACCACATCGAGGTCGACAAGACGATCTTCAAGGTCCTCGAGTTCCAGCACGTCAAGCCCGGCAAGGGCGGCGCGTTCGTGCGCACGAAGCTGCGCCGCGCGACCGATGGCAACGTCATCGACAGGACCTTTCGCGCCGGCGAGAAGTTCCGCTCGGTTCGCACCGAGGCGCGCAAGATGCAGTTCCTCTACGCCGACGGCAGCGACGCGCACTTCATGGACGCCGAGAGCTACGAGCAGCTCGCGATCCCGCAGCCGACCGTCGCCGAGGCGCTGCGCTGGACGAAGCCCAACGACAACGTCGACGTGCTCTTCATCGACGGCTCGCCCTCCGACCTGCAGCTGCCGTCCTCGGTCGAGCTCGAGGTGACCGAGACCGAGCCGGGCCTGCGCGGCGACACGGCGTCCGGCGGCGGCGACAAGCCGGCGACGCTCGAGACCGGCGCCAAGGTCCGGGTGCCGCTGTTCGTGAACGTCGGCGATCGCGTCAAGGTCCAGACCGCGACCGGCGACTACATGTCGCGCGCGTAACCCGGACGGGCTCAGGGCCGCGTGTCGCGTCGCTCCGATCAACGCCGGGACGCCGTCTTCGCGCTCTACCAGGCAGACGTGACCGGGCGCGAGCTCGACGACGTCTTCGAGCGCGACGCCTCGCTCTTCACGCGCGCGCTCGCCCACGCCGCCCATGACCGCGGCGAGGAGCTCGACGCGCTCGTCGCCCGCCACGCGAAGGGCTGGTCGCTGGATCGCATCGCACCCCTCGAACGCGCCATCATGCGCGTCGCGTTGCTCGAGATGCGCCACCCCGACGCCGCGCCCGCCGACACGCCGATCCCGCCCGAAGGGGCGATCGACGAGGCCGTCGAGCTCGCCAAGACGTACTCCGGAGCGGACGCCCCCGGCTTCGTCAACGGCATCCTGGGCGCGATCCACCGCGAGATGGGCCACAATCCCGCGCAGCCATGACCGCCGCCTCCCACAACGGCGAGGACGCGACGCTCGACGAGCTCGTCGAGCGCCTCGAGCGAGCCGCCGAGCAGTTGCGCTCGGGCGACCTCAGCGCCGACGCCGCGGCGACCGTCGTCGAGGACTGTGCCGCGGTCGCGTCGCAGGCATCGGCCGAGCTCGAGCGCCGCGCCCGCGAGGCCGGCCGCGACTCGCCGCCCGGCCAGGACTCCCTGCTGTAGTGGTTGCGGTCACCTATCCCGAGGACCTGCGGCTGCTCATCGAGGACGAGCTCGACCGCTTGGCCTTCACCCAGGACCCGCACACCGACGGGCTCGTCGAGGCGATGCGCTACAGCCTGCTGGCCGGCGGCAAGCGCATCCGGCCGGTGCTCGCCCTCGCCACCGCGCGCGCGATCGGGCGCGACGAGCACGAGCTGCTGCCGCTCGCCGCCGCGATCGAGCTCATCCACACGTACTCGCTCATCCACGACGACCTGCCGGCGATGGACGACGACGACATGCGGCGCGGGCGCCCGACGAACCACGTCGCCTTCGGGCAGGACGTCGCGATCCTCGCCGGCGACGGGCTCTACGCGGAGGCCTTCCGCCACCTGCTCACCCATCAGACCGGCGAGCCCGCGGACGTGCTGGCCGCCGTCTGCGAGCTCGCGGCCGCGACGGGCGTCAACGGCATGGTGGGCGGCCAGTACCTCGACGTGTCCGGCATCCACCACAACGGGTCCGACCCGGCCCGCTCGCTGCGGCGCCTGCACGAGCTGAAGACGGGGCGGCTGATCGGGGCGTCGGTGGAGTGCGTACTGCTCATAGCCGGCATGCGGCGACCCGCGACGACCACATATTGCGCCTACGCCGCCGAGCTCGGCGTGCTGTTTCAGATCGTCGACGACATCCTCGACGTGACGGGGACCGATGACGCCCTCGGCAAGTCCAGCGGCAACGACGAGCGCAACGGCAAGCGCACGTACGTGACGGAGTTCGGGCTCGACGGGGCGCGCGAGCTCGCCGAGCGCTCGCACCGGCAGGCACTGGCGTCGCTTGCCGAAGCGGCGCCGGCCGGAGCGCCCGAGCTGGAGCAGATCACCGACTTCATCGCGACCCGCACCTCCTGATTTGGGGCTCCTGCAGCGCATCAACCGTCCGCAGGACCTGCACCCGCTCTCCGAGGAGCAGCTCAAGGAGGTCGCCGAGGAGATCCGCTCGCACATCATTGCCACGGTCGGCGAGATCGGCGGCCACTTCGGCGCGAACCTCGGCACGTGCGAGCTCGCCGTCGCGTTGCACTCGCTGCTGGACTCGCCGCGCGACAAGATCCTCTGGGACGTCGGCCACCAGGCCTACCCGCACAAGATCCTGACCGGCCGCCGGGACGAGCTCGCGACGATCCGCCAGTACGGCGGCCTCGCGCCCTTCTGCGCGGTCGCCGAGTCGCCGCACGACATCATGGGCGCGGGCCACGCCTCCACGTCGATCGGCTATGCGGTCGGCCTCAAGGAGGGCATGAAGCGCCTCGGCGCGCCCGACGCGGGCACCGTCGTCGCGGTCATCGGCGACGGCGCGATGACGGGTGGCGTGGCGTTCGAGGCGATCCACCAGGCCGGCGGGGCGGGGACGCCGATCGTCGTCGTCCTCAACGACAACGGCATGTCGATCGCGCCCAACGTCGGCGCGCTGTCGCGCTCCTTCAACCGCGTCCGGCTGAACCCGAAGCTCTGGCACACGCGCGAGAGCCTGGAGGAGCGCCTGAGCGAGCTGCCGGGCGTCGGGCCGCACTTCGAGCGCTTCGGCCCGCAGCTGAAGGAGTCGATCAAGGCCTTCTGGGCGCCCGGCCTGTTCTGGGAGGAGCTCGGCTGGGCGTACACGGGCGTCATCGATGGCCACGACATCCGCGCCCTGCGCGCCGCGCTGCGCAGCGCGATCGCCGCGCAGCGGCCGGTCGTCGTCCACATCGCCACCGTCAAGGGAAAGGGCTTCGCGCCCGCGGAGAACGGCGGGCTGGAGGGGATGGAGCGCTGGCACGCGGCGAAGCCGAAGTCGATCCGCCACGGCGTGGCGACACCGGCGACGCGGATCGATCCGCGGGCACCCGCGCGGCCGCCGCAGTACACGACCGTCTTCGGCAATGCGCTCGTCAACGAGTGCCACCGCGACGCGCGCATCGTCGGCATCACCGCCGCGATGAACACCGGCACCGGCCTGGACATCCTCCAGAAGGCGATGCCGGAGCGCTACTTCGACGTCGGCATCGCCGAGCAGCAGGCGGTCCTCTTCGCCGCGGGCCTCTCGCTCCAGGGCGTCAAGCCGGTGGCCGCGATCTACTCGACGTTCCTCCAGCGCGCCTTCGACCAGATCGTCCATGACGTCTGCCTGCAGCGGCTGAACGTCGTCTTGGCGCTCGACCGCGCCGGCCTCGTCGGCGACGACGGGCCGACGCACCACGGCGCGTTCGACATCGCCTACCTGCGCCCGCTGCCGAACATCGTCCTCATGGCGCCGCGCGACGAGGCGATGCTCGTTCACATGCTGCGCACCGCGCTGCTCTACGACGACGGCCCGATCGCGCTGCGCTACCCGCGCGGGGAGGCGCGCGGGGTGCCGCTGCCGGTGCCGCCGGAGCCGATCGAGCTCGGCACGGGGGAGATCCTGCGCGAGGGCGACGGCAAGGTCGCGATCGTCGGCTATGGCACGGGCGTGGCGAAGGCGCTCGACGCGGCGGCGGTCCTCGGCGACGGCGGGATCGACGTGACGGTCGCCGACGCGCGCTTCGCGAAGCCGATCGACGCGGCGCTCATGGCGCAGCTCGCCGCCGAGCACGAGCTGGTCGTGACCGTCGAGGAGGGCGTGCTCGCCGGCGGCTTCGGCAGCGCCGTCTGGGAGACGCTCGAGGAGCTGGGCCTCCACGGCGCGCGGATCCTGCGCGTCGGGCTGCCGGACCGCTTCGTCACCCACGGGACGCCCGCGCTGCTGCACGCCGAGGTGGGCTTCACCGGCCGGCGCATCGCGGAGCGCATCGAGGCGGCGGTGTCCGAGCGCGCGATCGCCGGGACCTAGTAGCACCAGCGCGATCGATTCCGGACAGTGAAACGGCCCGCCGGGGAAGGCGGGCCGCTTCAGGGAGGAGAGACACTGCTATGTGATTGGGTCTAGCTTGAGCGGCGGGCGGATTTCTCGGTCGGCATCTCGGGCAGAGGCCTGGAGCCCGCCGCGCACGAACCAGTATGACTGGCTGACCAGCCAATCACGTGTGAGAGGGGTCACACACGAGGCCGACGGGTACGGTGTGCGCGCGTGGCTCGCGTGCGCTTGGACACCCTGCTGGCCGAACGTGGCCTCTTCGAGTCTCGCGCGCGCGCGGCGGCGTCGGTCATGGCCGGGGAGGTGCGCCTCGGCGGCGACGGACAGCGGGCCCAGAAGCCGGGCCAGCTCGTCGATCCCGACGTCCCGCTGGCGGTCGACGAGCGGCCGCGGTTCGTCTCGCGCGGCGGGGTCAAGCTCGCCAACGCGCTGGGGGCCTTCGGGGTCGATCCCGCGGGGCGCCGCGCGCTCGACGTGGGCGCCTCTACCGGCGGCTTCACCGACTGCCTGCTGCAGGCCGGCGCCGAGCACGTCGTCGCGCTCGACGTCGCCTACGGCGAGCTTGACTGGCGGCTGCGCAACGACGAGCGGGTGACCGTGCTCGAGCGCCGCAACGCGCGTGCGCTCGCGCCCGGCGACCTGCCCTACGCACCCGACCTCGTCGTCATCGACGTGTCGTTCATCTCGCTGACGAAGGTCCTCCCGGCGGTGCTCGCCTGCGTGACCGAGCGCCACGACGTCCTGGCGCTGGTCAAGCCGCAGTTCGAGGTCGGCCGCGGCCGGGTGGGCAAGGGCGGGGTCGTGCGCGACGCCGAGCTGCGGCGCGCCGCGCTCGTCGACGTGGCTCATGCCGCCCGCGGGCGGGGCGCGAGCGTGCTCGGCTTCGCCTCCTCGGGCCTGCCGGGGCCGAAGGGCAACCGCGAGAGCTTCGTCTGGCTCACCGAGGGCGGCCGCGAGGGGGACCTCGCCGACATCGAGGCCGCGGCCCGCCAGGTGGAACCGTGACGGTAGTGCGCGCGGTCGCGGTGCTGACGCACGGGCGCCCGCAGGAGATCCGGCCGACGCTCGACCGGCTCATCGCGGCGGCCCGTCGGTGCGGCGTGAAGCTGCTCTTCGACCCGACGGAGAGCGAGAAGCTCGGTCTCGAGGGCGACGACGTGGTCGTGGTCAACGCCGAGAACCTCGGCGACGCCGAGCTGTGCATCGTGCTCGGCGGGGACGGCACGATCCTGCGGGGGCTGCGCCGCTACTGCGGCACCGACGTCCCGGTCTTCGCGGTGAACTTCGGCGAGGTCGGGTTCCTGGCGACCGTCGAGCCCGACGAGCTCGACGAGTTCGGCTTCGAGCGGGCGTTCGCGCGTGAGTTCGACACGCTGCGCCTGCCGGCGATCGACATGGAGATCGGCAACGGCGTCAGCCGGGCCTTCAACGACATCTCGGTGCACCGCAAGGTCGGCGGGCGCGTAGCCCAGCTCGCCTACGGCGTCGAGGGCGAGGAGGTCGGCTCGGTCCGCTGCGACGGGCTCGTCGTCTGCACGCCGGCGGGATCGACCGGCTACAACCTCGCCAACGGCGGCCCGGTGCTGGCCTGGGGCGTGGAGGGCTTCGGCGTCTCCTTCATCGCTCCGCACTCGCTGACGGCGCGGGCGCTCGTCGTGGCGCCCGCCGACACGCTGAGCGTCTCCAACCACGGGCGCGAGGCGGTCGACGTCTCGATCGACGGGCGCCCGGCCTGCGAGATCGAGCCCTGCGACGAGCTGCGCGTGTGCTTCGAGCGCGACGCCGCGGAGTTGGCGCAGCTCCCGGGCTCGTCGTTCTACCGGCGGCTGCGGGCGAAGTTCGGGCGGCTGTCGTCGTAGGGCGCCGGCGCGTCTTGCTCGACGGAGCGGTCTGAGGCAAGGCGGGCGTCGGTGGCGAGCGGCCCGGCACCGAGCAACGCCCGAACCGCGACCCGCGCCCCGAGTCACAACTCACCCGCGACCCGTCACGACTTCGCCCGAGCACGCCCGAACGCCGCCGGTCCGTCGGGCGCCGCTGGTACACCGTCCCCATGCTCACCGAGTTGCGCGTCGAGAACCTCCTGCTCATCGAGTGCGCGCAGCTGCGCCTCGCCCCGGGCCTGAACGTCCTGACCGGCGAGACGGGTGCGGGGAAGACCGTGCTCGCGCACGCGCTCGACCTGCTCCTGGGCGGCCGCGCGAAGCCGTCGATCGTGCGGCCGGGCGCGGCGGAGGCCTACGTCGAGGGCGTCTTCGAGCTGCCCGAGGCGCTGCGGGCGGAGCTCGGGGAGCGGCTGCCGCAAGACGCCGAGGAGATCGTGCTCGCCCGTCGGATCGGGGCCGACGGGCGCACGCGCGCGCTCGTCAACGGGCGCTCGGCGACCGTCGCCGACCTGCGCGAGCTCGCCGAGCCGCTCATCGCGTTCTACGGCCAGCATGAGCATCGCCGGCTGACGCTCGCCGGCGCGCAGCTCGAGATCCTCGACGGCTTCTGCGGCGCCGCCCAGCTGGCACGGCGCGCACAGGTCGCCGCGGCGCACGCGGCCGCGCGCGAGGCCGAGCAGGCGCTCGCGGAGCTGCAGGAGCTCGCGGGCGCGCGCGAGCGCGAGCTCGACCTGCTCGACTTCGAGCTGGCCGAGAT
>DASWQM010000329.1:0-6987 GCA_036403675.1 Solirubrobacteraceae bacterium | reverse complement strand
TCGCGCCACGCTCGAAGAGGAAGCGCGAGACGGCGGCGACGATCCCGGGCCGGTCCGCGCACGCGACGAGCAGCCGCCCGATGTCGGGAGTCGTGCTGCGGCCGCGTGGCGGGAAGGCCAGCATCGCGGGGAGCCTAGATGCGCCACGTGACAAGTGCATCGATCCCCGCGATACTCGACGTGGTGGCTCGCCGCGTCGTCCTCTTCTCGACGGACTCGTGCACGTTCTGCGAGCACGCCAGGTCGCTGCTCACGAAGCGCGGAGTCGCCTTCGACGAGGTCAACCTCGGGCCGCACCCCGAGCTGCAGTCGGAGCTGGCTGAGGTCACGGGCCTGGAGAGCTTTCCGCAGATCGTCGTCGACGGCGAGCCGCTCGGCGGGCTCAACGAGCTACGCGCAGCCGACGCGCGCGGCACGCTGGCAGCGTGGCGGGAGACGAGTCGTTGACGACCTGCCGGATGCAGTTCCACGTCGAGCGCGAGGAGCTCATCGCGCACATCGCGGGGTGGGTCGGCTGGCGCGGCCTCGCGGTCGTGCCCGAGCGCTTCTTCCCGCAGTACGAGCCGGTCGCGATCCCGCCGAACGTCACGCTCCGCGACGCGCTCGCCCATCTGGAGCCGGTGCGCCGCGTCTGTCTCGCGCGCGGCGATCTGAACCTCGGCGGCGGGTTCATCGCGACCGAGGAGTTCATCGCCGTCAACCCCGGCTGCCTGGCGATCGCGCCGGAGGCGGTGACCGAGGACGGGCTGCGCGAGACGGCGCTCGCGACGCTCACCGCCGACCGCGACACGGGCGTCGCGTACGTCGAGTTCGCGGATGTCGAGGTCCAGGACGAGCAGCTCGCCTGCTGAGGGCGCTCCCGCGCGCGTCCCCGACGACTGGTTCGTCGGGTTTCACCGCGGGCTCGCCGCGCGCTTCTGGCGTGCCGCCGCCGCGACGATGGCCGAGGCCGACACGCGGGTCGTGCGCGAGCTGCTCGGATCGGCGGAGGGCACGGCGGTGCTCGACGTGCCGTGCGGCGACGGCCGCCTCACGGTGCGGCTCGCCGCCTGCGGATACGCGATGACCG
The DNA here is from genome assembly GCA_036403675.1 of Solirubrobacteraceae bacterium. Lineage (GTDB taxonomy): Bacteria > Actinomycetota > Thermoleophilia > Solirubrobacterales > Solirubrobacteraceae > CADCVQ01. The sequence goes on along the minus strand of DASWQM010000329.1, from coordinate 5,918 downwards.
GCGTCGACCTCGCCGCCGACGAGCTGGAGCTGGCACGCGCGGCCGCCGCGCGGGCCGGGGTCGATGCGCAGTTCGTCGTCGGCGATCTCCGGTCGCTGCCCGACGTCGGGCCCGTCGACGGCGTCCTGAGCTGGGGCAACAGCTTCGGCTATCTCGTGCCGGCCGACACCGTCCGCTCGCTCGCGGGCATGCATCGCCTGCTGCGGCCCGGCGGGCGCCTCGTGCTCGAGTCGGCCACGGTCGCCGAGTCGCTGCTCGTCGGCGGGATCAAGCCGAAGGCCGAGTACGAGTTCGGCGGCGTGCGCATGACGAGCACGAACCGCTACCGCCCGGCCGAGAGCCGGATGGAGTCCAGCTACGTCTTCGAGGACGAGGACGGCGCGATCGAGCACTCGCGCGCGGCGCACCACGTGCACACGACGGGCGAGGTCGTGCGCCTGCTCGTGGGCGCCGGGTTCGGCGAGGTCGCACTGCTGGGTCCCGACGGTGTCACCGCGTACGAGCTCGGCACGCCGCGGCTCATCGCGGTCGCGACCGCGTAGCGCGCGCCGGCGCCGGCGGTTCGTAGAGGAACGCGACGAGCTTGCGGCGCTTGCCGCCGTGTCGGGCCAGGACGACCCGCTGCGTGCCGCCGTAGTCGGTCACGCGCGCGGCGAAGCCGCTGATGCGGGCGCGGCCGGGCTGCTTCGCCCAGCGGCGCGCGAGCGCCAGCGCCCGCCGGCATGCGAGCCCGCCGCCGGCCGCGCGGACGTCGTGCGCGCCGGGGCCGGTCGTCGCGACGTCGCCGCACGTGCGGTCGGTGCGCGGGGCCGGGATCGGCTGCCAGTCGGGCGACTCGTCCAGGCCCTCGTAGAACGTCATCTGGCGCAGGTGCTCGCCGGCTGCCGTCATGACGTGCGTGTCGCCGTGCGCGTCGTCGGGCCCGCTCGTGTAGGCGAGCAACCTGCCGTCGGGCGACCACGCTGGTCCCTCGTCGTGCAGGGCGTTGTGGGTGAGCTGGGTGGGGCCGCTCCCGTCGGCGCTCATCGTCCAGACCTCCATGTCGCCCTCGGGGTTGCCCCCGCCCACGTCGGCGTTGCTCTCGAACGCGATCTTCGATCCATCCGGCGACCAGGCCGGTGCGGAGTCGTAGGCGCCGGGCACGTCGAAGAGCGTCGCGAGGCGGCTGCCGTCAGCGGGTGCGGCGATGATGGCGCGGTCGGTGTCGCCGGTGGGCGAGCGGATGACCGTGAAGATCAGCCGGCGCATGTCGGGCGACGCGCTCGGATACAGCACCGACTGCGGCGGCGCGAGGCGCAGGTGCGGATCCTCGCCGAGTGGTCCCATCTGCCAGATGCTCGAGATCAGACCGCTCCCGCTGCGGCGATAGAGGATCCCGCTGCCGCCTGGCAGCCAGGCCGGCTGGCTGGAGCCCTCGCCCTGGGGCGTCATCGTGAGCTGCCGATGTCCCGTTCCGGACGCCGTCATGCGCGCGACCTCGTAGTTCACCCGCTCGCCCGGCTTGCTGATCGTGTAGGCGATGTCGCGGCCGTCGGGGGACCAGTCCGGCTGGCGGTCCGCCTCGGGGTTCGTCGTCAGCTGCCGCGTGTCCGTGCCGTCTGGATTGACGGTGAAGATGTCGCCACTGCGCTCGTACCCCGCCGGCGGATCGACGCGGAAGCTCGTGAACGCGATCCGGCCGTTGAAGACGTCGGCCGCGACGGCAGCCGGCGCGGTCGCCAAGAGGCAGAGCACGGCGGACGTTGCCAGCAGGAGCGCGCGTCGCGGTCGCACGTGCGGGAACGTAGCGCGATCCGGCGCGACGACGCCCCGCATCAGCGCACGTCCACGAGCTCGCGCTCTTCCTGCTCGAGCGGATCGGACGGCGCGGCGCCCGGCGGCCGCCGCGCAGCGCGCCGCCGCCGGCACGCGACGAGGCCCCCGAGGAGCGCGGCGGCGAGAACGGCGACGCCGACGAGGGCCTGCCACTGCGCGCCGGAACCGCCCCGGGCCCGCGCGGCGGCGCGGCGAGCGGCGGCCGCGTCGCGCACGCGGAACGTCGCCGTGTCGACCGTGGCGAGCAGCGCGCCGTTGCGCCGGACGTCCAGGCGCGCGCCCCCGGCGGCGGGCAGGACACGCAGCGTGGACGGGTCGGCGCCCGCCAATGCGGAGCCGTCGAGATCGATGCACACGGCCTTGCGGTCGCGGGTGTCCAGGGCGTGGATGAACGGCGTCCCGTCCGGCCGGGCGTAGAGCGTGTAGGCCCAGCGACCGCCGGGGCCGGCGACGCGCGTCACCGCGAAGCCGCTCATGTCGCCGGGCGCCTCACGCGGATCGACCACCGGCGCCGGATCCAGGCGTCCGCGCGCGAGGTCGTAGACGCGCACGCGGTAGCGCGTCGGGTCGCGCGGCGAGATGTAGTTGATGAGGAACAGCGCGCTGCCGTCGGGCGACAGCGCGTCGTAGCTGAAGTCGCCGTGCAGCCGCACGATCCGGCGCAGGCGCAGCCGCGGCTTGACGGACATGACGGCGAAGGTCGTTTCGCGCCGCGGGAAGCCCGAGCGCGGGTGGATGAGCACGAGCGTGCCGCCGTCGCCGGAGATGCCGGCCGCGCTGGAGTCGTAGGCGACGAGCGGGATCGTGAAGCGGCCGCGGAGGTCGGCGCGGCCGGTGATCGCGCCGTCGGCGGTCGCCTGTGCGAGGACCGCGGTGCGACCCGCGAGCGCGATGCTCAGGAAGCGGGTGGCGCCGTCCAGCGTCCGGACGCCGCTGGGGCTGTCCTCGACGGGCAGTGGCAAGCCGTCGGCCGCTGCGGGCGCGGCCGGCACGACGAAGGCGAGCGCCGCCACGACGGCGCCTGCGCGAACTCGGGATCTGCTGGCGATCGACATGGCTGCAGTACGGCGCCCCCGCCCGCGGAGGTCCGGGCGGCGCGGCGAGGTCAGATAAATCCCCGCCCGTGCGCCGCCACATGCGATGGTCGCGCTCGGGATGAGGAAGCTGCTGCTCGTCGTCGTCGTGCTGCTCGTCGTCGTGGCCGGTGCGGTTGCCGTCGCCGACCTCGTGTTCGTTCGCAAGAGCGTCGAGCGCCATGCGGTCGCGGCCGGGGCGCTGCGCGCGATCGCCGTGACGTCGAGCTCCGGGGACATCGAGCTCGCCCCGGCGGGCGCGCGCGTCGAGGTGCGCGAGACGCAGCACTACGTCCTCACGAAGCCGAAGCTCCAGCAGACCGTCGCCGGCGGCGTCCTCATGCTCTCGAGCGACTGCGCCACGCCGATCCTCACGTGCTACGCGGACCTGCGGGTCACCGTGCCGTCCGGCGTGGCGGTCACCGCCCATACCGACTCGGGCGACGTCGACGCGACCGCGATCGCCGCGCGTGACGCGCGGCTGCGCAGCAACTCCGGCGACGTGCGGCTCGAGCTCGTCGGCAGCCAGCAGGGCGCGTCGGCGCAGACGGGCTCCGGCGACGTCGCCGTCTCCGCGGAGGGCGCGAGCGCCATCGAGGCGCGCTCGGACTCCGGCGACGTCACCGTGGACACCGCTACGCCGCCGCACCGCGTCGTCGCACGAACGAGCTCCGGCGACGTCACGATCACGGTGCCGCCGGGCGAATACGCGGTCGACGCCAAGACGGACTCCGGCCACGTGAAGGTCGACGGGATCACGCTCAACGACCGCGCGCCGAACTCGATCGAGGCGCGGACGGATTCCGGCGACGTCACCGTCCGAGCCGGCTGACCGCGGCGCGGTGCACACTTCGTCCTCGATGGCGGTCGCCGCACCCGACGAACTGACGCTCGACAGCGCGCGCGGCCGCTGGGTGCTCGCCGTCGCCGTCCTGGGCTCCGGGCTGGCGTTCCTCGACGGGACGGTCGTCAACGTCGCGCTGCCGGCGCTCGGCCGCGACTTCGGCGCGTCGACGAGCACGCTGCAGTGGATCCTCAACGGCTACCTGCTGACGCTCGCGTCGCTCATCCTCCTCGGTGGATCGCTCGGCGACCGCTACGGGCGCCGGCGCGTCTTCGTGCTGGGCGTGGGCCTCTTCACGATCGCGTCGCTGCTGTGCGCGATCGCTCCGAGCGCCACGCTGCTCGTCGTGGCGAGGCTCCTGCAGGGCGTCGGCGGCGCGCTGCTGACGCCCGGCAGCCTGGCGATGCTCCAGGCGAGCTTCCGTCCCGGTGACCGCGCGCGCGCGATCGGCGCCTGGTCCGGGCTCAGCGGCGTCACGACCGCGCTCGGTCCGCTGCTCGGCGGCTACCTCGTCGAGGCGGTCTCATGGCGGGCCGTCTTCCTCATCAACCTGCCGATCGGGCTCTTCGTGGTGGCGATGGCGCTCCGCCACGTCCCCGAGTCGCGCGACGTCACCGCCGGCGGACTGCTCGACCTCCGCGGTGCGGCGCTCGCAGCGCTGGGGCTCGCGGGGACGACGTACGCACTCATCGAGGCGCCCAACAAGGGCATGGACGGGCTCATCGTCCTGACGGGCGCCGGCGGCGTCGCGGCACTCGTCGCCTTCCTGCTGACCGAGCGGCACAGCCCGAACCCGATGATCCCCCTCGGGATCTTCGCGTCGCGCCAGTTCAGCGCAGCCAACCTCGTGACGTTCGCGGTCTACGCCTCGCTCAGCGGCGTGTTCTTCCTGCTCGTCGCGTTCCTGCAGATCTCGGGCGGCTACTCGCCCGTCGCGGCGGGCGCCGCGGCGCTGCCTGTGACCGCGCTCATGCTGCTGCTGTCGTCGCGCTCGGGCGCGCTGGCGCAGCGCATCGGCCCGCGGATCCCGCTCACGCTCGGCCCGTTCATCATCGCCGCCGGGATGCTGCTCATGACCCGCATCAACCGGGGCGACAGCTACGTCTCCACGGTCCTGCCTGCCGTCCTCGTCTTCGGCGCGGGGCTCGTGCTCGTCGTCGCGCCGCTCACGGCGACCGTGCTGGCCGCCGCCGAAGACCGCCACGCCGGGATCGCCTCGGGCATCAACAACGCCGTCTCGAGGGTCGCCAGTCTGCTCGCGGTCGCCGTGCTGCCGCTCGTCGCCGGCCTCAGCGGCGACAGGTTCTACGACCCGCTCGCGCTGGAGCACGGGTTCCGGGTGGCGATCACGAGCTGCGCGGTGCTGGCCGCGGCGGGTGGCGTCGTCGCGTGGCTGACGATCAGCGACGACGTGCTCGCACCCGAGCCGCAGCAGGGAGACGAGGCGCCGGCCCGCCTGGCGACCGACTTCTCGTGCGCGGTCGCCGGCGCGCCGCTCTGCCCGCAGCGCGACAGAGAACCCGCCGCCGCCGGGCGTCCATGACGACGCCGATCCACGCCCGGCTCGACCCGGCCATCTTCAACCTGCCCGTCGATCGCATGCGCGCCGGCTACTACAGCGACGCGTACTTCAACCTCACGAAGGAGCTGCTCGAGGCCGAGGGCCGCCATCCCCACGTCCTCATGCAGGTCTTCCAGAAGCACGACTCGCTCCTCGGGGGCATCGACGAGGCGGTCGCGATCCTGAAGACGGCGACCGGGCGGACGACGCCCGACGGGCTCTGGCTGCCGGGCTGGGACGAGCTGGTCGTGCACGCGCTCTACGAGGGCGACCGCATCGCGCCCTATGAGACGGTGCTGACGATCGAGGGCGACTACTCGCTCTTCGCCCACTTGGAGACGGTGTACCTCGGCTGCATGGCGCGCCGCTCGCTGATCATGCGCAACGTCACCGAGGTCGTCGAAGCCGCCAACGGCAAGCCGATCTGGTACTTCCCCGCCCGCCACGACCACTGGCTCGTGCAAACGGGCGACGGATGGGCGGCGCACGTCGCCGGCGCGATCGGGGTGTCTACCGACGCGCAGGCGTCGTGGTGGGGCGGGCGCGGCATGGGCACGGTGCCGCACGCGCTGATCGCCGCGTTTCAGGGCGACACCGTCGCCGCGGCACGCGCGTTCGCCGACCG
>DASWQM010000328.1:0-14611 GCA_036403675.1 Solirubrobacteraceae bacterium | reverse complement strand
GGCTGATGACGCTCGAGCACCACTCGACGTTCGCGAGCGTGCGGGAAGAATGGGACGAGCTCGCGCGGGCCGTCGACGCGCCGCCGTTCCTGCGCCCCGGCTGGTTCGAGGCCTGGTGGAAGGCGTTTGGCAGCGGCTCGCTGGACATCGTCGCGCTCCGCCGCGACGGCGTGCTCGCGGCCGTGCTGCCGCTCAGCCGGCGGCTCGGCACGGTGCGCTCGCTGTCGAACTGGCATCAGCCCGAGTTCGGCTCGGTGGCACGGGACGCCGCCGCGCGGCAGGCGCTCGCAGACGAGCTCCTGCGCACGACGCGGTCGCCGATCGCGCTGCGCGTGGTCGATGCCGGGGGCGCCGACGGCGAGGCGCTGCGCGTCGCCGGGCGCGCCGCCGCGGCGCGGCTGCAGACGCGCGTCCAGCTGCGCTCGCCGTACCTCGACGTCGACGGCGACTGGGACGCCTATCGGACCCGGCTGAGCGGCGACGCCTTCCGCAACATCCGCCGGTGCCGCCGCCGGCTGGCCGAGCGCGGTGAGCTCGTGGAGCGGATCGACGATCGCTGGGAGCGGGTCGACGACGCGCTCGCCGCCGGGTTCGCGCTCGAGGGCTCGGGCTGGAAGCGGGAGTCGGGCACCGCGATCGTGAGCGACCCGGCGACGCACGCCTTCTACCTGGAGATCGGCCGCTGGGCGGCCGCCCACCGATGGCTGCGAATGGCATGGCTCGAGCTCGACGGCGCGCCGATCGCCTGGGACCTCCTGATCAAGCATGCCGGCGTCCTGTACGCCCTCAAGGGCGGCTACGACCCCAGCTACCGGAAGTTCGGGCCAGGCCACATCCTGACGCTGCAGGTCGTGGCCTCCCTCTTCGCCGACGGCCTGCGCCGGATGGACTTCCTAGGCGACACGTCGCCGTACAAGCGCATCTGGACCCAGACCGCGCGCGACATGACCGCGATCGAGGTGTTCCCGCGCTCCACGGCGGGCATGGTCGGCCTCGTCTCCTACCGCTACGGGCGGCCGATCGCCAAGCGGGCGCGGGACTACGCGACCAGTGACGCTGCGCCCTGGCGACGGCTCGTGAGCCGGCATGGCGCTCGCGCCTGATCGGCCGCGCGCCGTGCTCTCCGCGAGCCTACGACGGATCGGCGCGCAGACGGCCGCGCGCGTCGCGGACAAGCCGCCGCGTGACGTCGCCGCCCGCGCCCTCGGCTTCGCGCGCGGAGCATTGTGGCGTCACCGCTTCGAGCGCTGTGGCGCGGGCCTGTGCGTTCTCGGCCGCCTGCGCTGCGAGCAGCTCGGCGGCAGGATCGAGCTCGGCAGCCGCGTCCTGCTGTGGCCCGGCGTGAAGCTCAGCGCCGACAGCGTCGACGGGTCGCCCGCGACGCTGCGGATCGGCGACCGCACCCACATCGGCGACCGCACCGAGATCCACTGCGGCCGCGCGGTGGCGATCGGCGCGCGCTGCGCGATCTCCTGGGACGTCGTGATCCTCGACCGCGACTACCACGCGCTCGACGCCGACGGCGAGCAGTGCCGCGCCGTGACGATCGGCGACGACGTGTGGATCGGGTGCCGTGCGATGGTCCTCAAGGGCGTCACGATCGGCGCGGGCGCCGTCGTCGCTGCCGGGGCGGTCGTGACCGCCGACGTCCCCCCGCGCGCGCTCGTCGCCGGGAACCCGGCGCGCGTCGTGCGCGAGCAGGTCAGCTGGCGCTGAGCCTGCCGGCGTCCGCGTCAGGCAGGTAGAAGACGTTCTGCGAGCCGCCGCGGTCGGGCTCGAAGCGATCCCCGTCCGCGACGTACACGTATGGCCGGTAGCCCATCGCGGCCAGGAAGTCCGGCACCTCGTGCCCCTCCGAGCGCTCGAGGAGGATGATCGGACGGTGCGCGGCGAGCGTCGCCGCCAGCCCCTTGAGGACTCGCAGCTCGAAGCCCTCGACGTCGATCTTCACGAACGCCGGCGCGAGCCCGAGGTCGTCCAGGCGGATGCTCTGGACCTCGGTGGCCTGGAGCTCCACGGCGCTTGAGTCCTCGACGCCCTGCTGCGTCGTCCAGAACGGCTCGCGCGCGGAATCGGCGTCGATCGACCCCTCGCCGGTGAGCGTCAGGCCGCGATACACGGGGACGTGCAGCGTGAGCGAGCCGGCCTCGTCGGACGCGGCGCAGATGCGGTAGTCGAAGCGCCGCACGAAGCGCTTGACGAGCCGCAGGTCGCGTTCCAGGCGCGGGTTGGCCTCGATCGAGAGGATCGGCGCCGTCCGGTGCACGCGCCGGAAGGACATCGCGGACTGGCCGATGTTGGCCCCAACGTCCAGGAACACGCCCTCGCGGTCGCGGAAATGCCGGAAGCCCGCGAAGTCCGGCTCGTTCAGGCGCCGCAGCAGGAAGCGCAGCCAGGTGCTGCAGCGATGCGCCCAGGCGTACACGGCGGGCGCGCGAGCGAACAACAGCTTCCCGCGCGGCATCGATTCAGCGTAGGTCCACGGCGCATCGTCCTGGGGTTCGTTCTTACCCCAGGGGGGGTCAGATTTGCCCCACTGCGCCAACACCTGTCTAACGGCGGCGCGAGCGTTCGCGCGCCGCCGCCACCGACCGAAGCAGGACGGGTCCATGTCGTCACCGGAGGTCCCGTCCGTGCCCGTCTTCACCACAGCGGCCCGCAGCCGCGGCGCATCTTCCCTGCGCCGCATCGCCCCCGCGCTCGCCGTCGCCGGCATCCTCGCCGCACCCGCCGCCAGCCAGGCGGCGTCCAACTCCTTCCCCGTCGTCGCCGACACCCACACCGTGTCGTCCGCGCCGACGGCGAACTATGGCTCGCTGAGCTCGATGAAGGTCGACGCCAGCCCGCTCACCACCGGCTACCTGCGCTTCAACCCGCAGAACCTCGGCGGCCGCGTGACGAAGGCGACCCTGCGCCTGTGGGCGACAGTGGCGTCCAACAGCGGCTTCAGCGTCCGCCCCGTCGCGAACACGACCTGGAGCGAGAAGAGCGTCACCTACAAGACGCGCCCGACCGTCTCCGGGACCGTCCTGTCGCGTGCGGCGTCCTACGGCGGCTCGCGCTGGCTCTCGCTCGACGTCACGAAGGCGGTCTCGGGCAACGGCCCGCTGAGCTTCGCGCTCGTCGCCGCGGCCACGCCGCAACTCATGATCGGCGCCCGCGAGGCGGGCCCCGCACGGGCCGCGACGCTCGTCGTCGAGACCACGAGCGACAGCACGCCGGCCCCCACGCCGGCGCCCACGCCCACGCCCACGCCGGTCACCCCGCCGGCCCCGGCTGCCGACAGCCAGGCACCGTCGGCGCCCGCCAACCTGCAGGCGATCGGCGGCAACTCCCAGGTCAGCGTGTCCTGGTCGGTGGCGAGCGACAACGTCGGCGTCGCCGGCTACCGCGTGTACCGCGACGGCACCCAGATCGCGGCGCCGGCCGGCACGAGCTACACCGACACCGGCCTGACGAACGGCGCGAGCTACGTCTACAGCGTGCGCGCCGTCGACGCCGCGGGCAATGTCTCGGCGTCGTCCGCCAGCGCGCCGGTCACGCCGCTGGCGCCGGCGATCCCGTCGGTGCTCGGCCAGGTGCGCCCCTACGACGACGCGTCGCCGTGGAACACCCCGATCGCGGGCAGCGTCGCCGTGCTCCCGCAGTCGGGGACGTACGTCAACGCGATCGTCGACAACAACCTGCCGCTGACGTCCGACCCGGACCAGTACGCCCTGCCGGTGTACTACTTCAACGACCAGACGCCGCGCCGCACGGTGACGTTCTCGGGCTCGTTCTCCGCCTACGACGGCGGCGACAACTCCCGCACGACGCCGGGCTACGGCGCGACGGTCACGAACGTCCCGATCCCCGCTGAGGCCGTGCAGTCCGCCGGCAGCGACGGGCAGATCGTGTTCTGGGACCCGACGACGGGCGTCGAGTGGAGCTTCTGGCAGTTCGACCGCACCGCCTCGGGCTACGTCGCCACGAACGGCGTCCGCTACCGCACGAGCGCCGGCAGCTACGGGCGCTTCGCCGACGGCAAGGCCGGGCGCGGCGGCGGCACGCCGTACTTCGCCGGGCTGATCCGCGGCTGGGAGATCGCCCAGGGCCGCATCGACCACGCGATCGCGTTCTCCTACGCCTCCCCGGCCAGCGGGGTCGTCTACCCCGCCACGAAGTCCGACGGGGCCGGCGTGACCGGTGTCGACGCGCCCGAGGGGACGCGCTTCCAGCTCGACCCGAGCCTCACGGAGGCTGACTTCCAGGCCTGGGGCCTGGCGCCGGAGGCGAAGGTCATCGCGCGTGCGCTGCAGCGCTACGGCATGTACGTCATCGACAACGGCGGCTCCTCGAAGGTCTACATGGAGGACCGCCTGACGGCCAACTGGCCGGCGTCGATCACCCGCAGCCTCACGTCGAAGATCCCGCTGTCGAAGTTCCGGGCCGTCGCCGGGCCCACGGCGCCGGCTTGAAGAGCGGCGCCTGCCCGCGGGCATTCACGCCCGCGGGCACGCCGCCGGCACGCCGCCCGACGGTCCGCCGCCCACCCACACGGGCGGCGGGCCGTCAGGCAGCCGCGGACGCGCGGCTCTCGACGAGCCACTCGAGCTGCGCCTGCAGGCCGTCGCGCAGCCCGACCTGCGGCTGGAAGCCGAGGTCGAGCAGCGCGCGCGACCCGTCGGCGGCCGTCCGCACGGCGTCACCGCGAGCACGCGGTCGGCGCTGCACGTCGATCCGCCGGTCGAGCAGGCGCTCGAGCAGCGCGATAGCGTCCGCGAGGCGTACCGGCGTCCCCCCGCCGATGTTGTAGACCGTTCCCGAGCGTCCGTGGGCGGCCGCGATCGTGGCCTCCACGACATCGTCGACATAGGTCCAGTCGCGCTCCTGGCGGCCGTCGCCGTACAGCGTGATCGGCAGCCCCTCGACCGCCCGCTGGAGGAACGCCATGAACGCCATGTCGGGTCGCTGCCGGGGCCCGTAGACGGAGAAGTACCGCAGCCCGACGACCGGCACGCCGCTCTCGCGCGCGTACGTGTTGGCCAGCGCCTCGGTGGTGAGCTTCGTCACCCCGTAGGGCGACACCGGCAGGCACGGCGCCTGCTCGCTCGTGCAGCCGCCCAGGCCGTGGCCGTAGACCGACGACGACGACGCGTAGACGAAGCGCCGCAGCGACTGTCCCACGCACGCCTCGAGCAGCCGCTGCGTCGCGACGACGTTGCAGTGCACGTACGTGTCGAAGTCGGTCCCGTAGCAGCGCCGTACGCCGGCCTGCGCCGCGAGGTGGAAGACCACGTCGACGTCGCGCAGCAGGTCGTGGGGCACGTCGCCGGCCGCGAGGTCGCGCTCCTGCAACGCGAAGCGGGGCTGGCGCCTCAGCCACCACAGGTTGGCCTCCTTCAGCTCACGCCCGTAGTACGGCGTGAAGCAGTCGACGCCCGTGACGTCCCATCCGTCGAGGACGAGCCGCTCGCAGAGGTGTGACCCGATGAAGCCGGCGCAGCCCGTCACGAGTGCCCTTCCGGCAGGCACCCGGCGGACCACACGACCGCTCACGGAGACCTCCCGGCCGAACGCCGGCTGGCCGGCTGCGTACCGGCGCTCGACGCCCGGCCGGCCCGCGCGGAGGCGATCTCGACGAGCGCGTCCAGCGTCAGGCCGTCGTCCGGAAACGTTGCCCAGCCGACCTTCAGCTCCTGCCCGTGGGCCTCACGCAGACGCTCGGTGATCCGCTCGCGGGACAGCTCGCGCCCGTCGAGCACCGCGACGAGCGTCGAGTCGCCGCGGCGCGACACGGCGACGGTGGAGTCGCTTATCCGCAGATCCGTCGTCATCGAGCCCCGCCGACCGGACGCGCTCGCCACGAGCACGAGGGCCCGCTCCTCGCGCCTGCGGCAGATCGCGAGGTGGCGGCGCAGCGCGTGGTCGCGGGGGTCCCCCGTCGCGACGGGCCGGCCGCACAGCAGCAGGACGGCCACGGCGACGACGGCCGCGGCACCGGCCGGCGGAAGGAAGGCGGCGGCGGCCGCCGAGACGACCACCGCGCCGATCAGCGCTGCCGCCCGGTGCCGCGTCATCGTGAGCGGCTGCAGCGAGTCAAACATCAACCAGACCGTGCCGCCTGACGGGCGGGTGACGAAGGTGAACCTGAAACTGCGCTGAGGCACACGTGAGTCGCGTGGGAGGGTAGGCCTTAGCCCCAGCCGGCTGTGCGAACCTGCCCTAACCCGTGGACGTCCCCGCCCCCAAGTGCGCCCCGTCTTCCGATCCTCGCGCAGGAGCGGTAGACGACTGCCCCACCGAGCCGTGCAACTGCCCTTCAGGCAATGCGGATCTCTGAATACCGTCGTACTGTGGATCCGCGTCCATCACGCTCTGGCCCGAGCGTCGTCGTGGTCGACCATGACACGATCGTGCGGCGGGCCGTCGTCTCAGCGCTCGTAGAGGGCGGCGTCCAGACGCTCGCCGACACGGCGCTGGCCCGCGACGGCATCCAGCTGGCGACCGAACTCGCTCCGGACGTCATGGTCGTCGACCCCGAGCTGCCGGACATGACCGGGCTGGAGTTCGTCCGCTCCGTGCACCGGGACGCGCCCGGGGTGGCGATCCTGCTGCTGTCCAGCCTCGACGACGACGAGTTCGCGATCCGCGCGCTGCGCGAGGGCGCCAACGGCTATCTCAGCAAGCGCATCTCGCTCGAGATCCTGCCCCGCATCGCGCGCAGCATGGCGGGCGGCGAGGCGGTCGTCACCCGCAAGCTGACGATGCGGCTCGTCGAGCGCCTGCGCGAGATGCCCGAGACCGGTGCCGGCCTGCGGCCGGTGCGGTCGGCGCTGTCGTCGCGCGAATGGGAGGTCCTCGACCTCATCTGCGCCGGCACCGGGACGCGCGGGATCGCCGCCGATCTGGGGCTCTCCGTCGAGACCGTGCGCTCGCACGTCAAGCGGATCCTCCGCAAGCTCGGAGCCCACTCTCGTGAGGAAGCCGCCCGCATGGCGGCGCAGATGCTCGCCCACCGCGCGGTCCCTGCCGAGGAGGCGCCAGGCCGGCTCGGGCGCGAGGAGCCGCGGTTCATGCGACGCTGATCGCCGCGGCGGCGGTTACTCTGGGCGAGTGGCCTCGCGTGGCGTGATTCCGCGATCCGAGCTCAGGCGCCTCGCGCTGGCGAGCCTGCCCGGCGTCGCGCTGCTGTTGCTCGACGCGCGCCTGCACATTCTCGGCTGCGCGGGCGCGGTGGCGGAATCGCACGGCTGCGAGGCCGACGAGCTGCTCGGGCGCCACCTCGAGGACCTGCTCGCGCCGCAGAGCTGCCGCGCGGGCGTACGCAGCGCCCGTCTCGCGCTCGACGGCGAGACGAGGGTCCTGTCGGTGCGCCCGCGGTCGGCACCCGATCGCGTGCTCGAGCTCAAGACCGCTCCACTGCTCGACGACGACGACGACGTGGTCGGCATCGTCGTCGCCTCGCGCGACGTGACCGCCGAGCGCTCGGCGCAGGCGACGCTGCGTGCCGTGGAACGCCGCTACCGGCTGCTCGTCGAGGACTCCACGGATCTCATCTCGCGCCAGACCCCGGACGGCACCTACCTCTGGGTCTCGCGCTCCGTGCAGCGCCTCTTGGGCCGGCACACCTCCGAGCTCGTCGGCCGCACGATCGACGACATCGTCCATCCCGCCGACCGCCACGTCCTGCGCGGGCTGCTGGCGACCCTCGCCGACGGCGACGACGACGTTCGCCACACCTACCGCGTCCTGCACCGTGACGGCCGCTGGCTGTGGCTGGACACCGTGCTGCGCGCGGCGCGCGAGTCGGAAACCGATGCGATCACCGAGATCGTCGGCGTCGCGCGCGACGTCACCGCGCGGGTCGAGGCCGAGCGGGCGCTCGAGCGCAGCAACGCGGATCTCGGGCAGTTCGCGGCGGTCGCGTCGCACGACCTCGCCGAGCCGCTGCTGCTCATGCGGTCCTCCGCCGACCTGCTGCAGGAGGACATCGGCGACCGGCTGAGCCACACGGACCGTCATCGGCTCGACGTCATCTCGCGCAGCGCCAGGAAGATGCAGGCGCTCATCGACACGCTGCTGAGCTACGCCGCGGTGGACCGTGCCACCGTCGGGCACGACCCCGTCGACATGGCCCGGGTCGTCGACGACACGCTCGCGCTGCTCGACGCGCGGATCGCCGCCACCGGCGCGGTCGTGCGCCGCGGCCGCCTGGAGCCCGTCGTCGGCGACGCTCGGCTGCTCAGCCTGCTCGTGCAGAACCTCGTCAGCAACGCGATGAAGTTCTGCGACGGGACGCCGCTCGTGGACATCTCCTGCGAACCGGCGCCGGGCGGCTGGCGCCTCGTCGTGGCCGACAACGGCATCGGCATCCCCGCGGCGCAGCTGCAGCGGATCTTCGTCATGTTCGAGCGCCTGGACCGCAGCCGCTACCCCGGGCTGGGGCTCGGCCTCGCGACCGCGCAGCGGATCGCGGAGATCCACGGCGGCGCGATCACCGTGACCTCGCAGGTCGGCGTCGGGACGACGTTCGAGGTCGCGCTGCCGGCCACGCCGGGCTGATCTACGCGCCGGCCGCCAGGCCGTCGAAGATGAGGTTCGCTCCTGGCAGGATCCCCGGGTGCTCGCCTTCCCACGACCACCGCACCACCTGGTCGGGGCCGACGATGACGAGCGCGCGGTTCGAGACGCCGGTCGGATCGAAGTAGGCGCCGAAGGCGCGCGTCGCGGCGCCCTTGGGCTCGAAGTCCGACAGCATCGGGATCGAGACGCCGAGCGACTCGCGGAAGGCGGTCTGGCTGTCGCTCTGGTCGCAGGAGACGCCGTAGAGCGCCGCGCCCTCGGCGGCGAAGTCCTCGAGGACCTCCTGGTAGATCTGGAACTGGTCGGTGCAGACCGAGCTGAAGGCCGCGGGGTAGAAGACGAGCACGGTCGTCCTGCCGGCGAGGTCGTTCCGGGTGAACGCGTCGCCCTCCTCCGTCTTCAGCGTGAACTCCGGGGCGGCGGTCCCCGGGGCGATGATGCTCACCGCCGCAGTCCGAGGTCCTTGATGAGGCCGCGGTAGCCCTCGAGGTCATGCTTCTGGAAGTAGTTCAGCAGCCGGCGGCGGCGGCCGACGAGCATCAGCAGCCCGCGGCGCGAGTGGTGGTCCTTCTGGTTGGAGCGCAGGTGCTCGGTGAGCTGGTTGATGCGCTCGGTGAGCAGCGCGACCTGCACGCGCGTGTTGCCCGTGTCCTGGTCGTTGTCGCCGAACCTGCTGATGAGCTCCTGCTTGCGTTCCTGAGTCAATGGCATGCGACGCGCAACCGTAGCAGTCACGCTTGCTGAACGCAGATCGTGCGCGCCGCCTCGACGTCGAGGGCCATCTGGTCGACGAGGGCATCGACGGACTCAAAGCGCTTCTCGCCGCGCAGCCGCGTGAGGAACTCGAGCTCCACGCGGCTGCCGTAGAGGTCGCCGTCGAAGTCCAGCAGGTAGGCCTCGATGAGCTCGCCGCGCCCCGTCACGAACGTCGGCCGCACGCCGATGCTGACGGCCGCGGCGTACGTCTCGCCGGCGGCGGTCGTGGCGCGGGCCGCGTAGACGCCGTGCCCGGGCGTCACGTAGGCGGGGTCGGGGACGATGTTCGCGGTGGGATATCCCAGGTCGCGCCCGCGCCGGTCCCCCTCGACGACGTCGCCGGCGAACGTGAACGGATCGCCGAGCAGCCGCCCGGCGTACTCGACCGCGCCGCCGAGCACGAGCCCACGGATGTGGCTGGAGGAGACGACCTCGCCGTCGACCTCCAGCAGCTGCACGACGCGCGTCTGGAAGCGCTCGTCGGCGCACAAGGTGGCGGCGTCGCCCTGCGCCTTGTGGCCGAAGCGGAAGTTCTCCCCGACCGCGACGTGCGTGGCGCCGAGCGTTTCGATGAGCACCTCGTCGACGAACTGCTGCGCGGAGCGCCCGGCGAACTCGCGGTCGAAGGGGATGACGACGAGCTCCTGCGCGCCCAGCGACTCCACGAGCTGCGCCTTGCGCGTCGTGTCGGTGAGCAGGCGCGGAGCGGCGCCGGGCCGGATGACCGCCGTCGGGTGCGGCTCGAACGTCAGGACCGTGTCCGCGCCCGCGATGACCTCGCGGTGGCCGAGGTGGACGCCGTCGAAGGTGCCGACCGCCACCCGGCGTCGGCGAGGCTGCACGTCGGGCAGGCGGGTGACCTTCACCCGCGGAAGCCTACGACGGGCTTCAGCGCGCCGTCCCGCTGCTCGGCGATGGCGATCGGACCCTCCTCGTCGAGGAGCAGCACCTCCGCGGCGCCGTCCGGCACCGCTGCAGCGACGGCCACGCCGTGGCCCGCGCGCCGGGCGTCGTCGCCCTCCAGACGGACGGCGGGCAGGAAGCTCAGCGCCTGCTCGAGCCCGACGAGCCGGCCGGGATCGGCGTCCGCGACGTCGAACGGGCCGATGCCGGTGCGCCGCAGCTGCTCGCAGTAGGCGTCGCCGAGGTCGGCGACGAGCGTGCGGACGTAGGTCCCCGCCGAGCACTCGATCGCGAAGGCGGCGCGCGCAGCGTCGTCGTCGCGCCAGAGCTGCTCGAAGCGGTGGACGGTCACCGGCCGCTCGGCGAGCACGACCTCCTCGCCGGCGCGTGCGAGCTGGTACGCGCGCCGGCCGCCGACCTTCACGGCGCTGTAGGCGGGCGGGCGCTGCAGCAGCTCGCCGGTCGGCAGCGGCGGCGGGTTGGGCGGCAGTCGGCCGGTGACCGTGATCTGCCCCTCGGGGTCGCCGGTGGTCGACGTGGCGCCGAGCCGCGCGATCGTCTCGTAGCGCTTGGGCAGCGCCATGAGATGGCGCTGGATGCGCGTCGCGCGGCCGACGAGCACGAGCAGCAGCCCGGTCGCGAACGGATCCAGCGTGCCGGCATGGCCGACGCGGCGGTCGCGATGGTCCCGGCGTACCGCCGCGACGATGTCGTGCGAGGTCCTGCCCGCCGGCTTGTCGACGAGCAGGACGCCGTCCCGCACCGCCGCTGCGGCCTCGCGCGCCAGCTCAGGTGCCCTTCTGGACCTCGATCGTCGGTCCGTCCGGAAGGATCGTGACGGTCTCGTACTCCGTCTCGGTCTCCTCGACGTACTCGGCCTCGATCGCCTTGACGGTCTTGGCCTGGCGGTCTGCGTCGAACGCGACGACGCGCTCGAGGACGAGCTCGGTCGGATCGTCGCTGTCCTTGCGGACGAGCTCCATCGTCCAGCCCGAGCCCGGGAACGTGCACCATCCGCGCACCATGATCTTGCCGCTCCCCGGGGGCTGCAGCGCCTTCCAGTCCTTGCAGGTGCCCGCCAGCCCCTCGCTCTGCTCCGATGCCTCCATCGGCTTCACCCCTTTGTCGCGGATGCCTGGGCTGCACATGGTGGCAGCCGCGGGCGCTGCAGGTCAGCCCTCGCTCGCAACGCGTCAGCCGGCGTCGAGCTGCGCCGCGACCGCGTCGCGCAGGAACCGCACGAGCTCGGCGGGATCCATCTCGGTCGTGAAGCCGGCCGCCTGGCGATGGCCGCCCCCGCCCTGGGCGCGCGCGATGAGCGAGACGTCGACGGCGCCGTCGGTCGCCCGCAGCGAGACCTTCGACGCGCCGCGCTTGTGGTCGCACGTCAGCTCGCGCGCGAGCGCGGCGACCTTCGTCCCCTCGACCGCGCGCAGATGGTCGATGATCCCCTCGGTGTAGGACTCCTCGGCCCCCGTCGCGGCGAAGTCCGTGCGCGTGATGCGCGCGAGCGTCAGCCGCCCGCCGTCGAAGCGCTGCACCCGGCCGAGGGCGCGCGTCAGGAGCGCGAGCTTCGGCTCCGGGACGCCCTCGTAGAGGCGGCGATAGATGTCGTGGACGTCGACTCCCGCCTCGATGAGGTCGGCCGCCATGAGGTGCGCGACCGGACCGGTGTTCTCGTACATGAAGCGCCCCGTGTCGGTGACGAGGCCGACGTACAGCGCCTCGGCGATCTCAAGTGTCAGCTCGACGTCGAGGCGGCGCATGAGGTCCCACACGATCTCTGCCGTGCAGGAGGCGTCGTCGACGACGTAGTTGATCGTGCCGAAGCGCGTGTTGTCGTGGTGGTGGTCGACGTTGACGACCGGCGAGGCGCCGACCTCGAGCGCGTTGCGGTCGACGTTGCCGCAGTCCAGGAACACGATCGTGCGCTGCGAGAGGTCGTCGGGAACGTCGGTGACGAGCCCGTCGAACTGGAAGAACGCGTACTCGTAGGGCAGCGGGAACTCGTTGCGCCCGATGAACATGAGGCTGTCCTTGCCCAGCGCGCGCAGGATCGCGTGGGTGGCGACGAGCGACCCGAGGGCGTCGCCGTCGGGGTTCTCGTGCGTGACGAGCAGGAAGCGCTCGCCGTCGCGCAGTGCGCCGATGACCTCGTCGCGCGCGCTCGTGCCGGTGAGGGTCACGCGTCCCCCGCCTGGCCGCTGCGGCGTGTCCCGTCGAGGAGCTCCTCGACGCGCATCGCGCGATCGGTCGTGTCGTCGTAGATGAACTCCAGCGTCGGCGTGCGCTTCATCCGCAGCTCGCGCGCAAGGCGCCGCTGCAGCGCGCCGTGCGCCGAGCTCAGCCCGGCGAGCGTCGCCGCGCGCTGCGCGTCGTCCCCGAGCACACTGACGTACACGCGGGCATGGCGAAGGTCTGGGGTTGTCTTGACGCTCGTCATCGTGACGAAACCGATTCGTGGGTCCTGCAGGTCCTGTGCGACCGCGTCGGTCAGCACCTGCCTCACGGCCTCATCGACGCGCCGCATCCGATCAGAGGGCATCCTAACTCGATACGTCGCCGAAGGATGCGACCGTGCGTTCGATACGACAGGTCTCCGGGAAGCGGGCCAGGAGGAAGGCCTCGACGCGGTCTGTCGCACGCTCGAGGACGCCGATCGAGCCGCCCGTGAGGGCGGCCGCGAGCGTCGCCCGCTGCCACAGGTCCTGGTGTCCGACCTCGGCGACGGCGACGCCCATGCGCCCGCGCAGCTGCGCCTTCACGGACGCCAGATCCTTGCGCTTGGCCTTCAGCGATCCGGCCTCCGGGAAGTGGAGGTGAACGAGCAACAGCGCGACGTACGCGTCGTCGTCGGCCATGGCTGGCCTATGCCAGCGCGCGGTCGACCTTGCGCGTCTCGTAGACCTCCAGAACGTCGCCCTCCTTGAGGTCCTGGAAGTTGCGAAGGACGATGCCGCACTCGAAGCCGGCCGTGACCTCGCGCACGTCCTCGTTGAAGCGCCGCAGCGAGGCGATCTCGCCGTCGTAGATGATCGTGCCGTCGCGGACGAGCCGGGTGCGGGCGCCGCGCGTGACCTTGCCGTCGGTGATGTACGAGCCGGCGATGACGCCGATGCGCGACGCACGGAAGATCTGGCGGACCTCGACGTGACCAAGGGCGTCCTCGACCTCATCCGGTTCGAGCATGCCCTCCATCGCGGCGCGCAACTCGTCCAGAACCTTGTAGATCACGGAGTAGCTGCGAACCTCGACGCCCTCGCGCTCGGCGACGGCGCGCGCGTCGCCGACGGGCCTGACGTTGAAGCCGATGATGATCGCGTCCGATGCCGCGGCGAGCATCACGTCGGACTCGTTGATGCCGCCGACGCCGGTGCGGATGATGTTGACCGCCACCTCGTCCTGCGGCAGCTTGGCGATCTCGTCCTCGAGCGCCTCGGCGGAGCCCGCGACGTCGGCCTTGACGAGGAGGTTGAGCTCCTTGAGCTCGCCGGCCTGGATCTCCTTGAAGACGTCCTCGAGCGAGCGCTTGCGGCCCGAGCGGCGGGCGTGCTGCTCCTGCTTGAGGCGCTGCTCGCGCTCGTGGGCGAGCTGGCGGGCGCGGCGGTCGTTCTCGACGACGCGAACGTACTCGCCGGCCTCCGGGACACCGTCGAAGCCGAGCGCCTCGACCGGATCGCCGGGGTGGGCTTCCTTGACGCGGTCGCCGGTGAAGTCGTTGAGTGCGCGGACGCGGCCCCAGTTGGCGCCCGCGACGAGCGCGTCGCCGACGCGCAGCGTGCCGCGCTGGATGAGGATCGTCACGACGGGGCCGCGGCCGGGGTCGAGCTTGGACTCGACGACGACGCCGGACGCCGGCGCGCTCGGGTTGGCCTTGAGGTCCTCGAGCTCGGCGACGACCTGCAGCGTGTCGAGCAGGTCGTCGAGACCGACCCTCGTCTTCGCGGACACGTCGACGAACTCCGTCTCCCCGCCCCACTCGGACGGCTGCAGCCCGCGCGTCGTCATCTCGGTCCGCACGCGAACCGGGTCGGCGCCCTCCTTGTCGATCTTGTTGACCGCGACGACGATCGGCACGTCGGCGGCCTTGGCGTGGTCGATCGCCTCGTCGGTCTGCGGCTTCACGCCGTCGTCGGCGGCCACGACGATGACCGCGATGTCGGTCACGCGGGCGCCGCGGGCGCGCATCGCCGTGAACGCTTCGTGGCCGGGCGTGTCGAGGAAGGTCACGATCTTGTCGTTGTGATGGACCTGGTAGGCGCCGATGTGCTGCGTGATGCCGCCGGCCTCGCCCTTGACGACCTCGGTCTCGCGGATCGCGTCCAGCAGCGACGTCTTGCCGTGGTCGACGTGGCCCATGATCGTGATGACCGGCGGGCGGTCGGTG
>DASWQM010000327.1:0-14631 GCA_036403675.1 Solirubrobacteraceae bacterium | reverse complement strand
TACAGCTTCACCGGCACGGTGACGAGACCGAACGAGATCGCGCCGCTCCAGATCGACCGGGGCATCGCTAGCGGTGGGGTCCGATCGCCGTGCTGACGCCGTCGTCGTCGCGCGCGACGTCGATCGTCAGGTCGCAGTGCTGCACGACGTCGTGGGTGTGCGAGATCACGAACACCTGCCGGAACTCGCTGTCGGCGAACGCGTGCAGCTGCTCGAGCAGCGCCCGGCGGCGGTCGAGGTCCTGGCTGCCGAAGACCTCGTCGAGCAGCACGAATCCGGTCTCGGCGCCGCGCTGGCGCGCGAGCGTGCGCGACAACGCGAGGCGCAGGCACAGCCCGGCGAGATCCTGTTCGCCGCCGGAGAACCGGCGCAGCGGATGGACCTGCCCGCCGTCGACGATCTCGAGCTGGTAGCTGTCGGTGAGCTGCACGGCGCCGTAGCGCTGGCGCGTGGTCTGGGCCAGGAGCAGGCCTGTCTCGTGCTCGAGCGTCGGTCGTGCGCGGCGCGAGGCGTCCTCGCGATAGGCGCTCAGCGCCTCGGCGACCTCCGACCGGGCCCGCAGCTCGCGGCGCTCGTCGCGCAGCTCGGCGATGCGCCTGCGCGCGTCCTGCAGCCGGGCGTTGGCCGCGGCGACGGCCTCGGAGTCCGATGCCGCCTGGCGGCTGGCCGCGAGCAGCTCGCCGTGCGCGGCGTCGACCGCCTGCTCGGCAGCCGAGTACGCCTCGTCCGCCGCCGCCACCTGCGCCGCCTCGCTCGCCATCTCCGCCACGACGGCATCGAGCCTGATCCGCTCGCCCTCCGCGGCGGCGACCCTGGCCTCCTGGTCGGCCAGCCGCTGTCGCAGGAGCTCCAGGCCGTCGGCCTTGGCGCGCAGGGCAGCGCAGCGCTGACCGGCGGCCTGCGCCTCGGCGACCGCGCTGCGCAGGCGCACGTGCGCGTCCGGCTCGTAGCCGTTGCCGCCGACGCTCGCCAGCTGCTCGGCGTACAGGCGCGCCTCGCTCTCGGCCTGCGTGCGCCGGGCCTCGAGCTCGGCGGTCCGCCGGCGGCATTCGTCGGCTGCGCGCGCACGCGCCCGCAGGCGCGGAAGCTCGTGGCTGCGCGCGGTGAGCTGGGCGTCGGTGGAGGCCTCCTGCGCCGTCAGCCGCGCGACGTCGGCCTCGGCAGCCTCGAGCGCGGCGCGCAGCGCGGGCAGCACCTCGACGGTGGGCGCGTCGTCGAGCGCCGTGCGCTCGGCGTCCACGCGGCGCAGCGCCCGCGCCGCCTCCCGCGCGGCCGTGCGAGCCGCCTCGAGCTCGGGGAGCCGCTCGTCGAGCTCGGCCAGGTGCGTGCGCGCAGCCTCGAGGTCGCGGTCGTAGCCGGCGACGATGTCCTCGAGCTCGCCCTCGTCGTACGGGCGCTTGCAGGTGGGGCACGCCGCCTGCCGCTCCCCCGCGAGCACGGCCTCGCGGTGTTCGGTGTCGTGGCGGATCGCGTCGGCGAGCTGCGCTCGCCGCGCCTGCAGCGCGTGCCATTGCGCGAGCGCCTGCTCGGCCGCGTGCTCGACGTCGGGCAGCTCGGCGAGCCGCGCATCGAGCTCGGTCGCCCGCTCCCCGTGCGCGACCCGCCGGCCCAGCTCCAGAGCACGCCGCTCGGCTTCCTGGCGCTCGGCCGCGAGCCGGTGCAGCGCGGGCCGCAGCGCTTCGAGCTCGTCCTCTGCGGCCTGGACCTGCGCCTGCGGCGGGCCGTCGTCGCCGTTGGCGTGCGGGGTCGCGTCGTCGACGAGCGTGGCGAGCTGATCGGAGACCGCGGCGGCGACCGTCAGCGCGCGGTGCTGTCCGGCGCGCAACTCCGCGGCGCGCTCGTGGTCGGCGCGCCTGAGATCCATGGCGCGCTCGCGCGCGACCAGGCTGTCGACGCGCTCCGCCGTCGGCGCCAGCGCGGCGAGCTCGCTCGTCGCGGCCTCGGCGTCGGTGACCTGCCCACGCAAGGCGACGCAGAGCGCGTGCTCCCGCTGCGCGGCGGCCGCGGCGGCCTTCGCACTCGCGCGGCGCTCGATCATCGCGCGCTCCTGCGCACGCAGCTCGTCGAGGACCGCCTTGGCCTGCTCGCGCGCCTGCTTCGCCGCCCCCAGGCGCAGCTCGGCCGCCTGGACGACCGGCGTGCCGAGCTCGACCTCGCGCGTGATGCGTTCGGCCTCGGCCTTCAGCACCCGCACGTCGGGCGCAGCGGCCTCCAGCGTCGTGACGAGCTGCTGCTGCTCCTTGACCGCTGTCTGGGCATGCGCGACCGCGCGGCGCAGGCGCTCGATCCCGAGCAGGAGCTCGACCTGCTCGCGGCGCTTGACCTCGTTGTCGGAGTCCAGCGCCTGGACCTCGCGCTGGCGCGCGTAGAACGTGCCGCGGAACATGTCGCGCGTCAGTCCCAGCAACGTCGCGATGCGGCGGCTCGTCTCGTCGCGCCCGCTGCAGATCTCCTCACCGGTCGGCAGGTCGAACAGCGTCGCCTGCGTGCCTTCGATGCGGCGCACGCCGTAGGCACGCCCGCCGACCTCGAAGTCGACCTCGACCCAGCACTCCTCGTCGTCGGGGGCGCCGTCGCGCCGCACGGGCAGCGCGCCGCGCCCGCGCAGGCCGTACAGGCCCCACTCGACGGCGGCGAAGATCGTGCTCTTGCCGGCGCCGTTGTCGCCGACGACCGCGATCAGCCCGTCGACGTTGAGGTCGAGATCCAGCCGCTCGAAGGAGCGGAAGTTCTGCGCCTGCAGCCGCAGGAGCTTCATGCCGCCAGCTCCTGGTCGGCCAGGGCGATGAACGCCTCGGCGCGGGCGACGAAGTTGTCGACGTCGAGGCCCGGCGCATGCTCGCCGACCCATCCCGCGAGGAAGTCGCGCAGGCCGGGCGCCGCTGTGGCGCTGGCGGCCGCGGCGCCGATGAGCTGCGGCTCGCGCTCGAAGTGCAGGGAGTCGGCGTAGGCCCTGGCGATCGCCTTGTGATCGACGGCGTTCCAGTCCGCGACCGAGACGTTGCGCACGCTGAGGCGCACCATCGCGCCGGCCAGGTCGGCGCCCTCGGCGCGCGCGATGATCGCGTCGCTGAGATTGGGGACCGCCGCGGCGTCGACGGGCTCGAGCGTGACGAACCGCCGGCCTTCGATGGGATGCAGCCGGAGGTAGTCGAGCGAGCGCGGTCCGGCGGCGAGGTCGACCTCGACGATGCCCTTGACCGGTGCGTCGTCGGCCCACGACAGCCGCTCCAGCGAGCCCGCGTAGGCGGCGTTCCCGCAGGCGGGCGCGAACTTGTGCAGGTGCCCGAGCGCGATGTAGTCGAAGTCGCCGGTGCCCGTCAGCACCTCACCCGAGACCGTGACCGAGCCGGCCTCCGCGCCGACCACCTTGCCGAGCCCGTCGAGGCCGACGTGCGCGACGAGCACGTTGAAGCCGGCGTCCGCCGACGGCCTCGCCCGGCGCAGCGCGTCGGCGAGCCGCTGGGGATCGTTGTCGTGCGGGATCGCGTGCAGCGCGACCTCGCCGACACGCACGTCGCGGGTCTGGCCGTAGACGACGTGCGCACCGCCGAAGCGCTCGAGGACTCCGAAGATGTGCTCGGTCGCCGCCACTCTGGGACTCGAGTGGTTGCCCGCGATGACGACGATCGGGATGCCGGCCTCCCGCAGGCGGCGCAGCCCGTCGAGCGCGACGCCGAGCGCGGCCGACGACGGGTGGTAGGAATCGAACAGGTCGCCGGAGTGGATCGCGACGGCGGGCGCGAGCTCGATGATCTTGTCGATCGCGCGCTCGAAGGCGC
Source organism: Solirubrobacteraceae bacterium (assembly GCA_036403675.1). Taxonomy (GTDB): domain Bacteria; phylum Actinomycetota; class Thermoleophilia; order Solirubrobacterales; family Solirubrobacteraceae; genus CADCVQ01. The sequence continues at coordinate 10,849 of DASWQM010000327.1, read as the reverse complement.
CGTAGACGTCCTGCTCGCGCTCGTTGCGACCGGCGTCGTTGACACGGTGCAGCTGCCGGAAGCCCAGGTGCGTGTCCGAGAGGTGGACGATCTTCACGGGCGCGGCCCCAGTGGCGCCGAGGCCATCCAGGCCGGCAGCAGTCCGAGCGTCAGCAGCCGCAGGCGGATCGCCGGTACGGAGACGTCGAAGCGCTCGGCGAGCGCGGCGAGATTGCAGCCGGTCGCCTGCGCATGCTCGACGACCAGCTGCTCGGGCATGAGCAGCTCGCGCGCGAACGCGTTGGCCTCGGCCTCGCGGCGGCGCAGCTGCCGGACCCGCTCGACGTCGGACTGCTCGGAGACGTCCTCCGAACGGCAGCAGACCGGGTGGTCGGCGCCGGGGGCGTGCAGCACCCAGTGCCCGCACTCGTGAGCGATCGTGAAGCGCCGCCGGCCGCGGCTGCGGGCGCACTCGGTGCGGTCCAGCCAGATGATCCGCGTCGCCGGGACGATCATCCCCGACAGCCTTCCCTGATCGGTCGGGGCGCCCGGCACCGCGCGCACGTCATCGCACTCCTCGATGAGCAGATCGAGCAGCGACGTGGCGATCCGCTCGACCGGCACGGGCGGCGCTGCGGCGACACGGAAGTTCGCCCGGAAGTCGCGCAACAGCGCGATCGCGGCTTGTTCGGGCTGGGGTCGGGTCGTCATCGCCTGTGTCACCGGTTTCAAGCGTAGGGGCCGCCGGTGAACAGCCGCTCGACGAGCTCGACGTCCGGATCGGGGCCGCCGGCCGGCCGCGATCGGGCCGCCGGCGGCGCGCCGCGCCGCTGATCCGAGCCGCCGGCGCTGCGGCCCATCGCGGGCGCCGGTCGCTGCGGCGATCGCATCGACCCGCCCACCGCTGCGCGTGCGGCCTCGATGAAGTCCTCGCCGTCTGCGTCGAGCAGGCGGGCGAGGCTGCGCAGCAGGCGGTGGGCGATGTTCGGCCCGCTCAGGGAGCCCGACTCCAGCTGGTGGTAGTGGCGGCGTAGCGCGTCGCGGCCGGCCGGGCCGAGCTCGTACTCGGCGGCCAGCGCGTCGATCAGCGCGTCGCGCTCGACGCCGCGTGCCTTGCGCAGCCGGCGAAGCGCGCCCGGCAGGATGCCGGCCGCCGCGGCGCCCGGCTCGATCGCCGCGACGGCCGACAGCGCCGCGTCGTAGTCCGCGGAGGTGATCTCGTCGTGGTCGGCGGGGCCGCGTGCGGCCATCAGCGCGGTGAGGCGACGGGTGAACTCCTCGTGGCGCGCGGCCGGCACGGCCCGCAGGTAGTGACCCGGGTCGTCATGCAGGCGACCCGTGTTGAGGTCGTCGACGGCGGCGAGGAAGGCCTGTTCGAAGGCGTCGCCGGGATCGTTCATGTCTGTTCCTCCGAATCGGCGCCCGCGCTTCTTACGGCGCGGGCACGCCGGACGTCGGCGAGCCCGTCGCTTGACTCGAGCTTCTTCAGTGCGCGCGAGGTCGCCGTGTCGACGACCTGGCGCGTCACGCCATGGCGGCGGGCGATCTCCTCGGGCTTGAGGCCCAGCAGCATCCGCTCGGCCATCATCTGCTGATCGCGACCCGACAGGCCCGCGATCCGTTCGCGCAGCTCGCGCGCCTCGTCGGCGAGCGTCGGCCGCTCCGGCGCCGTCAGATCGGGGAAGTCCTCGATCTCGGAATGCACCTCGTGCGCGAGGCGCTTGCGCCGGCGGACGTGGTCGATCACCTCCCACTCGATGTTCACCGCGATGAGCGCCGCGAACGAGCCGCTTGCGTCGACCTCCTTCTTCAGCGCGTCGGCGACGCGGATGAGCACGCCGCTGACGATCTCGTCGATGTCGGCGTGCGATGGCCGCAGCGAGTACGTGCGCCACGCGACGATGCGGCGGATGTTGGCCACGTGGCGGCTGAGCAGCCGCGTCATGATCAGCTGCTCGCGCAGGCCGCCGTCCTCGCGCTTGCGCGCGAGAGCGAGCTGGCGAAGCAGCGTCGCGTCTGAGTTCTCGGCTTGTGGTGCTGCTGAATCGCTGCTCACGCGCGCGCGTCCCGTTCCGGTGGGCCTTCCACTGCTGTAGCCGAAGCCCACCCCGATCTTCTTACACCCGCCGGGACGTCAGATTCCTGCGGCGGCGTTCGGATGAAGAGGCGATGCCAGCCAACGCCCAGCGCCTCGAGCAGATCATGAGCATGCACGCCCAGCACGACCACCAGCTGCGTCGCGTCGTCCACTTCCGCGGCAGTCGCGATCCGCAGGTCATCCACGACGCCTGCGTCCACGCGTGGACGGCGCTGCTGGCGGCCGACGACGTCGACCTCAGACCGCCGCGCTGGCGCGCGCTCGCATGGCTGACGACCTGCGCCGTGCGCCACGCCCAGGTACTCGGCGGCATGGACGGCGCGCGACAGCCGCTCTCGCGCGATCCCGCCTAGTGGATGTGGCCGGACGCGTCCACTAGCGCTTGCTCGGCGTCTTCTGCGCCGGGGCCTTCTTGGCCGCGGGCGCCTTCTTCGCGCCGTCGCCATCGCCATCGCCATCGCCGTCGCGCGCGCGGACGGCGTCGAGGCTCGCCTTGAGCGCCGACATGAGGTCGGGGACCGGCTCCTCGGCCTCCTCGGCCGCCGGCTGCACCGCGATGTGCTCGCCCTGGGCCTTGCGCTCCACGAGCGCGAGGACCTCGTCGCGGTACGTGTCGCGGTACTTCTCGGGATCGAACGGCCCCGCCAGCGAATCGACGAGCTGCTTGGCGATCTCGAGCTCACGCGGGTTGATCTCGACGTCCTCGACGGCCTCGAGCTCGTCGATCGTCGACGGATCGATGATCTCGTCGGGGAAGACCATCGTCGCCATACCCAGCAGGCTGTCGCCCATCGGCCGCACCGCCACGAGCTGCTGCTTGGAACGGATCACGACCGTCGCGATCGCCACCCGGCCCGTCTCGCGCATCGCGTCCAGCAACAGCTTGTACGGCTTCGCGCCACCGGTCCCCGGCGCGAGGTAGTACGGATGGTCGTAGTAGATCGGGTCGATCTCCTCGAGCGCGACGAAATCCTCGATCTCGATCGACTTCGTCTTCTTCGGATCGAGCGCCTCGAGCTCGCCCGGCTCGATCACCACATAACGATCAGGGGTCAGCTCGAAGCCCTTGACGATGTCCTCGTAGGCGACCTCGTCACCCGTCGTGGGGTCCACCCGCTTCTGTTGGATGCGCACGCCCGTCTTGCCGCTGAGCTGATGGAAGCGCACCGTCTTGCGCGACACCGCCGAGTAGAGCTTCACCGGCACGGTGACGAGACCGAACGAGATCGCACCACTCCAGATGGATCGAGGCATGACCACAGAGTATGCCCCCTGCGCCCGCTTCCCTGCGAGCGCACGCGACGTTGCACGCGGGCGACGGGATCCGGCGAAGGCGTACTGGATGGAGATCGAGTCGGTGCTGAACTACATCGCCAGCGCGTGCTCGCGCAGGAAGCCCTCGAAGAGGCGCAGGCGCCAGAGCCAGCCCGTCTGCGGCGCCGGATGCGCCACTAGGGCGCGCCCGCTGCCTCAGCCCGTCTGCGGCGCATCCGGCGGCTCGATCGGGACCGTACGGTCCGGATCGGGCTGCGGAACGCTCGGCGGCTCGGGCTCGATCGTGGGGACGGGATCGGGCTCCATCGGCGTGCTCGGCGTCTCCGGCACGATCGGCGTCGGCGACTCGCCCGGGGTCGGGACCTTGAAGTCCGGCGATGAGCGGGCGATCTTGAGGAGCATGGAGGGGCGCTACCCGAACGGCGTCTCGTCCAAGCGCTCCCGCAATTCGGCAATCGACTCGAAAACGGCCTCGGCGCCGGCCTCGATCAGCTCGTCGGTGCCGAAGCCGCCGGTGCGTACGCAGAGCGTAGGAACGTCGAGCTGCTTCGCCGCCTCGACGTCCCAGGTCGAGTCGCCGACCATGACCCCCGGGCCGCCACCGGCGAGCTTCAGCGCCGCCTCCACGAGGTCCGGCGCCGGCTTGGTGTGCTCGACGCTGCTGGAGTCCGTCCAGCCGTCGGCGAGCTCACGCGCATCGAGCAGGTCGAGGAAGCGCGCGACGTCCTCGGGCTTGGCCGACGACGCGAGCACGACCTTCGAGCCGCGCGCCTTGAGGTCCTCGATGAGCCCGCGGGCGCCGGCGAACGGCTGGATCTCGTGGACGAGCTGCTGGAAGAGCGCGTGCTCCTCGATGCGCACGACATCGCCCTGCTCGCGGTCGAAGCCCTCGCCGGCGAGGTGGGCGACGAGCTGGTCGCCCCCCATCCCGATCGCCCGGTGGCAGCGCCAGACCGGGATCGTCACGCCGTGCAGGCGGAACGCGCGGTACCACGCGAGCGCGTGCTGGTAATTGGAGTCGACGAGCGTCCCATCGACGTCGAGGACCGCTGCGGGCCGTTCGGGCATCAGTGGCTGCGCTCCCTTCCGAGCCGGCGGACGAGGCCGAGCACGAACCACAGCCCGATGTAGAGCGAGGCCGTGACCGCGACCGTGACGGTGACCGTCGTGCTGTCGAAGAGCACGTCGGAGACGAGCAGGACGGCGCCGTTCATCGCGATCGCGAGGCACGCGAGGCCGGCCACTGCGAACTTGCTCGACAGCGCGATGAGGTGCGGCTTGTCGCGTGCCTTGAACATGAGGCGATGGAAGGCCGTCGGCGCGATGAAGAGCGCCGAGGCGGCGGCGGCCGCCAGGAGCGTCACGAAGTACACGTTCTTCTGGAAGTCGGTGACCTGGCCGAAGCGCTGCTGGAAGGGCACCGCCAGGAGGAACGCGAACAGCACCTGCACGCCCGGCATCGCGACGCGCAGCTCGTTGAGGAGCTGGTCGAGCTGGCGATCCAGCCGCTCCTGCTCGCTCTCGACGCGTTCGGACGGATTCCGGTCGGACACGCGGTCCTCATGCCCGCCCGGGCTCCCGGTCCAAACCGCCTACGCCGGCGGCAAGCTCCCGGGGCGGGCGTCGGCGGCCACGCGCAGGCGCGCGAGCGCCTGCCGGATGACCCGCGACACCTGCATCTGGCTGACGCCGATGACCGCGCCGATCTCGGCCTGCGTCATGTCCTCCTCGAAGCGCATGCGCAGCACCTCGCGCTCGCGCGGCGTGACGCTTGCCAGCAGGCGCGCCAGCGTCGCGCGCTCCTCCGCGCGGTCGAAGCCGGTCTCGTCGACGCCGATCGAGTCGGCGAGCGTCGTGACGTCCTCGTCGCCGCCGCCCGCGGTGCCGCGCGGGGCCTCGAAGGAGACCGCGCGGTACGCGCCGCCGGCCTGCAGCGCCTCGAGCACGTCCTCCTCGTCGGCGCCGACCGCCTCGCCGATCTCGGCGACCGAGGGCTGGCGCCGCAGATCCTCGGACAGCTCGCCGACCGCGCGGTCGACCTTCAGCGTGAGCTCCTGGAGGTCGCGCGGGACGCGCACGGCCCACGTGCGGTCGCGGAAGTGGCGCTTGATCTCCCCGAGGATCGTGGGCACCGCGTACGACGAGAACGCGATCTCGCGGTCGGCGTCGAAGCGGTCGATCGCCTTGATGAGTCCCATCGACGCGACCTGCAGGAGGTCGTCGAGCGGCTCGCTGGCCCGCTGGTAGCGGCGTGCGAGCTGGCGCGCCAGCGGGAGGAAGCGCTCGACGAGCTGCTCGCGCGCCTGCGGGTCCCCGTCGCGGTAACGGAGGAAGAGCTCCCGGTCCTCCCGCGTGCGCTCGGCTCCGCGGGCGGGGGAGGGCGACGCGTCCTCGGACATCACGCGCATGCGCGGGGCTTGTTGCGCTCGTCCGCCCCGGAATGCGGATGTGGGAGCGGCGGTGTGCGGCGACAGGTCACGCGAACCTCCGGGAGGGAATCTGCGCCGGAGGTTGGGGCGCCCAGGTCGCGCAGCTGTTTGCTGGGCCGCGCGTACGTCATCATAGCTAGGGCTACGGGGTCCCTCGCAGCGGGCACGGGTGCCCGCGGCAACCGAACGATGGCCGACGATATGACATCCAGGAGCCTGCGCATCCTCGCTGCCGACGAGGACACGGACACGCTGCGGGAGACCGACGAGATCCTCGCGCAGCTCGGCCACACGGTGTGCGCCCGCGCCGTCACCGTCCGCGAGGCCTCCGAGCTCATCGCCAGCGAGGACCCCGACCTCTCCGTGGTCGCCGTCGACGCCGACGACGCACACGCGCTCGAGCTGATCGAGGAGATCAGCGAGTTCGCACGCGGTCCGGTCATCGTGCTGCTCGGTGACCACAGCGCCGAGTTCCTCGGCGCGGCGGCGGAGCACGGGATCGACGCGTTCGCGCGGCCGCGCTTCCTCGCGGAGGTGCAGGGGGCGATCGAGCTGGCGCTGCGCCGCCACGCCGAACAGGCGCGGCTCAGCGAGCAGGTCGAGCAGCTCGAGACGGCGCTCGAGCGCCGCGGGACGATCGAGCGCGCGAAGGGGATCCTCATGGAGCGCCACGGCGTCGACGAGCGCCAGGCGTTCGAGCTGCTGCGCCAGCAGGCGCGGCGCTCCAACCGCCGTGTGATCGACCTCGCGCTCGCTGTCGCCGACGGGCACGCGCTGCTGCCCGGGCACGCCGAATAGCTGGATTAGCGGCTCGGCGGCGGGGGAACCACCGGGCCAATGTTCAGCACGGTCAAGCGGGCGGTCAAGCAGTTCCAGGCGCAGCACATGACCGATTACGCCGCCGCGCTGACCTACTACGGAATGATGTCGCTGTTCCCGGCCCTGCTCGTCGCCGTCTCCCTGCTGGGCGTGCTCGGCGACCAGTCGCTCGTCACAAAGGCCGTCGACTACGCCCGCGAGCACGGCGCCCCGGCGGAGGTCGTCAACGCCCTGAAGGCGTCGCTCGGCGCGCTCGTGCGCAAGTCCGGCGGCGGCGCCGTCAGCGTCACGCTCGTCGTCGGCATCGCGGTCGCGCTCTACGGCGCCTCAGGCGCGTTCGGCGCCGCGGGCCGCGCGCTCAACGCCGTGCACGACGTCGAGGAGACGCGCGGCTTCGTGCGCCATAAGCTCAGCGACCTCGCCTGGACGATCGTCGTCATCGTGCTCGCGCTGGTGGCGCTCTTCTCGGTCTTCCTCGGCGGTGGGCTGGCGAACGATCTCTTCGGCACGATCGGCCTCGGCGAGACGGCCGCCGGGATCTGGCGCGTCGCCCGCTGGTTCGTCGCCATCGCGGCCGTGCTCGGGGTCTACTCGATCGTCTACGCCTTCGCCCCGAACGTCGATCCGCGTCGCATCCGCATCATCACGCCGGGAGCGCTCGTCGGCGTTGTGGTCTGGATCGTCGCGACGATGGGGTTCTTCTTCTACGTCTCGAACTTCGGCAAGTACGGGGCGACCTACGGGGCCTTCGCCGGCGCGGTGATCCTCCTGCTGTGGCTCTACCTGTCGAACCTCGCCCTCCTCTTCGGCGCCGAGCTCAACGCGGTCGTCGACGAGCAGCGCGGGGTGACGCGGGGGCGTGCACAGGCGGGCACGAGCCACGAGCCGGCGCCGCAGTCGCAGGCCGCGGCGTCCAACGGCGGCGCACGGGTCGACGAGAAGTACGGGCGCGACGCCCTCTCCCAGCGCTGAGCGCGCCCTACCCCCCAGCCGGGCGCTCGCGTAGCGTCAGCTCCTCCGGGTACGAGCACAGCGCGCGGCGGCCCGGACAGGTCAGGCACAGCTCGCGGTGCGGCTCGTCCGTGACCGGGTACTCGCCGGCGAGCATGCCGGCGGCGAGGGCGAGCAGCTCGGCCTCGAGGCGCCTGGCGCCGGCCGCATCGAAGCGCGCGCTGACGGGCTCGCGCGGGCGCTCGAGGAACGCGTGCGCGACCTCGACGCGCGCGGCGCCGCCGCGCAGCGCGGCGAGCGCGTAGACGCGGCGCTGCACGCCGTAGCGCTCCTCGACGTAGGCGGCGAGATCGGTGTCCGGCTCCAGGGCGTCGGTCTTGTAGTCGACGACGAGCTGCGCGCCGCCGCGCTCGCGCGCGAGGAGGTCGACGATCCCGGTCAGGAGCGTCTGGCCGAGCACGATCGTGAAGCCGTGCTCGCGATCGACGCTGCGCGCCCGCGCGATGCGCTGGGCCAACGGCGACGTGGCGAACGCGTCGGCGAGGCGCGCGACGTCGGCGGCCTCGGCCTCAGACAGCTCCACGCCGTGGGCCTCGGCCAGCGCGGCCACGCGCGCGACGGCGGGGCCGTCCTGCTCGAGCAGCGCGTGGACGAGCGTCCCGCGCAGGCGGGCATCGAGGCCCGCCGGCCGAGCGAGGGCGCCGGCCGCGGCCGCATCGAGCGGCTCTTCGGGGAGCCCCAGCAGGCGCGTGAGGTAGAAGCGGTAGCCGCAGGCGCGCCAGTTGGCGAGCGCCGAGTAGGACAGCGTCCGCACGGCGGGCGCCGGCGCCGCCGGCTCGGGCTCGGGCATGACCGCCGGCGGCGGCGGCGCGACCGGCGCATCCGCCCCCGTCGGCGCGAGCGACGCCGCGCGCAGCACGCGGCCGACGGTCGCCGGCGCGTTGAGTGCGCAGCGCAGCGACGCGGTGAACTCACCATCGCTCCAGACGACGTCACGGACCGGCTCCTCGGCCGTCGGCAGCCGGGTGAGGTCGTCGCCCATGAGGGCCGGGCCCAGCCACGCCAGCGGCGGCGCGGCGGGTCCCTCCTTCGGCCATGCCGCGAGCGGCGCGCTGCCGCTGAGGATGAGGCGCTCGCGGGCGCGTGTCGCCGCGACGTACAGGATGCGCTCCTCCTCGCGGGCGTCGCGCTCCCGCGCGCGATCGCGCAGGCGCTCGAACGCGAGCGCCTTCTCGCTGGAGCCGTCCAGGCCGACGAGCCGCAGACCGACCTCCTGCGTCCGGCCGTCGACGAGCAGGTCGACGTCGCCGTCGCCCGGCCGGCGGCGCCCGAGGTCGGCGACACAGACGGTCCCGAACTCCAGCCCCTTGGCGGCGTGGATCGTCATGAGGCGGACGGCCTTGACGTCGCCGAGCTCGACGGGCGCGTCGGCCTCGCGAGCCTCGGCCTCGAGCTCGGCCGTCGCGAGATCGGCGAGGCCGCGCACGTCGCGGCCGTGGTCGCGCTCGAACGCGGCCGCCAGGCGCAGCAGCTTGTGGACGTTCGCCAGCCGCCGCGGGCCGCCCGACAGCCGCAGGACGTGCAGGTCATAGCCGGTGGCGTCGACGACGCGGCGCAGCAGCTCGTCGAGCCCAAGCCGCGGCGCGAGCGCGCGCTCGGAGGCGAAGCGCACCGCGAACGCGTCCAGTCGCTCGCGGTCGCCGGCGCCCAGCCGCTCGCGCAGGTCGCCGCCGGCGCTGATCGCCCGCCAGGCGTTGCCGCGCCCCGCCCGCGCCACGTGCGCGAGGGCGTCGGAGGACAGGCCGACGAGCGGCGACGCGAGCACGCCGTAGAGCGCCGCTTCGTCGCGCGGGTTGGCGAGCGCCGACAGCCACGCGCAGAGGTCGCGCACGACCTGCCGGCCCCAGTAGCCGCGACCGCCGACCGACAGCGTCAGCAGTCCCTGGTCCTCGAGCGCGCGCTCGTAGACCGCGAGGTCCCCGAGGCCGCGGAACAGGACGACCACGTCCTCGGGCCGCGCCTCGCCGGCGTCGACGAGGTCGCGCACGCGCTGGGCGAGCAGCCGCGCCTCGGCGTGGCGCCAGGCGGCCGCGCGCGGCAGCGCGCCGAGCTCCAACGCGGCGTCGTCCCAGCCGGCCTGATCGGTCAGCAGCAGCTCGACGAGCGGCTCCGGATCGGCGGCGCAGTCCGGCTCGCGCCCCTCCCGCAGCGCGACGAAGTCCGGACCGAGGCGCGCCGCGAACGCGGCGTTGATCGTGTCGAGGATCGGGCCGCGGCTGCGGAAGTTCGTCGCCAGCGACGCGACGCGGCCGCGGGCCGCCAGCGCGGCACGCCGCGCCCTGAAGACGTCGACGTCGGCGTTGCGAAAGCCGTAGATCGCCTGCTGCTCGTCTCCGACGACGAAGAGATCGTCGCGGTCGAGCGCCCGGAAGAGCTCGAGCTGGCGCTGGTTTGAGTCCTGGAACTCGTCGACCATGACGCGGTCGAAGCGCTCGGCGTACGAGCGCGCGAGCGCCGGCTCGACGCTCAGCAGGTCGCGGGCAAGGAGCTCGAGGTCGTCGAAGTCCAGCCCGGCCCGGGCGCGCTTGGCGTCCGCGTACGCGTCGGCGTAGAGGCCGAGCAACTCGTCGAGCAGCATCACCGCGGCGGCGGCGCGGCGGTCGCGGCAGGCGCCCGCGTAGCGTTCCAGCGCCGCGCGGTAGCGCTCGCAGGCCGCGCTCTTCAGCGCGTTGGCGCCCGTGCCGACGTGCACGTCGCCGAGCACCGGCTCGTGCTCGTCGCCGCGCAGCAGCTCGAGGCAGCGATCGAGCCGCGCGCGGGCCTCGGCGACGCGCTGCCCGTCGCCCGCGCCCGCGAGCTCCCCCGCCGCCGCCGCCGCGGCGGACCGCAGCTCCGCGCGCAGCTCGTCCGGCGTCGCGACCACCGGCGGGCGCGGCAGCCGCGGTCGCGTCTGCCCGGCGCTGCGCAGCGCGTCGTGGGCACCGGCGATCGTGCGCCGGAGGCGGTCGGTGTCGTAGGCGGCGACGAGGTCGAGCGCCGCCGGCCCGTGCTCGGCGTCGAGCCAGCGCCCGAGCGCCTGGTCCCAGGCGCGGTCGCGCAGGGTGCGCGCGGCCGCCTCGTCGAGGACCGTGAAGGCCGGGTCCAGTCCGGCGGCAATCGCGTGGGCGCGCAGGACGCGGGCGCAGAAGCCGTGGATCGTCGAGACCCACGCGGACTCGGTCTCGCGCGCCTCGTCACGACGGCCGAGCTCGACGAAGCGCCCGCGCACGCGCGCACGCAGCTCGCCGGCGGCGCGCTC
>DASWQM010000326.1:0-4427 GCA_036403675.1 Solirubrobacteraceae bacterium | reverse complement strand
GAAACACGTCGAGGCACTCCAGCGCGGGCCACTGGACCTCCGCGGCGGGCGCCTCGGGCTCAACGTAGAGGCTCCTCATCGCCATGTGAAGCTCTCGATCATCATGCGGTAGGCGTCGACGTTGTCGACGCCGCGCGGGGTCCCGAGCTCGATCGTCGCGCGCTTGCCGTTCTTCGCGAGCTCGTAGCGGTCGACCATGAGCGTCACGCGCTTGCCGGTCACGGGATTGGGTGCGCTGCGCGTCGTGTAGACGACCTTCACCATCGGCTTGCCCTTGATCGTCACCTGCTGCGGCGCCTGCGCCTGCAGCGTGGGCGACGAGTGCTTCAGGGACGAGAGCTCGGACCGCACAGCGGCGACGGTCGGGGTGCTGGCGGAGGTGACGACGATGTGGACGAGGTTGTTCTTGTCGCGGAACGTGACGTCCTTGCCTGCGCCGGACTGGGCCCAGCCCTCGGGGTAGCGGATCGAGTACCCGCCCTTCGGGTTGGCGAACGTCAGGAAGTTCTGGTTGTCCGGGATGTCGCCGGTGGCCGCCGAGCGCGCGTCGGCGGCGAGCGCGCTCTGGCTGGAACCGGAGGACGACGACGAGGACGGCGAGGACGAGGACGAGCTGCCGCAGCCGGCGGCGGCGAGCGCCGCAGCGGCGAGCGCGACGGCGCATGCGATGCGTGACGGTCTTGGCATGTCAGCATCCTGCGCCAGGCCGCCTTACGCTCTCCTGACGACCCATGTTCAGGAATCCGTCAGGCGACGGCGACGACGATGCCGCCGTGGACGTTGCCGCCGCTCCGCTCCTGGCTCCACGGCTGCGCAACGTCGCCGGGGGCCGCGTGCTGCGGCCCGTCGCGGGTTTGGCGATCGGGGCGGAGCTCGTCTGCTTGACGGTGATCGTGCTCACTGCCGCCGGCGGCACTCGCATCCTCGTGCCGGCGTCGCGCCACGCGTCTCCGACGTGGCTGCACGGGCCGCTGCCCGCCCTGCACTCAGGTCTGTCGAGCGCGGGCATCGGCGCCCTGCTCGTGACGATGGTCCTCGGCTACGGCGTCGCGCTGGCGCTGGCCGACCGCGTGCCCGGTCGCTGGCCGCTGGCGGTCGCCGGCAGCGCGATCGCGCTCTGCTGGCTGGCGCCGCCGCTGCTGTCCGCCGACGCCTTCGGCTACGTCGCCTGGGGCAAGCTCGGCGCCCACGGGGTCAACCCGTACAGCCACGCGTCGATCGCGGTCGGCCACGACGCCGTGCGCCCGTTCCTGCTCTGGGATCACGGCACGTCGCCGTACGGCCCGCTCTTCAGCGCGATGACGTTCGCGCTCGCGCCGCTGAGCGTCGGAGTCGCGCTGTGGACGCTGAAGACCGTCGCGGCGCTGTGCGCGCTGGCCTGCGTCGCCCTCCTGTGGCGCGCCGCGGCGCAGCTCGGGCGGCCGCAGGCGCGGGCGGCGCTGGCCTTCGCGCTGAACCCGCTCGTTCTCGTCTACGGCGTCGGCGGCGCCCACAACGACCTCCTGATCGGGGCGGTCGGGCTCGCGGGCGTCGTGGCGTTCGTCTCCGGGCGGGAGCGCAGCGGCGCGGCCGCCGTCGTCGCGGCCGCAGCCATGAAGGCGTCGGCGGTCGTCGCGCTGCCGTTCCTCGTCGCCGGCTCGCGGCGCTGGCGCCGACCTGCCGCCGCCGCGGTCGCGGCGGGCGCGGCGGCCGCCGTCGGGGGCTTCGCGCTCTTCGGCACGCCGCTGCTGCACCTGGTCGACGCGGTCGGCGCCGAGCAGCGCGACGTGGCCGTCCACAGCGTGCCGGCGGAGCTCGCGCGGCTGGCGGGATCGGGCACGCTGCCGTCATGGGCCCACCTGCTTTCCGGCGCACTGCTGCTGGCGGCGGTCGTCGCGCTGCTGTACCGCGTCCGCCGCGGCGCCGACTGGCTGACGGCCGCGGGCTGGGCCTACGTCGCCGTGCTCGTGACGACCGCGTGGCTGCTGCCGTGGTACGTCGCCTGGGCCGTGCCGTTCGCCGCGCTGTCGGCCGACCGCCGCCTGCTGGGCGCCGTCTGGGCGCTGACGCTGTCGATCGCCGTCCTCCGACTGCCCGTGTTCGCGTGACCGCGCACCGCGTCCTCGTCGTCGAGGACGACGACGACCTGCGCTCGCTGCTCACGCGCGGCCTGACCGAGGAGGGCTTCGACGTCCGCGCGGTCGGCACCGGCACCGACGCGCTCGAGCAGGCCGACGACCAGGTCGACGTGCTCGTCGTCGACATCGGCCTCCCGGACGCCGACGGCCGGGACGTCTGCCAGGGACTGCGCACCCACGGGTGCGCGGCGCCTGTGCTGTTCCTGTCGGCGCGCGACGCCGTCGTCGACCGCCTCGCCGGCTTCAGCGCGGGCGGCGACGACTACCTCACCAAGCCGTTCTCCTTCGACGAGCTCGTGGCGCGCGTGCGCGCGCTGGCCCGCCGCGCGGGAGCCAGCACCGCGACGGTCGTCGGCGACCTGCGCCTGGACCCGGTCACGCACGCGATCACGTGCGGCGACCGCGAGATCGGGCTGACGCCGACGGAGTTCCGGCTGCTCGCCGCGCTGACCGCGCAGCCGGACACCGTCCTGCGCCGGCGCGACCTCGTCCGCGCCGGCTGGCCCGCGGGCGCGATCGTCCACGACAACACGCTCGACCAGTACGTCTCGCGGCTGCGCCGCAAGCTGCGGACTCTGCCGGCACAGGTACGGATCACCACCGCGCACGGCGTCGGGTATCGGCTGCATTGAGGCGCTTCCGGACGCTGCGCGGGCGCCTGACCGCGTTCGCGGTGGTCGCCGCGGTCATCGCGATCGCGGTGCTGACGCTCGCGTTCAACGTCGTGATCGCCGGCAGCCTCGACAGCGATGCCGCGGATCGGCTGCGCTCCGAGGCAGCCGCGGTCGCCACGACCGTGTCGGTCCACGGCGACCGGCTCAGCGTCCGCGAGTCGCCGGGCGACAGCGCGATCGACCAGCGCGTCTGGGTCTTCGAGGGGCTGCGCGCGATCGAGCGGCCGATCGTCGACCGCCGCCTCGCGCTGGCGGCGGAGCGTCTCGCCGGGCGCGCGCACGTCTTCGAAGACGTCGCCGACGAGGACGCCCGCCTCTATGCGACGCCGATCCACGCGGGCGGCAGGCAGGTGGGCACGGTCGTGGCGAGCCTGTCGCTCGAGCCCTACCACCGCACGGTCGAGCTCACGCTCATCGCGTCGATCGCGCTGGCGGGGCTGCTCGCGGCCGCCGTCTGCGGCGGGACCTGGATCACGATCGGCCGGGCGCTCGCGCCCGTCCACGAGATGACGGCGTCGGCCGCCGCCTGGAGCGAGCACGACGTCGGCCGGCGCTTCGGCCCCGAGCCGCGACCCGGAGAGCTCGGCGAGCTCGCCCGGACGTTCGACGGCCTGCTCGACCGCCTCGCCGCGAGCCTGCGTCACGAGCAGCGGCTGTCGGCCGAGCTCTCGCACGAGCTGCGCACGCCGCTTGCGCGGATCGTCGCCGAGGTCGAGCTCCTCCAGCGTCGCGAGCGCGCGGTCGAGGATCGGCGCGAGGCCTACGCCGTCATCGACCGCAGCGCGCGGCAGATGGACCGGATCCTCGAGACGCTCATGGCGGCGGCGCGGGCGGAGGTCGGGAGCGAGGAGGGCCGCAGCGACCTCGCGACGACGTTCGGGCACCTCGGCGCGGCGTGGACGGCCGCGCTGAGCGAGCGCGGCCTCGTCCTGGAGGTCATCCCCCCAGAAGGCCGGCTGACGGTCGGCGTCGACGCGGGGTTCGCCGAGCGGATCATCGCCCCGCTGCTCGACAACGCGGCCCGCTACGCGTCCTCGCGCGTGACGATCTCGGCCGCTCGCGGCCGCGGCCGTGTCGTGATCGTCATCACCGACGACGGCCCGGGCGTCCCCGCGGAGACGAGGGAGCTCGTCTTCGAGCCCGGCCGCCAGGTCGGGGCCAATGGCCACGCCGGCGCCGGCCTCGGACTCGCGCTCGCGCGCCGCCTGGCGCGCGCGGTCGGCGGCGACGTCACGCTCGAGGCGGCGGCGCGAGGCGCGCAGTTCCGGGTGGAGCTGCCGGCATGAGCGGCGTGAGCCCATCACTCCCGCGCCGCGCGGGACGCCGGTTTTCGGAGAGTCATGTGACCGAAAATGAGACCCTACGTTTCTAGGTCTTGTGGCCGCAGCACCCGGGCGTAACGTACCCCGGGCGGCCATAACTGCCTTGAGGAGGGGAGGGCCTTGCATGCCTTGCACCGTGACGCTGGTGCTCGTCGTTGCGAACGGCACCGTGCAGTAGAACGAGATCCGCGGCGCGATCGCCGACGCGCCCGTCTGCGGGCTGGTCGACGCCGTGCTCGCCGGGCCTGCACCCGTCCGCGAGAGCGCGCGATATCTGTGATGATGCGCCGCCATCCAAGCTGCGCCGGTTTTCG
>DASWQM010000325.1:0-12655 GCA_036403675.1 Solirubrobacteraceae bacterium | reverse complement strand
GCGCGTCGTCGCCGGCGCGCCGGTGGTCGAGCGCGGCCGCGGCGACGTAGCGCACGCGCCCGCCGGCGGCGTGCAGCCGCGACTGCCATTCCTGCTCGTCGCCGTAGAGCTCGCGCGTCTCGTCGAAGCGCCCGGCGCGCTCGAGCGCCGATCGCCGCAGCGTCATGTTCGCGCCCCAGGCATGGGCCACGTCGCGATCCTGCGCGCCGTGGTGCTGGCTCGTGATCGGCGGGCCCTCGCGACCGCAGGAGCGAAACGGGTGGTCATCGAAGCGGGCGTGGATCGGTCCGGTCAGCACGCCGACGTCGGGCTCGGCACGCTGCTCGGCGTGAAGCAGCGCGTCGAGCCAGCCGGGCCGCGCCTCGACGTCGTCGTCGACGAAGACGAGCAGCTCGCCGCGCGCCGCGTCGATGCCGGTGTTGCGTGCCGCGTTGAGCCCTCGCGTCGCGTCGTGGGCGACATAGCGCGCGCCGTGGCGCTCGGCCGTCGCGCGCGTGGCGGGGTCCGGACCGTCATCGACGACGAGCAGCTCGGCGCCCGCCGCGGCCGCCTGCGGCGCGATCGACGCAAGCGCGACGTCCAGGTACCCCGCCCGCTCACGGGTGGGGACGATGATGCTCGCTGTCAAGGCCATCGTGGTGGCGAGAGGCTAGCTTTGGCGCACCCCCGCGGCTCATCTGGCACGAACCGCGCGCCTCTCGTGATCCTCTTCCTCCACAACCGCTACCGCACGACCGGCGGGGAGGAGCGCGCGGTCGAGGACCTCATGTGGCTCGTGCGCGAGCACCTCGGCGAGGACGTCGAGCTGCTCTCTCGCGACAGCGCGACGATCGGCCGCGCCCGCGCGGCGGCCGGTCTCCTCGGCGGCGGCGTGCAGCCCGCGGAGGTCGCCGCCGCCGTGCGGCGCACCGGCGCGCGCGTCGTCCACGCCCACAACGTCAACCCGTCGCTCGGCTGGCGCGCGCTCGCGGCCGCCCGCGCCGCCGGCGCACGGACGATCCTGCACCTGCACAACTACCGCCTCGTGTGCGCCGTCGGGACGTGCTTCACCCGCGGCGCGGACTGCACCCGCTGCCACGGGCGCAACACGCTGCCCGGCGTGCGCCTGAACTGCCGCGGGACCGGCCGCGAGGCGGCCGTCTACGGCGCCGCGCTCGCGCTCTGGCAGCGCCGGCTCGTCGAAGCGGCCGACGCCGTCGTCGTCCCGAGCGCGTTCGCCCACCAGCGCCTGCAGGAGCTCGGGGCGCCGCTGATCTGTCCCGTGCACGTCGTCGGCCACGTCGTCCGCGACGTCGCCACGGCCTCGAGCGCGGCGCGCGGGCAGCACGTGCTCGTCGCTTCGCGCCTGGCGCCCGAGAAGGGGATCGACGTCGCGATCGCGGCCTGCGCCGCCGCCGGGCTGCCGCTCGTCGTCGCGGGGGACGGGCCCCAGCGCGCGGCGCTCGAGGCGCGCGCCGCCGGGACCGACACGCGCTTCGCCGGCCACGTCGACGAGGCCGAGCTCGCCCGCCTGCGCGCGCATGCCGGGCTCGCGCTCGTGCCGTCGCGCGCCGCCGAGACCTTCGGCCTGGCGGCCGCCGAGGCGATGGGCGCCGGCGTGCCGGTCGCCGGCAGCGCGATCGGCGCGCTGCCCGAGCTGTGCGGCACCGAGGGGCTTGTCGAGCCGGGCGACGCGGCGGCGCTGGCGCTCGCGGCGCGGGCGCGCTTCCGCGACGCCGCGGCCGGTGACGCAGGCCGCCGGCGCGTGCTGACGCTGGCCTCGCCGCAGGCGGTGGGCGACGCGCTCGCGGCCGTCTACGACGGGGCCGGCTGACGGCCGGCTGTGGCACACGCCTGGTCTCGCCGCGTGCCATCGTCCTGCCTCGTGGTCCTCCTGCACTCCGTAGGCAGGATCGTGGCAGCGGCGCCCGGCCGCCCGTGGAACCAATCGCTAGGCCGCTCGTGCGGTGCCAGTCCCTGCCAGCGCTGGGTTGGCACGTGCTAGCGGCGTCGCCGCGTCGACGAGCGCCGCGACCGCGTCGGCGAGCAGCTCGCGCAGCCGCGGATCGCGCAGCGACCCGTCGGCGGCGAACGCGTCGTCCGCCTGCCCGACGGGCAGCTCGAGATCGAGCACCCACGCACCGATCGCTCCGAGGATCTTGCGCAGCTCGGCCTGCGCCCAGACGGCGCCGAAGACGCCGGTGCTCGCGCCGACGACGACGACGGGCTTGCCGCGCAGCGCGTTCGTCGCAAGCGGTCGCGAGGCCCAGTCCAGCGCGTTCTTGAGCTGACCCGGCACGGACGAGTTGTACTCCGGCGTCGCGACGATGACGGCGTCGGCGGCCTCGATCGCCGCCCGCAGCGCGGCGACGCCGGATGGAGCATCGTCGCCGTCGTGGTCCTCGACGTACGGTGGGACTGCGGCCAGCTCCTCGAACAGCACGAAGCTCGCCCCGGGCGGCAGCTCGGCAGCCGCCGCCCGCAGGAGCTTGGTGTTGTGGGATGCCTGGCGCAGGGAGCCCGAGATGCCCAGGACGCGCATGGCTAGCCGGCGTCCTTGACGAGCTCGAGCTGGGCCTCGAGCGTCACGTCCCAGCCGAGCGCATCGCCGCCCTTGGGCAGCGGCGCCTGCCAGCTCAGGTCCCAGTCGCGGCGATCGACGACCGCGTTGAGGTCGAGCGCCATGCGGACGCCGCCCGCGAGATCCTCGACCGGCTCGCGCCAGGTGCCGGTCGCGTGGAGCGGCTTGGCGATCCCCTTGATGACGAGCTCGCCCTCGAGCTCGACCGTGCCGTCGTCCTCGAGCGCCAGGCGGGATGACTCGAAGCTGATCTCCGGGTGGTTGGCGGCATCGAAGAAGTCCGCGCCGTTGACGACGTGCTCGCGGAACTCCGGCGGGTTGTGGATCGCGATCGACGCGACCGGGACGCGGCCGGTGACGCGGGCCGCGCCGGCATCGGAGGTCAGGCGCGCCTCGATCTCCGAGAACGTCGTCCGGAACGAGCCGACCCCCATGTGGCTGAGGCCGGCCTGGAAGCTGGAGTGCACGGGATCCGACGTGTAGGTGCCGTCGGCGATGCGGGTGGTGGCGGTTGCCATGGGAGTCTCCCTCAAAGAAATAAGAACAGGTTCCGCTTTCACGACGACGCCAGCGTAGCACACCAAGCGGAACATGTTCCGAACGAGCTATCCTCCCTGGTATGGACGCCCAGCTTTTCGCCGTCGAGATCCCGTGCTTGGATGAACCCGTGGAGGACCCGCCGGAGACAGAGCAGCCGCGCCCCGGCGTGCCGCTGCAGATGGCCGGCGCCGCGCCCGAGCGCCGGGACGCGCTGCGCAACCGCGAGCGGGTGCTCGCCGCCGCGCAGCGACTCGTCTTCGACGCCGGGGTGGACACCCTGGACATCCGCGAGGTCGCGCGCGCCGCGGGCGTCGGCGTGGGGACCGTCTACCGCCGCTTCGGCGACAAGGCCGGCCTGCTCGCCAGCCTGCTCGACGAGCGCGAGCGCAGCTTCCAGGAGCGCCTGCTGACCGGCCCGCCGCCGCTCGGCCCGGGCGCACCGCCGCGGGAGCGACTGGTCGCCTTCCTCCGCGCCCTCGCCGACCTGGTCGGGGAGAACCTGCAGCTGCTACGCGCGCTGCACGGCTCGACGCCGGGGGCACGCTTTCACGTCGGCGCCTACCGCGCCTGGCGGTTGCACGCGACGATCCTGCTGGAGGAGGCGGCGCCGGGCATCGACGCCGCCTGGTTCGCCGAGCTGATCCTCGCGCCGCTGGCCGCGGACCTCTACTACCACCAGCGCTACGAGCTCGGCCTCTCGCGCGAGCGGCTCGGGCAGAACCTGGCGGACGCGGTCGACGCCGTGCTCCTGGCGGCGGCCGCGCGCGAGACGTCGCCGCGCTAGGGCTTGGCGCTGTCGCCCGGTCCGTCCGCCTCGGCGGGCGCCGGCTCGTCCGCGGGCGCCGGCTCGGCGGGCGACGGTTCCTCCACGACCGGCGGGGGCGGCGGCTCCGGCGGGGGCGGCGGCGCGGCCGCGAGCGGCGGCGGACCCGGCGCGGGTGGGGGCGGACCCGGCGCGGGTGGGGGCGGCGGAGGTGCGGGCGGCGCGGCCGCCGGCTCGTGGGGCGCCGGCGGCGCGTAGTCGGGCTCGGAGCCGCCCTTGAGCTTGCGGGCCACGGCTGCGCCGATGCCGGCGAGCACCGCCATGCCGCCGGCGACCTTCGCGGGCGTGCCGGTGACGACGCGCTTCACGCCGGAGGGCTTGCCGCCCCTCAGCTCCGCGGCCTTCTTCGCACTCTTCTTCGCACCCTTCGCACCCTTCGCGACGCCCTTGCCGGCGCGCTCGGCGAGGTGCCATTCCGACCAGGTCTTCGCCACGGACGCGAAGGCGTCCATCGCCTGGTCCTTCTTGGGCTTCGGCCGCCTACCCAGCTTCATCCCGACCTCCCGATAGTCATGGTGGACTGCACCGGCCCCTACCCCCGGTGACCCACGGGTCAAACGACTGCGAATCTACCCCACTAGACTGCCCCGCGCATGCGGACGCTCGTCACCGGCGGCGCCGGTTTCATCGGTTCTCATCTCGTCGACGCGCTGCGTGCTCGCGGCGATGACGTGACGGTCGTCGACGACCTCTCCAGCGGCCGGGAATCCAACCTCGCCGGGGCCCTGGAGGCCGGTGCCGTCCTCGAGCGGGTCGACGTCCGCGACGCGCCGGCGCTGGCGAGCGTCGTCGCCGCGGCGCGGCCGCAGATCGTCTTCCACCTCGCCGCCCAGGTCGACGTCCGCGTCTCGCTCGCCGACCCGGCGCTCGACGCGCGCACGAACGTCGAGGGCACGATCAACGTCCTCGAGGCGGCCCGCGCCGCGGGCGCCGAACGCGTCGTCTTCTCGTCGACGGGCGGGGCGATCTACGGCGAGACCGACGTCCTGCCGACGCCCGAGAGCGTCGACCCGCTGCCGATGGCGGCCTACGGCACGAGCAAGTTCTGCGCCGAGCGCTACCTCGGGCTCTACGAGCGCCTCTACGGGCTGTCGACGATCGCGCTGCGCTTCGGCAACGTCTACGGCCCGCGCCAGGACCCGCACGGCGAGGCGGGCGTCATCGCGATCTTCTGCGGGCGCCTGCGCGAGGGCGCGCGGCCGAGGATCTTCGGCGACGGTCGCCAGACGCGCGATTACATCTACGTCGCCGACCTCGTCGAGGCGCTGCTGAGCGCGGGCGCGAGCGACGCCGGCGGCGTCGTGAACATCGGCACCGAGGAGGAGACGTCGGTCCTGCAGATCGTCGCGCGGCTCGCCGAGCTGCACGGTCCCGATGCGCCCGAGCCGGAGTTCGCGCCCGCGCGGCTGGGCGAGATCGAGCGTTCGTGCCTCGACGCCGGCCGTGCGAGAGAGGTGCTCGGCTGGAGCGCGCAGACGCCGCTCGTGGAGGGCCTGCGGCTCACGTTTGCAGCACTCGAACCTGCGTAGGTCTTGCGTTGCGCCGCTTTCGGGCGTAGGGTGGCCGCTTTGCTGGGGGAGAGGCGCGTCCGTGCGGCTCCCGGGGCCCCGCAGCGCGGCACCGGGAGCCTGCGGCGCGCCGCGTGCCGGCGTACAGCGTGGCAGCTACGCCACTTCGAGGCGCTCGCGTAGCCACTCCGCGGTCTGGGCGATGCCCTCGCGCACGTCGATCTGCGCCTCCCAGCCGAGCAGCCGGCGCGCCTTCTCGACGCTCGGCCAGCGCCGCTGTACGTCGACCGCGAAGGTCGGGAGGTGCTCGAGCTCGAACGCCGCCGGGTCACGGCCGCAGGCCTCCCAGACGATGCGCGCGATCTCCGCGACGCTCAGCTCCTCCGAGGCGGAGATGTTGAAGTCCTCGTGCAGCCCCGCGGGCGAGCCCATCGCCGTGACGATGCCGTCGGCGATGTCGTCGATGTGCGTGAGCGTGCGCGTCTGCTCGCCGGAGCCGAAGATCTGCAGCGGGTGCTGGCCCGAGAGCGCCTTGCGGATGAGGTCGGGCACCGCGTGCGCGATGCCGGGCTCGTCATCGGGCATCTCCCCCGGCCCGTAGGCGTTGAACGGGCGGCAGATCGTGAACGGGAGGCCGTGCTCGTCGTGCGCCGCCCGGCACCAGACCTCGCCGTTGAGCTTCGAGAAGCCGTAGGCCGAGCGCGGCATGGCGACCTCCCACACGTGCTCCTCGGTCGTCGGGTACTGCGTCGCGCGCTCGAAGACCATCGAGCTCGACACGTAGACGAAACGCTCGACGTCGTAGTCGAGCGCCGCCTGGATGACGCTGTCGTAGAGGGCGCTGTTGACGGTCGTCAGCGTGTGCGGGAGCTTGTGGAAGTTGGCGATCCCGCCGACGATCGCGGCGAGGTGGATGACGTGCGAGCAGCGCTTCGTGGCGGCGCGCGTCTCGGCGAGGTCGCGCAGGTCGCCGGTGTGCACCTCGCAGCCTTCGCGCATCCACTGCGGCGCCGGGCGCTGATCGGAGACGCGCACCTCGTAGGCCGGATCGCGCAGGAGGCGTCGCACGACCGCGGCGCCGATCGTCCCGGCGCCGCCAGTCACCAGGACGCGGCTCACGGAAGCGCGACCCGGCCGTTCGTGATCGCGCTGAGCTCGGTGACGTAGGCGAAGACCTGCGCCGCGCCGAAGCAGTTCCAGGGATCGACGATGAGCGCGTCGTCGCGCGCGAGCTCGGCGATGAGGCGCAGCGGCCCGACCCCGCGGAACTCGTCGTGGTTGGCCGCCACGACGATCGCCTCGGCGCCGGCGACGACCTGCTCGAACGGCGCCGTCGGCGTCGCGACGCGCGGATCGTGGGCGACCACGTCGGCGAGCTCGCGCTCGAGCAGCCGCACGAGCTTGTACGCGAGCGAATCGCGCTCGTCGTCGGTGTTGCCCTTGAAGGCGAGGCCGAGGACGGCGATCTTGCGCCCGTTGAGCGAGCCGATGCGGCGCTTCATGCCCTCGACGAGGAACAGCGGGACCGACTCGTTGACGCGCGACACCGCGAGCAGCATGCCCGGCGCGTTGGAGCGCTCCTCGCTGAACGCGAAGTCCTTGCGCAGGCACGTGCCGCCGGTCAGGCCGGGCATCGCGATCCCGCCGCGCGGATAGTCGCGGTTGATGAGATCGATGACGTCGAAGACGTTCGCCCCGTGCTGCTCGCAGTCCATCATGAGGAGGTTGGGCAGCGCGAAGTGCGCGTAGCGCAGGATGTTCGTCCAGATCTTGGCGAGCTCGGCCTGCACGGGCGAGGTCTGCACGATCGGGGCGCCGAAGACCGAGAACAGCGCTCCGACGCGCTCGCCCGACTCCTCGCCGACGCCGCCGACGATGCACGGCAGGCTCTGGATCTCCTCCATGAAGTGGCCGGCCGCGATGCGCTCGGGGCAGTGGGCGACGAAGACGTCCTCTCCGATGACGAAGTTGCAGTGCTTGGCGAGGTAGCCGGCCACGAAGTCGGTGGTGCCCGGGGCGATCGTCGAGCGCAGCGTCAGCGCGTGCCCGGGACGGAGCAGGCCGAGCAGGTCGTCCAGCGCGGAGCGGATGTCGCCGATGTCGATCTCGATGTGCGAGAAGGACGGCGTCCCGAGCGTGATGACGATGTGCTCGGCCGCGGCCGCGTCGGCCACGCGGTCGGAGACCGCGAGCCGGCCGGCGGCACGCACGCGCTCCAGCGCCTCCTGCGCACCCGGCTCCTGAAAGGGCATCTGCGCGTCTTCGACGGCCCGCAGGCGCTGCGCGTCCTTGTCGATGCCGAGAACGTTGAGTCCGCGGTCGGCGAAGGATATGGCCAGGGGAAGGCCGATCCGGCCCAACCCGATGACGGCGACCTCGGGGAGCATGGGGGGCCGGAATCTACCGGTCGGTCAGAGCGGC
The DNA here is from genome assembly GCA_036403675.1 of Solirubrobacteraceae bacterium. Classification (GTDB taxonomy): domain Bacteria; phylum Actinomycetota; class Thermoleophilia; order Solirubrobacterales; family Solirubrobacteraceae; genus CADCVQ01. The sequence continues at coordinate 4,803 of DASWQM010000325.1, read as the reverse complement.
CCGCATGCGGTGCTGCGCGTACTGCCGGGCGAAGCCCGCGATGAAGCGAGGGTTGTAGCGGGCGTAGCGCCGCCACAGCCGGCGTGGCTCGTGTGCCAGCCGGAACGTCCACTCCAAGCCCGTCTCCTGCATCCACGTGGGTGCCTGCGGAACGAGCCCGGCGTGGAAGTCGAACGCGGCGCCCACGCCCGCGAGGATCGGCGCGTCGAGCAGGTCGCGCATCTCCGCCATCCACTTCTCCTGCTTGGGCTGCCCGATGCCGACCCACACGACGTCCGCGCGCGAGGCGTTGATCTCGGCGGCGATGGCGTGGCGCTCGTCGTAGGTCTGCGGCCGGAAGGGCGGCGAGTAGCCGCCGGCGATGTTCAGGCCGGGGTAGCGCTGGCGCAGGGTCAGGACGAGCTGCACGAGGGCGCCCTGGTTGCGCCCGCCGTAGAGGAACATGCGCACACCGCTGGCCGCCGCGCGCTCGCAGTAGCGCGCCATGAGCTCGGGGCCGTAGATCCGCGAGGCGTGCGGGTGGCCGAGCGCGCGCAGCGCCCAGACGAGCGGCTGGCCGTCGGGGACGGTGAGCGTGTTGAGCAGGGCCTGATGGGTCTCCGGGTCCTCGCGGGCCACCATGACGAGGTGCACTGCGGCGGCGCTGATCGACACGCGCTGCTCGGTGCGCACGATCTCGTCCATCCAGTCCATGACGCCGTCGTACTCCGCCAGGGCGAGCGGGATGCCCAGCACCGACTCGCACTCCAGCCCGCGCATGGGCGCGGCCGGGTCGTGCTCCAGCGCAGGAAGCGCCTGCGATTCCAATGAAAGGGGGTGGCTGGGCTGGAGGATCATGTGGGCCGCCGGTGGGGTCCGGCGCCTTGTGCGTGATGGCCGTATAACGGCACCACGAGGCAAAAGTCGCGGTTTTGTTCAGGAACGGGTCGTTTCTCCCCTACCCCCTCGGCGGAAATCGACCACGCCCAGAGCCCTTGACCGCGACTCAAGCCGGGCGCGGGCCCCGCCGATGAGACCTGCGTGACGTCCCTCCGCGCTTCCCGCGTGCTCGCCGCCGCCGGTGTCCTGATCGCCTGCGTGCTCGTGCTGCGCAGCGTCGTGGGGATCGCCGACGGCCTTGACTACTTCACCGACGCCGCGGCCCCGATCGACGCGCTCGCCCGCGGCGACCTGCACGCGTTCGCCGCCAACCCCGCCCTCATGGGCGAGTTCTCGCTCGTCCTGCGCGCGCCGTTCGCGTGGCTCGTCTACGACCAGAGCCTGACGGTCGTCTACCTCGCGGGCGCCCTGCCCTGCGTCGCGGCGCTCGTCGCGCTCGCGCTGGTCCTGCGGCGGCGGATGCTCGCGCTCGGCCGCCCGGCCGCCGCCGTCCTGCTCGTGAGCGTGCTCGCCGTCGTCAACCCCGGCACGTTCCGCGCGCTGCACTGGGGCCATCCGGAGGAGTTCCTGGGCGGGGCCCTCTGCGTCGCCGCGATCATCGCCGCCACGCGCGGGCGCAGCCTGCTCGCGGGCGTCCTGCTCGGCCTCGCCGTCGCCACGAAGCAATGGGCGGTGATCGCGATCATCCCGACGCTGCTGGCGGCCACCCGGTACCACATCCGACTCGGCGTCGTGGCGGGCGTGCTGGCGGCCGCGATCGCGCTGCCGGCGATGCTGGCGCAGCCGCAGGCCGTCATCGGGATGCAGAAGTCGATCGCGCAGGCGCAGCCGGTCGTCACGCCGGCGAACGTCTTGTGGCCGTTCTCCACGCCCCGCACGGCCGCCGAGCGGGTCAGCGCACCCGGCTTCGCGGAGAAGATCCCGACCTGGCTCGGCACGCTCAGTCATCCCCTGATCGTCCTGCTGGGCGTTCCGCTGGGATGGCTGTACTGGCGCCGGCGCGCGCGCCGGCGCCCGGAGGACGCGCTCGCGCTCTTCGCGCTGCTCATGCTCCTGCGCTGTCTGCTCGATCCCTGGAACATCGACTACTACCACGCGCCGTTTCTGCTCTCGCTGCTGGCGTGGGAGGCGCTGGGGCGCGACGGCTGGCCGCGCGTGACGCTGTTCGCGAGCGCTGCGCTGGCGCTCACGTTCCCGCCGAGCCTCGACACCATGAGCCAGATGACCATGGAGTCGCTGCGCTACTGCGCGACCTACCTCGCGTGGGCGCTGCCGCTGGCGGGCTGGCTGGGGATGGCGCTGTTCGCGTCGCCACGGCTGGAGCGCCGGGCCCGGTCGCCACGCGCAAGGGTCGCGCCCGCGCCCGCCGGGTCCTAGGCTTCGCGCGTGCCGCGCGCGCTGGTCACGGGCATCACCGGCCAGGACGGCTCGTACCTGTCGGAGCTGCTGCTCGACGACGGCTACGACGTCGTCGGCATGGTCCGCGCTCCGCTGACGCTCGACGGCGTGCGCACCGTCCACGGCGATCTCGCCGATCACGACTCGGTGCGCCGGGCGGTGCTCGAGACGCAGCCCGACGAGCTGTACCACCTCGCCGCGCCGACGTTCGTGCCGGCATCGTGGAGGGACCCCGCGGGCACGCTCGCGCTCGTGGCCGGGGCGACCGCGACGCTGCTGCAGGCGTCCAGCGAGGTGGCCGGCGGCGTTCGCGTGCTCGTCGCCAACTCGGGCGAGGTCTTCGGCGCGGCGAGCGTCTCGCCGCAGAACGAGGAGACGCCGATGCGCCCGCGCTCGCCGTACGGCGTCGCGAAGCTCGCGGCGTACGGGCTCGTCGACACGTTGCGGCGCAGGCACGGCCTGCACGCCTCGAGCGCGATCGCCTACAACCACGAGTCGCCGCGGCGGCCCGAGCGGTTCCTCCCGCGCAAGGTGACGCGCGGCGCCGCGGCGATCAAGCTCGGGCTGCAGGACGAGCTCGTGCTCGGCGACCTCGACGCCGTCCGCGACTGGTGCCACGCGCGCGACGTCGTCCGCGGGTTCCGGCTCATGCTGCGGCAGGAGGAGCCGGGCGACTACATCCTCGCCGGCGGCGTCGGGCGCACCGTCCGCGAGCTCGTCGACACGGCGTTCGGCTGCGTCGGGCTCGACCCGGCCGAGCACGTGCGGGTCGATCCCGAGCTCGTCCGCCCGGCGGAGCGCACACCGCCCGTCGGCGACATCTCGCGTGCCCGCGAGCGGCTCGGCTGGGAGCCTGAGACGAGCTTTCAGGCGATGATCGAGGAGATGGTGCAGGCCGATCTCACCGATCTGCGGGCCACCGCACCGGCGGCCTGAGGCGGCTTCGTCGCGCCCGGACCAGCTTCTAGACTTCCGCGCGATATGGCCGTGGGAGTCATCGGCATGGGCTACGTCGGCCTGCCGCTCGCAGTCGCCTTCGCCGCCGAGGGCCGCGACGTCGTGGCCGTCGACATCGAACGGCGCAAGATCGATGCGCTGCGCCGCGGCGAGTCGTATGTCCAGGACGTCTCCGACGCGGCGCTGGGCGCCGTCGCGACGCGGATCGAGCCGACGACGCGCTTCGCGGCGCTCGCGCGCTGCGACGCGATCCTCATCTGCGTCCCGACGCCGCTGACGCCCAACCGCGAGCCCGATCTCGGCATGCTCATCGGCGCATCGCGCGAGCTCGCGGGCGTGCTGCGGCCCGGACAGCTCGTCGTGCTGGAGTCGACGACGTACCCGGGCACGACGCGCGGCCGCGTCGCGCCGATCCTGTCCGAGTCGGGCCTCGTCGCGGGCCGCGACTTCAACCTCGCCTACTCCCCCGAGCGCGTCGATCCCGGCAGGACCGACCACACGCTGCGCACGACGCCGAAGGTCGTCGGCGGCCTGACGCAGGCGTGCGGCGATCGCGCCGAGGCGCTGTACGGCGAGGTCTGCGACACGATCGTGCGGGTCTCGACGCCCGAGGCGGCGGAGCTCGCGAAGCTCCTGGAGAACATCTTCCGCTCGGTCAACATCGCGCTCGTCAACGAGCTGGCGATGCTCTGCGACCGCATGCAGATCGACATCTGGGAGGTCGTCGACGCGGCCGCGACCAAGCCCTTCGGGTTCATGCGCTTCGAGCCCGGCCCCGGCATGGGCGGCCACTGTATGCCGGTGGACCCGTTCTACCTGTCGTGGCGCGCGCGCGAGTTCGACATGACGACCGAGTTCATCGAGCTCGCCGGCAAGATCAACCAGCAGATGCCCTACCACTGCGTCGCGAAGGTCGAGCGCCTGCTCAACGACGCCGGCAAGCCCGTGCGCGGATCGAAGATCGCCGTGCTCGGCGTGAGCTACAAGGCCGGTGTGGGTGACATGCGCGAGTCGCCGGGGCTGAAGATCGTGACCCTGCTCGCGTCGCTCGGGGCGGACCTGAGCTACCACGACCCGTTCGTGCCCGAGCTGCCCGAGCATGGCCTGCGCAGCGAGCCGTTCGACACCGCCCTCGCGGGCGCCGACCTGGCGCTCATCGTCACCGCGCATCCCGGCGTCGACCACGACGCCGCGGTCATGCAGGTTCCGCTCGCGCTCGACCTGCGCGGCGTGACGCGCCGTTCCGGCGGGCGGGCCGTGCTCCTGTGATGGAGGATCGTTCGCTGTCCGGTCGCCGTGCACCGCGACCGACCGATGTTTCGCCGTCCGATCGCCGCAAGCTGCGACCTACCGGCGACGTTACGCGGATCGGCGTCGTCGGCCTCGGCTACTGGGGCCCGAACCTCGCCCGCAACGTCGAGCAGGTCGCGGGTGCGGAGCTTGCGTGGTGCTGCGACGAGCGCGACGAGGTGCGCGAGCGCCTCGCCGCCAAGCATCCGCGCACGCGCTTCACCGCGCAGCTCGACGACCTGCTCGCCGACGGCGAGCTCGACGCGATCGTGCTCGCGA
>DASWQM010000324.1:0-15836 GCA_036403675.1 Solirubrobacteraceae bacterium | reverse complement strand
CGGGATGACCGTCTCCCTGCTCGGCGACGGCGCGTTCATGGTCGCCATCGCCTGGGCGGCCTACGAGATCTCCGACACGCCGAGCGCGCTTGCCATGATCGGGCTGGCGACTTCGCTGCCCCAGGTCGTCCTGCTGCTGGTTGGCGGCGCGATCAGCGACCGCGTGGACCGGCGCCTGCTCATGGTCACCTCCGACGTCGTCCGCGCGCTGGCGATCGGAGCGCTCGCTGCGCTCGCCCTCGGCGGGGTGCTCGAGCTGTGGCACATGGTCGCGCTGACGGCCGTGTACGGGGCCGCAACAGCCTTCTTCGGCCCCGCCTTCGACGCGATCGTCCCCGACGTCGTGCCGGCCGACCAGCTCGCCGAGGCCAACTCGCTCGACCAGTTCGTGCGCCCGGCGGCGCTGCGGCTGGCCGGCCCCGCGCTCGGCGGCATCGTCGTCGCGGCGACCGGTGCCGGCTGGGGGTTCGCGATCAACGCGGCGAGCTTCGCCTTCTCCGCCGCGTGCATCATCCGCATGCGCACGGCCGCGGCGGCGAACGACGACCCGCAAGAGGCCGGCACGCTGGTCGGCGAGATGCGCGAGGGCTTTCGCTTCGTGCGCCGGCACGTCTGGCTCTGGGGCACGTTCTGCGGCGCCACGATCAGCTACCTGCTTTTCATGGGACCGACCGAGGTCCTGCTCCCCTACCTCGTCAAGCAGGACATCGGGGGCGGCGCCGGCGTGCTCGGCGCCGTGTTCGCGGCCGGCGGGATCGGCGCCCTCGCCGCCGCCGCGGTCATGGGCCAACGGGGCATCCCGCGCCGCAATATGACCTTCATCCTGGTCGCCTGGTCGATCGGGACGCTTGCAGTCGCCGGCTACGGGCTCGCCGTCCTGCCCTGGCAGCTGATGCTCGCCGCGTTCGTCTTCAACGTGCTCGAGACCGCCGGCCTCATCGTGTGGGCGACGACCAAGCACCGCCTGGTCCCTTCACGGCTGCTGGGACGGGTGTCAAGCGTCGATTGGTTCATCTCGATCGGGCTGGTGCCGCTCTCCTTTGCCCTGACCGCGCCCGTCGCCGCAGCGCTCGGGGCCCGGACGACCCTGGTTGCCGCCGGCGTGCTCGGCGCCCTGGTGACGTTCGCCTGCCTCTTCCTTCCCGGCATGCGCGCCATCGAAAGCCGCGACGACGCGGCGCCCGCTCTGGCCCCCGAAGCGGCTCCCTCCATCACATGATCCGGACACGGCAGCCCTAGCTGCTCTACGCCGCGACCGGCCCGCCGCGTAGCCGCGCGCGGCTCAGGACTGCGTGAACGGCAGGCGCACGCGGAACGCGGTGCGGCCAGGGCGGGACTCGACCGTCATCGAGCCGGCATGGCGGTCGGTGATGATGCGACGCGCGGTCGACAGCCCGAGGCCGGTGCCACGGCCGACGTCCTTCGTCGTGAAGAACGGGTCGAAGACGCGGTCGATGACCTCCGCGGGGATGCCGCGACCGTCGTCGGTGATCGCGATCTCGGCGCAGTCGCCGTCGCGGCGGGTGGTGATCGTGATCGTGCCGTGGTCGCCGAGCGCGTCGATCGCGTTGTCGAGCAGGTTCGTCCAGACCTGGTTGAGCTCGGACCCGCGGACGGTCAGCCGGGGCAGGCCGCGATCGTAGTCGCGCACGACCTCGATCGTCGAGTGCTTGAGCTTGTGGCCGAGCACGACGAGCGTCGTCTCCAAGCCCTCGTGCAGATCGGTCTCCACGAGCCCGCCGCGGTCCATGTAGGCATAGCTCTTGACGGCCCCGACGAGCGTCGACATGCGCTCGGTCGATTGCTCCAGCTCGGCGGCGAGGCGGCTGGCGCTGAGCGTGGCGGCGATCCAGCGCAGGGCGGCGTCGGTCGCCGGCCCGGCCAGCTCCGCGACGCGCGCGAGCCACACGTCGTCGAGTCCGGCGGCGGCCAGCGGCTCGGCGATCCGCCACGGTTCGGAGATCGACAGCGTCTCCAGGCGCGCGAGCAGCGCGTCTTCGGCGTCGGCGGCATCGAGCGTGTCCAGCGCGGTCGCAGTCGCCGCGCGGGCGACCGCCTGCTGCTGGAGCGCGACGAGCCCCTCGGCGTCGAGGCGCTCCACGCCGGATTCCACGAAGCGCGCGATCGACGAGTTGACGACGTCGACCATCTCGGCCAGGTCCGAGGCGGCGCGGCGGGCGGCGGCGGCCGGGTTGTTGAGCTCGTGCGCGAGGCCGGCCGCCATCGTCCCCAGTGCGGTGAGGCGCTCGCGGTGCTGCCCGAGGTCGGCGACGCGGCTGATGACCGGCCTCACCTGCGCCATGACGCGCTGGTGCACCGCCTGCTGGCTGAAGACGAGCGAGCGGAAGTCGGCGGGCTCGATGACCGCGAAGCGGCAGGCGGTCTCGGCCCGCAGCCGGAGGGCCATGTCATCGCCGGTAAGCACGGCGATGGCGCCGATCCAGGTGGGCGCGCGCATGGTCCCCGCGGGCTCGGCGCGCTCGTGCTCGACGAGGAACGTCTGCACGCTGCCCTCCAGCAGGAGCAGCAGCCCGGGCGGCGCCGCCCCCTCCTCGGCGAGGATCTCGCCGGCGTCGGCGCGCAGCTCGCGGGCGACGGCGACCCAGCGATCGAGCTCGGCGTCGTCGAGGTCGTCGAAGAGGTCGATCGTGCGCAGGTCCGCCCGCGTGACCGCGCCGTCGCTCATGCTTCCAGCAGGTACTCGTGGATGAGCGAGACCGCCATCGATCCCTCGCCGACCGCGCTCGCGACACGCTTGATCGAGCGCGCGCGGACGTCGCCGGCGACGAAGACGCCGGGCACCGTCGTCTCCAGCAGGTAGGGGTCGCGCTTGAGCGGCCAGCCCGCCGCCTGCGCGTCGACACCGGCGAGGATGAACCCGCGCTCGTCGCGCGCGAGCACGCCGTCGAGCCAGTCTGTGCGCGGCGACGCACCGATGAAGACGAAGCAGGCGTCGACCTCCAGTGCCTCGTCGCCGTCGCCGTCGCGCACGACCACCCGGCGAAGGTGACCGTCCTCGCCCTGCGCGGCGATCGCGCTGGCCCCGGTCCGCACCTTGATGTTCCGCAGCGCCGCGATCTGCTCGACGAGATACTGCGACATCGACCTGTTCAGCGAGTCGCCGCGCACGAGCATCGTCACCCGATGCGCATAGCGGCTGAAGTACACGGCGGCCTGCCCGGCGGAGTTCGCGCCGCCGATGACCACGACGTGCTGGTCGGCGCACGAGCGCGCCTCGGTCATCGCCGCGCCGTAGTAGACGCCGGCCCCGGTGAGGTCGCGGAACCCGGGCGCGTCGATCTGCCGGTACGACACGCCCGAGGCGATCAGGACGCAGCTCGCGCTGAGGGTGCCGCCGTCGCTGAGCTCCACCAGGCGGCCGGCGCCCTCGACGCGCAGCCCGACGGCGTCCTGCAGGGTCAGCAGCTCGGCGCCGAGGCGCCGTGCCTGGTCGGTCGCCCGCCGCGTGAGGTCCGAGCCGCTGAGGCCGGCGGGGAAGCCGAGGTAGTTCTCGATCCGGCTGGACTGACCGGCCTGGCCGCCGGGCGCCTCGCGCTCCACCATGACGGTCCGCAGGCCCTCCGAGGCACCGTAGACCGCCGCGCCGAGCCCGGCCGGGCCGCCGCCCACGACCACGAGGTCGTAGTGCTGCTGCGTCGCGTGACCGCTCACGCCCAGCCGCTCGGCGAGCTCGAGCACCGTGGGCCGCTCCAGGACGGAGCCGTCCTCCAGCAGCGCGACGGGGAGCCGGTCGTCGTCGACGGCGGCGATCTTCAGCAGCTCGCGCGCCTCGCCGTCGCGCTCGACGTCCAGCCAGCGCGCCGGGACCTGGTTGCGCGCCAGGAAGTCGCGCAGGTCGTGGGACTCCTTGGAGAAGCGGTGCCCGACGATGCGCACGCCACCGGACTGGAGCGCCGCACCGGCCTCCCACGTCGTGAGGAGGTCCTCGACGACCGGGAACAGCTGCTCCTCGGGCGGGTCCCACGGCTTGAGCAGGTAGTAGTCCAGCGCCACGTCGTTGATCGCCGCGATCGCGGCCTCGGTGTCGGCGTAGGCCGTGAGCAGCACCCGCTTTGCGTCCGGGACGAGCTTGCGCGCCTCCACGAGGTAGTCGGTGCCCGGCATGCCGGGCATGCGCTGGTCGGCGATCAGCAGCGCCACGAGGTCGCCGCGCGTACGCAGCTGGCGCAGGAGGTCAAGCGCCTCGGGACCGGAGCCGGCGCGCATGACGCGGAAGCGCTCGCCGAAGCCGCGCCGCAGGTCGCGGGCGACGGCCGCGAGCACCGCCGGCTCGTCGTCGACGGCGACGATCGCCGGACGGCGCTCCGGTGCGGCTGGCTGCGGCGCGTGCGCGGACACTGGTGCAGACGTTAGGACGCACGAGCGCCGCGCGCGGGGAACCTTGGGCCACGTCCGCGAGGGCGCCCGGCGGCAGCGATCTTGCGGCCGCGGGGCGTCAGCCCGCGAGCGGCTCGGGATGCGCCGCCGTGTGCTTGCGCCACCTGCGCTCGACCCGGCGCACGAACTGCTTCGGCGGCTGCCCGTAGAGCTCGTCGCCGAGCTCGAGCGCCTTGCGCTGGAGCGTCGCGCGGCGGCGATCGAGGACCGCCAGGAGCGCCTGCCTGGCAGCCTCGTCCGCGAAGGCCTGCGGGGTGCGCACGACGTAGTCGCGCAGGACGGCGAGGTCGTGGTCGTCGCCGAGGAGGTCGGCGAGGCGATGCGCGCGCCTGGACAGCCGCTTGAGCTTCTTCGGCGCCGCAGGGCGGGCGATCTGTGTGGCGTGCCAGAGATCCTTCACGCGCTTGCGGGCCTCGTGGAGGTTCTCCGTCGTCGGCTCGCGCGCCGCCTGGCGCATCCGCTTGCGCCCGCGGCGGTAGATGCGGCGCAGGCCCGGCTTCAGCGCGTCGAAGCCCTCCGCGTCGAGCGTCCACCCCGCGGCGCGCGTGCGGGCACGGTCGAGCTCGCCGAGGGTCGTGTCGATGGCGACGTCGTCATCGCGCAATGCCTGCGTCGCGCGCTCGTGCTCGTCCTGCAGCCGGGCGCGCAGCCGGTCGGTGGCCGCGGGCGGCAGCTCGGCGGCGAAGCGCTTGCGCAGGGCGTCGAGCGTCTCGACGAGGACCTGCGCGTCGCGCGCGCCGGACAGGCGGCGGCCGGCCATGCGAAAGACGGTGTTCTCGCGATCGTAGGTCTCGTCGCCGAGCGCGCCGCGCGAGAGTCGCAGGGAGGCGCGCAGGCGCTTGAGGCGCTTGCGGGTCTCGTGCACGGCCTCGCCGAGCGTCTGCTTCGACGCGCCGCCGAGCTCCTCGTGCGCGGACGACAGCTGGCCGCCGGCGATCCGGCGGATGCCGTCGGGCACGTACTCGTCAGCGCGCAGGCGGTAGGCGCGGTCAGGCCCCGCGGCCCGCCTCGAGCGGCGGTCGTGGGTCACCTTGCGGCCGGCGGCAGCGGCGCCGGCGAGCGCCACGGCCGCGGCCGCGGCGGTGCCCGTGGCAGCAGGGGTGCGCGACTTGGCCATGGAACCCGTCTTTTCCACGCGGGCCGCTTTCCAATCGGAGGTCATGCGGTCCAGCGGAGGCCTGACAGGCTGCGCGCATGGACGATGAAGCAGCCGGGTTGGCGCCGCGCCGCAGCGGCCGGGGGCGGTGGACGTCGTTCGTCGCCGTCCGCGGCAGGGCCGACCGTCGTCCGTGGCCTGCACGAGCAGTCAATCCTTCGCGGGCGCGCCGGTCGAGGCGGACGTCGCCGGGATGCAGCGCGCTCCACGGTCGCTCGCGTCATGGCTGGGCCACCTCAAGCGGGCCGCCGAGTCGAGGGTCGGATGACGCTCCGCAGCCCCGCCCACTCGGCCGGCCGGACGAAGCCCGTCGCCGCGAGCGCGACGGGCAGCGCGGCGAGCGCGGCTGCGCGCAGGACGAAGCCCGCGGCGCCGCCGGTCGGCAGCAGCAGCTCGCCGCCGGCCGCGACGCCGGCCAGCAGCACCGTCGCGTGCGCGAGGCGCCCCCACTCGAACGGCACGGCGAAGAGCCGGCGCGTCAGGAGGTGCAGCACGACGAGCATGACCGCGTAGGCGGCGACGAGCGCGATGCCCGCCCCGGAGATGCCGAGCGGGTCGACGAGCGCGACGAGCGCGACGACGTTCACGACGACGCCGGCCAGCGCGGCGGGGAAGGTGCGCGTCGTCACGCCGACGCGGCCGCCGATCGTCACGAGCACGAGGAAGAGGCCGTACATCGCCCAGCCCAGCGCGACCCACGGCAGCGCCTCGTGCGCCGCGAAGTACGCCGGCGCGGCGAGCAGGCGCACGACCCAGCGCCCGAGCAGCGCCAGTCCCGCCACGACGAGGCCGGCGACGACGACGTACCACGTCGCGACGGAGGCGTAGAAGCGCCGCGCCCGCTCGTCGTCCTCGATCGAGTACGCCAGCGGCGGCCACGCGAGCTGGAAGCCGCGCACGGCGAGGATGACCGCCGTCGCGAGCTTCACCGACAGCGCGAAGAGCCCGGCCGCGGCGGCGCTCTGCGCGCGCAGGAGGTACGCACGGTCGACGACGTTGAGCGCGAACACGGTCGCGTCGGCGGGCACGGTCGGGACGCCGAAGCGCAGGAGCGGGCCGAGCCGGGCCCAGCCGCCGCCGCCCGACCGCGGCGCAAGGCGCCCGCGCAGCGTCCACCACAGCGCGAGCAGGACGACCGCCGAGGCGACGTAGTTGCCCGCGAGGTAGCCGCGCGCGCCCCCGTCGAGCACGACGACGAGCGTCACGGTCAGCGCGACGGTCAACACGACGTTGCTGACCGAGGCCGCGACGTACGCGCGGCGGCGCTCGTCGACGCGCAACAGCGCGTAGGCGATCTCGAGGTTCGTGAAGGCCCACAGGCCGAGCACGGCGATGCGCATGAGCCCGGCTTCCTCGAACCCCAGCAGCAGGCGGCTCAGCGGCGCGGCGAGCGCGGCCGCGGCGAGCGCCGCGGCCGTCGTCGCGAGCAGCACCGCCGCGGTCGTCGTGCGGGCGAGGCGGTCCCGCTCGGCCGCGGTCGGCGTGGCGAAGTAGAAGCGCACGAAGGCCTCGCCGAGGCCGAGCCGCAGGAGGATCGAGGCGAGGATGATGAACGTCAGCAGCGTCTCGGCGACGCCGAAGTCCGAGCGCGTCAGCGCGCGCGTGTAGAGCGGCAGCGTCACGAGCGCCAGCGCCGCCGACAGCATGCTCGCAGCCTGGTAGCTCGCGCCGCCCGTCAGCAGCCGGGTGAAGAGGCTGCGCATCGGCGCCACGCTACTGTCCGCACGTGCCGGATCCGCGCGCCCTCCTGCTGCTGCCGCGACCGCTGGAGGGGTTCATCCTCAGCGACCAGGCGCGCGACCTCCTGCGCGCCGACGGGGTCGCCGCCGCCGATCCGCCGCGCGTGCCGTACGGCGCGCTCGCGCGGCTGCCGGCCCCGCTGCGCGACCGCCTGGCGCGCGGGAGCGCGCGGCGCCTGCTGCGCGCGCTGCCCGGCGACCTGCGCGCTGTCGCGATCTTCCACCCCGTGCAGTGGCCGCTCGCGCGCGCGCTGCTCGCCGCGCGTCCGCAGGCCGAGCTGTGGTACGCGCGCTGGGATCGCTACGAGGTCGCCTACGACGCATCGCCGCGGATGCGGCGCCGCCTCGCGGCGCTGCACGAGGCGGCCGCTGAGCGCTCGGCGCTGACGTTCGTCGTCTCCGGCAAGCTCGCCGAGCTCGAGCGCGAGGCCGGCCGCGACGCCGAGTTGCTCGGCCTCGCCGCGGACTCCTTCCCGGCGCCCGAGCCCGGCAACGCCGTCATCGCGGTCTCGCTCGGGCACCTCGGGTGGCGGACCGACTGGGCGCTCCTGCGGGCCGTCGCCGAGCGGATGCCCGAGCTCGTCCTGCTGCTCGTGGGCGCGTGGCACGAGGACGAGTGCAAGGCCGACCCCGACTTCCACTGGTGCCGGGCCGCGCCGAACCTCGTCTGGCTCGGGCGCCGGTCAGACGAGGAGGCCGCGCGGCTCATCCTCTGCGCGGACGTCGGCATCCTGCCGTTCCGCGTCGAGCCGTTCAACGACGCGGGGCTGCCCTACCGGATCCTGAAGTACGCCCGGCTCGGCCGCCGCACCGTCTCGCCCGAGCTCGCCGGCGTGCACACGTGGGACCGCGCGGTGACGACGACCGCCGACGCCGACGCGTTCGTCGCGGCGCTGCACGCGCAGGCGGGGACGCGCGTGCGGCCCGACCGCGAGCTGCGTGCCTGGGCGCTGGAGCAGACCGCGGAGCGCGTCAACGCGCCGCTGTGGGAGCGGTTGCGGGCGCTCGGCGTGGTGTAGCCACGTCACTCACGTCGCCGGCGGACGAGGACCTGATTGCCGCCGGCGGCTCACCTAACGGCGCGCCGCCGAGCCGTGGGCGGCGAGCTGCTCGAGGCGCGGGCCGAGCAGCGCCGCGACCGACACGCCGGTGCGGTCGGCGGGGCCGGTCGGCAGCAGCGCGTGGCTGATCGCGAGGCGGGTGGCGCACTCCGCGACGTCGTGCGCCTCGCGTTCGGACAGCCGCGGCCAGGTCGCGACGAAGCAGGCGGCGAGGCGCACGGTGGCCGCTCCGACGACGAGGGCGCCGCGCGTGGTGACAAGCGCAAGCAGCCCGCTGCCGGGGTCGCCCGCGACGATCGTGCGCACGAGCGGGTTGTCGGCGGCGGCGCCGAGGAAGCCGCCGAAGGCCGCGGCCAGGGCGGCCTCGGGATCGTCGGCGTGCTCGGCGATCGCGTCCTCGGCCGCGCTCAGGAAACGGTCGGCCTCGCGCAGCACGTACGCCTGGGCGAACTCCTGGCGCGACCCGAACTCGTTGTAGAGCGTCTGCCGGCTCACGCCCGCGCCGCGGGCGATGTCGGCCATCGTGACGCTCGCCCAGTCGCGGTCTGCCAGCAGCTCGTCGACGGCGTCGAGCAGGCGCTCGCGCATGAGCGCGCGCGCCTCCTGCGCGTAACTGGGCCGGCGGCGGCTTATGCGACTGCCTCGAAGTCGACCTTTTCGCGCACCGCGCAGTCCGGGCAGCACCAGTCGTCGGGGACCTCGCACCACGGCGTCCCCGCAGGAAATCCCTCGCGTGGGGCGCCGTCGGCCTCGTCGTAGACGTAGCCGCACACCGGGCAGCGGTACCTGCTCATGGCGTCAATGCTGTCAGCCGTAGCGCGCGAGGACGCGCGTGCGCGCGCGCGGGTGGATGTTCGCGCGCGTGACGTCACCGCCGTAGTGGGCGAGCAACCGGCGATCCATGACGCGGCGCCACAGCGGCGTCACGTAGGCCAGGGCGATCATCGTCGCGTAGCCCGACGGCAACTCGGGCGCCTCGTCGTGGTGGCGCAGCGCCTGGTAGCGGCGTACCGGGTTGGCATGATGGTCGCTGTGGCGCTGGAGGTGGTAGAGCAGCACGTTGGAGGCGAGGTTGTTGCTGTTCCAGCTGTGCTCCGGGCGGCAACGCTCGTAGCGCCCGTCGGCCTGCCGCCGGCGGAGGAGGCCGTAGTGCTCGAGGTAGTTGACGACCTCCAGCAGCGAGAAGCCGAAGACCGCCTGCACGAGCAGCCACGGCAGGACACCAGCACCGAAGACGACGATCAGCGCGCCGAACAGCACGACCGTCATCGCCCACGCGTTGAGGATCTCGTTGTGCAGCGACCACGTGCGCGCGCCCAGGCGGCCGAGGCGGACGCGCTCAAGGCGCCACGCCGAGCGCACGCTGCCGACCACGGTGCGCGGCAGGAACTCCCAGAAGCTCTCGCCGAGCCGCGCGCTGGCGGGGTCGTCGGGCGTCGCGACGCGGACGTGGTGGCCGCGGTTGTGCTCGATGAAGAAGTGGCCGTAGCCGGTCTGTGCCAGCGCGACCTTCGACAGCCGGCGCTCGGCCTGCTTGCGCTTGTGCCCGAGCTCGTGCGCGGTGTTGATCGCGATGCCCGCAACGGCGCCGACGGTGAACGCCAGCCCGAGGCTCTCGAGCGTCCCGAGGCCGCCGGAGGTCCACTGCCAGCATGCGAACACGAGCGAGCCGAACTGCAGCGGCAGGAAGAGGTACGTGCACCAGCGGTAGTAGCGATCCTGCTCCAGCCACGCGATCGCGCCGTCGGGCGGGTTCTCGGCGTCCTTGCCGACGAGCGTGTCGATCACGGGCAGGATGGCGAAGATGAAGATCGGCCCGTACCACCAGAACACGCCGAGGCCGGTCGCCTCGACGAGCCCCCAGGCGATCAGCGGCAGCATCGGCACGACGAGGCCGAGCAGCCACAGATAGCGCTTGCCGTCGCGCCAGGTCACCTGCCGTAGCTCCTGAGAGCCCGCCGCCATCGTGCTCGTCGCCATCACAGACCCCCGTGCTTTACAGATCCCGCCTCCGTGTCGAGACGCTAGACAGCGAGTGGTTATCTGTCAAGCGCTTGGCGCGGGTCGCGGGTTGCTCCGGTGGTCGGTCTGAGGCAAGGCCGGCGTCGGGGCGGCGCGGCCGGGGCGCGGCCGGCGGGCTGAACTGCATCGGTGAGTCGAGTGGGCTTGGGCGCTCCCGTCGAGCCCGCGCCGGCGTCGCGTTGCGATCTTCGCGGCGTCACGCCGGTTGACTCGCAACGCGGCGAGCGACCGCGTTGCCTCCGATCCAGCGCCGATGGTGGGTCGTCGCGCGCTCAGGATCCAGCCGGACCCGGCCGCGCTGTCTAGGCCGGTGCGGGCTCGGCCTGCGGGGCTCTCTGGGCGACGAAGTCGCTGGCGCGGACGAGCGCGAAGGCGAGCACTCCGCCGACGATCGCCACGACCGCGGCGATGAGCAGGATGTCGTTCAGCGCCACCGTGAACGCCGCGTGGATCGCGTGCTCGAGGCGCGGCCGCGCGGCCGCGGGGGCGGCCGCGACCGCCCGCGGCGCCCCGCCCGCGCTGACGGCGTGGGCGACTCCGTCGGCGCGCGCGGCGCCGGGCGTCCCGGCCAGCGCACTCGCCAGGCGGTGGGTCACCTGGCTCTGGAAGACCGCGCCGAGGGCGGCGATCCCGGTGGCGATGCCGACCTGCCGGAACGTCGAGCTGATCCCCGAGGCCATCCCGCTGCGCCGCGGCTCGACGACGCCGATCGCGGCGTTGGCGATTGATGGGTTGATCGTCCCGATGCCGACGCCGGCGATGAGGAAGCCCGGCAGCAGCGCGGTCCAGCCCGAGGTGGCGTCGAGCCCGCGCATGAGCAGCAGCCCGATCCCGACGAGGAGGAGCCCGCCGCCGAGCAGACCGCGCGCCGGCAGCGCAGCCGTGAGCTTGCCCGAGACCGCCGCGGCGACGAACGACAGGAGCGTCACGGGCAGGAAGCGCAGGCCGGTCTCCAGCGGCGAGTAGCCGAGGATCGTCTGCAGGTAGAGCGTGAGGTAGAGGAACATCGCGAACATCGACGCCGATAGCGCGAAGGCCGCGATCGACCCGCCGAGGAACGTCCGGTTGCGAAAGAGCGAGAGATCGAACATCGGCTGCGGCTGGCGGCGCTCGACGGCGATGAAGAGCACCAGCAGCAGCGCCGAGGCCGCGAACAGCGCCACGATGAGCGCGCTCCCCCAGCCCTCCTCGTTGCCGCGTATGAGCGCGAACACGAGCACGAACAGCGCGGCGCTGAACGTCACGAGGCCCGCCCAGTCGATCGCGCCCGCGTGCTCGTCGCGGGACTCCGGCAGCCGCCGCAGCGTGATCGCAATCGTCACGATGCCGATCGGCACGTTGAGGTAGAAGATCGACGGCCAGCCCAGGCCGCTCGTCAGCGCGCCGCCGACGAGCGGGCCGATCGCCACGGCGGCGCCGGTCGTCGCGCCCCAGATGCCGAAGGCGGTCCCGCGCTCGGGGCCGCGGAACTCCTGCGCGAGCAGCGCCAGCGACGTCGCGAACATCGCCGCGCCGCCGATTCCCTGCGCGCCGCGAGCGAGGATGAGGACGAGCGCGCTCGGCGCCAGCGCGCAGAGCACGGAGGCGATCGTGAAGCTCGCGAGGCCGAGGGCGAAGACCCGCCGCCGGCCGAGCAGGTCGGCGAGCGACCCCGCCGTCAGCAGCAGCCCCGCCAGCATGAGCGCGTAGGCATCGATGACCCACTGCAGATCGCTGAACGTCGCGCCGAGGTCGCGGGCGATGTCCGGCAGCGCGACGTTCACGATCGTGATGTCGAGCAGCAGCATGAACGTCGCCAGGCAGACGGCGAGCAGGGTCCACCATTTGCGGTCCATCGCCGTCAGCTTACGGGGACCTAGACTCCGGCTCGTGTCATCCAACGAGTTCGAGCCGCTCACCGGCGGCTGCGGCTGCGGGGCGGTGCGCTTCGAGGTTCGCGCTCCGCTCGGCGCCGCTCGCTACTGCCACTGCACGCGCTGCCAGCGCCGGTCGGGCACGGCCGCGTCAGCCTCGGTGCAGGTCCAGCCCGGATCAGTCGTCGTCATCGACGGCACCGAGCATCTGCGCGCGTGGGCGCCGCCCGACGGCATGGAGAAGGTCTTCTGCGATGCCTGCGGCTCGGCGCTGTTGATACGCAACCCTGCCAGCGGCGAGTTCGCGGGCGTGCGCCTGGGCGCGTTCGACCGCGATCCCGGCGTGCGGCCTTCCGCCCGGCAGTTCGTGGCCTACGCGGCGTCCTGGGAGCCGATCCCCGACGACGGCCTGCCGCGCTACGACGAGCGGATGCCGCAGCGCACGTAGGCGACGAGCGGCCCGTGGCGGACGTCGGGCGGGCCGGCCGGCAGCCGGTTGGTCGCGCGGCTGACGCCGTCCGCGCGGCCGAAGCGGCGCTCGAACTTCGCGTCGCCGGTGACGTAGACGGCGACCGCGCCGGGATCGCGGTCGACCGCGCGCGAGCGCACCCGCTCGGCGTCGGCGTGCAGCAGCCAGCGGGCGTCGGGCACGAGCCGGTAGGTCGGGAACGTCAGCGACCCGCAGCGCATTCCGCGGCGGACCCGAGGGTCGTCGACCAGCGCCGAGAGCTGCGCGTGCGTACGCTCGATGAAGCGCAGCTCCGCGCGCAGGCGGTCGAAGCTCGCCGCCTTGACGGCGAAGAACGCGACGCCGACGGCGAGCCCCCCGATCGCCGCCCGCCGCCAGCGCTCGCGTGCCGGCCCGGGGTCGAGTGTCGTGAAGCCGAGGACGGCATAGCCGGCGAGCAGGCACAGCGCGATCGTCGGCACGGTGAGGTAGCGCGGCAGGATCGACAGCCCGGCCACGCCGGTCCCGGCGAACGTCAGCGCGCCGGCACCGAGCAGCGCGAGCGGGACCGCCATCCGGGCCGCGCCGTAGCGGCGCAGCGCGAGCACGAGGCCGACGACCCCGGCCACGGCCACGGGCGGCCGCGCGACGTCGGCGAGGAACGTCACGAAGGCCGACGGGACGTTGCGCACGCCGCGCAGGCGCCCGAGCGCCTCGGCCAGCGTGCTCGTCGCGTGCAGGCTGAAGAGCGGGTCGCCGGTGACGGCGAGGTCGACGAGCGCCCAGACCGCCGGCGCGGCCACCACGAGCGCCAGCAGCCCCAGGCGCCTGCGCAGGTCGCGGCCGGCCAGGCACCACAGCCAGTACAGCCCCGCGAGCACCCACGCCTCCGGGCGCAGCAGCCCCGCAAGCGCGAGCAGCACCATCGGCGCCAGGCCGCGACGCGGCCGCGCGACCTCGAGCGCCGCCGCCCACACGACGAGCGCAAGGAACGGCACGTCGACGAACGCGCGCACGGCGTAGAGCAGGAAGGCGAAGCTCGACCCCACGAAGACCGCTGCGGCCGCGCCGGGCCAGGGCCCGAAGAGGCCGCGGCCGAGCGCGTAGGTCCCGGCCGTCAGCGCGACGAGGCTCAGGACCGTGACGAGCACGAGCAGGCGGTCGGCGTCCTGGCCGGCGAGCGAGAGCAGCGCGGCGAGCGCGAGGTACAGCGGGTGCTGCGTCGGAGCGGCGAAGGTCTCGAAGCCGGGGGTGGTCCCGTGGAGGAGGCCGCGTCCCCAGACGAGGTGCTCGTAGGCGTCGTAGTCGGGGTACGTCGGCACGAGCGCCCAGAGCGTCACGGCGGCGACTGCGAGCGCGGCGATCGCCCGTCGCTCCGTCGAGCGCGTCACGGTGCGGCGGTCGCGAGCGCCGCCGGCGCGGGCTCGGCCGCTCGGACCACGGCGGGCGTCAGCGCGGTGCCGAGGGCCAGCAGCGCCCACGCGAGCGGGTCCTCGAGGAACGCCGCGTAGAGCAGCGTGTGGACGACGAGCGCCACGAACGCCGCCGCGACGGCGGCCCGAGCGACCGACGCGCGCGCGCCGCGCAGCAGGCCGACGATCGCGACGCCGAGAAGCGCGAGGTATACCGCGAGCCCGCCCACGCCCTGCTCGGCGGCGACCGTGATCGGGATCGTGTGCGAGGCGGCGGATGCGCGCGCGCTGGAGGACTTCTGCTGGCGGCGGAACTCGGTCTTGAACGCGCCCGCGCCCCAACCCGCCGCCGGCCGCGCGGTGAAGAGCTCGATGCCGCCGCGCACGAGGTTCGAGCGCCCGCTCGTCGCGGCGTTCGTCGACTGGTCGAGGCCGACCGCGCCGGGCGCGATGAGCACGACGGCGATCCCCGCGACCGCGAGCACGCCCACGAGCGCGGCTATCCGCGCCGCGCCCCAGCGCAGCCCGCCGAGCACGGCGAGGCCGGCGAGCAGCGCGGTGAACGACGACTGCGACAGCGTCAGCACGAGCCCGGCCCACAGCAGCGCCAGGGCCGCGCCGCAGCCGGCGGCCAGCACCGCGCGCCGGGTCCACAGCAGCACCGCGGTGAGCCCGAGCATGACCGTCACGAGGAAGCGCCCGTAGATGTTCGGGTCGAAGAACAGCGAGTTGACGCGGAAGTAGGACTCGAACTGGTTGGAGCTGATGACCTTCGGGTTCAGCAGCAGCTCGCGCCTGGCGTACTCGACGAAGCCGATCCCGACGAACGCGACGGCGAGCACGAGCGCCACGACGAGGCACTGAGCCGCCAGCCGCGGCGTCCACTCCAGGCGCACGAGCAGCGCGTAGAGCAGTGCGAACGGGACGTAGAAGAAGATCACCTGCGCGAGCGCCGCGTCGAACGCGCTCGAGTACGAGGCCTGCACGGCGTACAGCACGATCGTCGCCGCCAGCAGCCACTCCAGCAGCCCCCGCGGCCGGACGTCGCGCTCCTCGTCCAGCCCCCGCGCGGCGCGCAGCCGCGGCACGGCGTAGGCCAGCGCCCCGGCCGCGATGACGAGGTACAGCGGCACGAGCAGGTTCGCCGTGTCGCCGCCGGACTCGATCGGGACGCGGAACGGCAGCGTCGCGGCGGCCGCGAGCGCGAGCAGCTGGGGCCGGCGGTGGATCGCGGCGGCCCCGAGGGCGAGCAGCGCGAACCCGCCGGCGGCGGCCGCGAGCGCCAGCAGCGGCCGCGAGCGCAGCGGCTCGAACTGCGGCGTGGACCAGATGTTCGCGACGAGCAGGACCGGCGTCAGGACGAGCGCGCCGAGCATCGCGGCGGAGCGCGCGCGCGGCGACCGGACGAGCAGGACCGCCGCGGCCAGCAGTGCCGCGAGGACGACGCCCGCCGTCTGCGCGACATCACCGAGGGTCGTGACCGCCGCGATCATCTGCGCCTCAGCAGCGTCCACGCCCGCGACAGGAAGGTCGCGAGCTCGGGATTCGCCCGCAGCTTCGCGGAGAAGTCCGGCATCCCGGGACGGATCACGAGGCCGTCGCCGAAGCGCGAGGCGACGATCACCTGCCGGTCACCGGGCTGCGTCGCCGCGGCAGCCGCGATCGCGCGCGTGCCGCCGCGCACGTCGAGCGTCTGCTCGAACGCGTCCACGCCGGCGAAGAGCCCACCCGTTCCGCCGAAGAGGTC
>DASWQM010000323.1:0-3015 GCA_036403675.1 Solirubrobacteraceae bacterium | reverse complement strand
GGCAGCTTCGTCCCGTCAACGGCGATCACCCCAACGCTCGCGAGGCCGTTCTTCGCGCACAGAGAGAGGACCTCGCCGAACAGGCCGGCGATCGCGTCCTGGTGACGGTCGACGAAGCGGGCGATCGTGGCGTGATCGGGCCGCTGCTGGGCCGCCAGCACCCGGAAGGCGATGACCTCCTCGCAGGCTCGCTGGATCACTCGCGACGACCGGGCCCCGCGCGCGTACGCGTAGAGCAACACCGCGACCATCATCGCCGGGTCATAGGCCGGCCGGCTGCGCCCGTCCTGGCGATACGCCACGTAGAACGCGTCGAGATTCATCTCCGCGACCGCATCGATCACGAACCACGCGAGGTGATCCTCCGCCAGCCAATCCCGGACATCCGGTGGCATCAGAAACGACTGCTCGCGATCACACGCGACGAAACGCTGTCCCATCAGCAGATGGCCTTAAACCCGCCGGACGACAACCAGACTTACGCGACAACCTCGCCTGAACCGAGCAGCACGTCGATCGCGAGGCAAGGCCGATAGCCGGTCGTCTACCGGCACGCGGCACGGTGACCATGCTCGCTCCTGGCCCTGAGCTCGTGGCCGTGCCCGATAGCCCCGTCCGTATTGAAATCCCGCATCGGGGCGCCATCCGGCGCATCGTCCGGACAGCGAGCTCCGGTCACGTCGCGCGCCGGTAGCGCCACGCAGCGCTGAGGAAACGCTGCCATCTAGGGCTCGACGCGCTCGACCGGTCAGGAGGGACCCGAGCGGCTCTCGAGCGCACATGGTGGTGAGCGATCGCGACGGCCCTGTCGGGCGGTGTAGATTCGGCGTCGTGGACGTCAGCCTTTCGTCCTGGCTCTCCGACGCGCAGCTGCAGACGCTGCGCGCACGCGGCGAGGAGCGCACGGCCGAGGTCGGAGACGTGCTGTACCGCGTCGGCGACCGCACGTATCCGTTCATCGCGATCGTCGAGGGCGAGGCGGCCATCCTCGATGCCGACGGCAACGAGATCCTGCGCCATGAGGCGCATGGCTTCCTAGGCGAGCTGAACCTGCTCTCCGGCCAGACCGTCTATGTGACCGCGGTGGTCATGCAGCGGATGCGCTACATCGCGGTCGATCGTGAGGAGTTCCGGCGCCTGCTCTTCGACGACGAGGAGCTCAGCGACATGGTCACCTCGGCGTTCGTGCGCCGGCGCGACGCGCTCCAGCAGCGCGACGGCCTCGGCGTGGAGATCATCGGACCGCACTCATCGCAGGCCACGCGCGCCATCGTCGAGTACGTCCGGCGCAATCGGATCGCGCACGTCTGGCGCGACACCGACGAGCCGGCGACGGCGGCGTTGGCCGACGGTCTGCGCTCCGACCAGCTTCCGGTCGTCGTGCTGCCGGGCGGCCTTCGGCTCGAGGCGCCGAGCTGGGGCGAGGTGTCGCGGGCGCTCGGCATCGGGGCCGAGCTCGCCCCGCGCGAGGAGGTCGACCTGCTCGTCGTCGGCGCCGGCCCGGGCGGGATCGGCGCGGCCGTCTACGGCGCATCCGAGGGGCTGGACACGCTCGTGATCGAGAGCACCGCGCTCGGGGGCCAGGCGGGCACGTCGCGGCGGATCGAGAACTACCTGGGCTTCCCGGCCGGCATCAGCGGGTCGGAGCTCACCAGCCGCGCCGTGGTGCAGGCGCGCAAGTTCGGGGCGCGGTTTGCGTCGCCCTACCGCGCTGTCGCGCTCGAGCCGGCCGCACGTGAGGGCGAGCGGCACGTCGTGCGACTCGAGGACGGGGGCGAGGTCGCGGCGCGGGCGGTCGTGCTGGCGACCGGCGCGGAGTACCGCCGGCTCGGCCTGCCCAACCTCGCTGACTTCGAGGGCACGAGCGTCTTCTACGCCGCCGGGCCGCCCGAGGCGCGGCAGTGCGCCGCGACGCGCGTCGGGGTCGTCGGCGGAGGGAACTCGGCGGCGCAGGCGGCGATCTGGCTCGCGCGCGGCGGCGCGCTCGTGACGCTGTTGCACCGCCGCGCGGACCTGCGCGAGACGATGTCGGCCTACCTCATCCACGACCTTGCCCGGTACGGCGTCGAGGTGCGCGACCGCAGCGAGATCGACGAGCTGCACGGCGCGTACGGCCGACTCGACGGTGTCACGCTGAAGGACGGCGCGCTGCTGCCGGTCAGGTTCCTCTTCATGTTCCTCGGCGCACTGCCGTGCACGGACTGGCTCGCCGACACCATTGCGCGCGATCCGAACGGGTTCGTGCTGACCGGCGACGCCGCCGGGCAGCGGAGCATCCTCGACACCAGCGTTGCCGGCGTCTTCGCCGTCGGCGACGTGCGCTCGGGGTCGGTGAAGCGGTGCGCGACCGCGGTCGGCGAGGGCGCGATGGTCGTCCGCTTCGTCCACGAACGAATGACCGGCGTCCCGGCCTAGTGTCACGATGTCCTAGCTTCACACGCCGGGCGATGGGCGGTCATCACCTGGTTCACGTGCTGCCGGTTGTGCCCGGATCTGTCGGAGCTCGAGCAGTTCGAGGCCGAGCGCCTCGATCTGCGCAACGACGCCGAACAGCGCAGATCGATCCTCGAGCACACCGGTGAGCACGGTGTCGCTGCCCTTCAGCTCAGACACCATCGAGGGAAAGGCCGACAGGGCGGTGGCTCCAAGCCGGCCCTTGATCCGGATCGCGTACACGCCCGGCGGTGTGGCCACGCGATCATCCTGCAGCCCGCCGTGGTGAGCCGGCGACGCCGGGGTCTGGTGATTGTGCGTACGCCGGTGCTCGCTGGTGCGGCGACGTTCACGAGCGCCCGGTCGAGAGGAGGCGAAGCTCCCGTGCACGTGAAACGGCCGAAGAGCGATCGCGCGCACCGAGCTTGGAATAGATGTTGCGGATGTGCGTGTTGGCCGTGTTGATGGAGACGTAGAGCTCTCGCGCGATCTCCGGCCGCGTCAGGTTTGTCGGCAGATATCGCAGTACGCGCAGCTCGCTGGGGCTGAGCTCCTCCCGTTGCGACAGGCGCTCTCGGTCGG
>DASWQM010000322.1:0-7215 GCA_036403675.1 Solirubrobacteraceae bacterium | reverse complement strand
AGGGCGACGATGTCGTCGCGCTCCTGGAGCATCGCCCGCCACCATTCGTTCTTGACGTTCGTCTTCAGCAGGACGCCGTAATGGCCGTAGTCGTACGTCGAGCCCAGGCCGCCGTAGATCTCCGAGGACGCGAATATGAAGCCGCGCCGCTTGGACAGGGCGACGATCTTCTCCATGGTGGCTGCGTCGGGCATCGGTAGCGCATGCTAGATAATGGGTCGTCCGTTGCCCTTCTACGAATACAGACGACCGGACGGCACAACGATCGAGGTCATGCAGAAGATGACCGACCCGCCGCTCACCGAGGACCCCGAGACCGGCGTCCCGCTCGAGCGCGTCTTTCATCCGATCGCGGTGCACTTCAAGGGCAAGGGCTTCTACAACACCGACTACGGGACGAAGAAGCGCGCGCGCGAGAAGGCCGAGTCCGAGGGCGCGAAGAAGAGTGACGGCGCGGGGGGCGACGCCAAGAAGAGCGAGTCGGGCTCCGCCGACGCGGGCGGGTCCAGCGGCAAGACCGACGCCGCCTCGACGTCCTCCTCCTCCTCCTCCTCCTCCTCCTCGCCCTCGCCGAAGAGCGACTGAGCCACGCCGCGAGGGCGCCGCGCCGGACGTCGCCGCTCAGGCGCCTGGGCCGCGAGAGTGCCGGCGGTGCCTGTCCGGCACGTGGGCATGGTCGTCGATGACCTGCTCGAAGACCTGCACGATGGCGGGGTCGAACTGCGTCCCGGCGCAGCGTCGCAGCTCGGCGAGCGCTTCCTGGGTCGTCTTGCGCGCCGAGTACGGACGGTCGGAGATCATCGCGTCGAAGGCGTCGCAGGCGGCGATGATCCGGGCACCGAGGGGGATCTCCGTCCCGGCGAGCGCGTCGGGATAGCCGCTGCCGTCAAAGGACTCGTGCGACGAGCGCACGAGCCGCGCCGCGCGGCCGAGCGCGGGGGCGGCGCCGAGGATGCGCTCGCCGATCAGCGTGTGGCGGCGCATGAAGGCCCATTCCTCGTCGTTCAGCGCTGCCGGCTTGCTGATGATCGCGTCGGGGATCGCGACCTTGCCGACGTCGTGCAGCCGGGCGGCGTGACGGAGCTGCGTGAGCTCCTCTCCGTCGATGCCCAGCCGTTCGGCCACCGCCGTGGCGAGCTCGGTCACGCCGTGGAGGTGATCGCCCAGCTCGGGATCGCGCTCGGCGAGGACGCGCAGCAGCACGTCGCTGCTCTGGCGTCCGGCGGTCGCTCGGCCGGAGTGCTTCTGGGCGTACATGGCTCGATCGGCTCTGCGCAGGGCCTCGGCCGGATCGCTCGTGTCCTGCGGGACGAGGACGGAGCCGAACGCGGTCGTGACGGTGAAGCCGTCGCCGCTGTCGGAGAGCGCGCGGCACGCTGCCTGCTCCAGCGCGTGCCGGCGGGCGGCGCCGGCGATCACGCAGAACTCATCGCCGCCCTGGCGGTACGCCTCGCCGCCGAGTGGCGCGACGGCCTGCGCGAGCGCCGAACCGAGGCGCCGCAGCAGGGTGTCGCCGGCCGGGTGCCCGAAGGTGTCGTTGTAGTTCTTGAAGCCGTTGAGGTCGAACAGCGTGAGCACGACCGGATCGTCGGCCCTCATCGTCCTCACGCGGCGCTCCAGGTCGGCCAGCAGCTTGCGGCGGTTGCCGAGGCCGGTCAGCTCGTCGGTCGTCGCGTGCACCTCCAGCTCGCGGCGAGCGGCACGCAGCGATACGCCCGACAGCGCGATGATCGTCAGCGCGAGCGCCAGCATGACCAGCGGCGCCACGCCCACGCCGGCGACGAAGCCGCCGAGCGGAGCTCGCGCGCTTGCCACCACGATCCAGTCGTTGGCGTTGCCGGCCGTCGACGCGATGCGGCGGTAGGCGACCTTGCGGCCAGCGACGTCGGCGACACCCGCATCGCCGGCGCGGCGCGCGAGTGCGGCGAAGCGGCGATCATCGGCGAAGCCGAGCGCGGCGCCGACGCGCTGGCGGCGCTCCCCGTCGACGACCACGCGGCCCGTCCGGCCGTCGATGACCCGCAGGTCGGCGCGCTGCGTCTGGCCCATCGCGCGGCGGAAGCTGTCGATCGTCACCTCGAAGTGCACGATCGCCCGCTTGCGCCCGTCGCGCTGCGGGATCAGCGTCGCGTTGGCGATGACCCATTCCTTCGTGTCCGGCGAGACGTACGGCCGCGTCTGGTGCGCCTGTCCGAACCTCAGCGCGAACGTCGGCGCGAAGAACGGGGTCTGCTCCTCGTCGGTGGACAGCTCGGCAGGTGCCGCGACCTCGCCGCGCACGACACGGGCGATCTCCTCGCCGTCGGCATCGATGAAGCACGCCTCGCCGATGCTCGACGGATACAAGTGCTCCAGGTACCTGAGCTGGTGCGTGACGTCCGCGAGCCCGTGGCCCTGCCGGCGCACCTTCTGCGCGCGCGTGCCGGGCGCAGCCAGCACGTCGGCAAAGGCCGGCGCGTTGGCCGTCAGCAACACGATCGACCGCGCCCGCCCGAAGTAGCTCTCCAGCGCGGCGCCGTGCTCGTCGGTCGTCGCGACGAGCGTGCGCTCGAGCTCGGACACCCGCTGATCGCGATCGGCCTTGGCGAGGCCGAGGGCGGTGGGGATGAGCAGCACCCCCACGATCAGACCGACGAACGACAACGCGCGCATGCCCAAGGGTCTTCGGACGCAACGGCCCGGACCTTGAGCGGCGCCGCGGGTCAGCCGGCGAGGAAGCGCCGCACCGCGGCCTGCTTGGCGCTCGGCGGGACGTTGCCGGAGAACGTCCCGAGCACCTGGCTGTGCGGGCTCCCGGCGAACGCCAGCGCGCCGAAGAGGCCCAGGAGCGTGGGGCCGCTCATGTCCGAGCGCAGCGCGCTCGGCACGCGCCAGGAGATCAGCGGCAGGCGCACGAACGCGCCCGGCGACAGCAACCGCCGCCGCATCGCCGCGATGACCTTCTGCTGCCGGTGCGCCCGCGTGAGGTCGCTCTCGCGGGGATTGCAGAGGTTCTTGCGGGTGCGAGCGAGGGCCAGGGCCTGCTTGCCGTCGATGTGCGTCTTGCCCGCGCGCAGATGCAGGGTGTAGCCGCCGTTGCGAAAGCCGCCGTTGATGCGTGAGACGACGCAGCCGCCCTGGTACGTGACGCCGCCCATCGCGTCGATGAGCGCGGGGAAGTCCTCGAAGCTCACGACGACGACGTGGTTGACGTCGACGCCCGTGTAGGTCTCGACGGTCCGCACGGCGAGCGCCGTGCCGCCGAGCGCGAACGCCGCGTTGATCTTCTGGCGCCCGAAGCCGGGGATGTCGACGATCGTGTCGCGCGCGATCGAGAGGCGGCTGTTGGCGCCCCCTCCTACGCGCATGAGCATGATCGAGTCCGACCGGCCGACGCCGGTCTGCGCGCCCCGCTCACGGGTGTTCGCGGGGCGCTGGTCGGAGCCGAGGACGAGGACGTTGTTCGGCGACCACAGGGGGTAGCCGGCGCCGCCGAGGTACTGGTTCGCGGCGTCGGAGATCCGCCCCTGCTGGATCTGCGCGCTGACGAGGAAGACGACGACCGACAGCACGATCCAGCCGACGACGGCGAGCACGAGCCAGCGCACGACGCGACCGGGCGAGAGCCGCGGGCGCCCCGGCCCGGGCGGGCGTTGACGGGCGTCGGAACGCAGCTTGGCGAGCTCGTCGCCGTCGCCGCCGGACCGTCGCCCGAGCAGCGGCCGGCGCGAGCGGTAGACGCGGTAGTCGGGCTTGTCCGGCGGTGCCTTGGAGTCCGTGGATGAGGACATGGAGCCGTGTATCGTGGCCCATCGTGTCGACCGCCTGCGTGATCGGGGTCGACCTCGGTGGCACGAAGCTCTTGGCCGGCGCGGTCGATCCGGCCTTGAACGTGCACCATCGCGCGACGCGCCCGGCGCGCGGCGCCGACCAGGCCGCGGTGCTCGAGACGGTCCTCGGTGCGGTGCGCGAGGTCCGCGACGCGATCGAGAGCGCGTCCGGCACCGTCGAGGCCGTCGGCTTCGGAATTCCCTGCATGATCGACCAGCAGCGCGGCACGGCGGTCATGTCGATCCACCTGCCGATCGCCGACCTGCCGTTTCGCGACCTCATGGCCGAGCGGCTCGGGCTGCCCGTCTTCGTGGACAACGACGCCAACGCGGCGATGCTCGCCGAGTGGCGCTACGGCGCGGCCGCCGGCGCGCGCGAGGCCGCGCTGCTGACGATCGGCACCGGCATCGGTGGTGGCCTCGTCGTCGGCGGTGCGCTGCAACGCGGCAGCCAGGGCGCGGGCGCCGAGCTCGGGCACATGGTCGTCAAGGCCGACGGGCCCCCGTGCCAGGGCAACTGCCCCAACCGCGGCTGCCTCGAGGCGATGGCGTCGGGCGGCGCGCTCGCGCGGGAGGCCCGGCGGATCGCCCGCGAGCGTCCCGAGTCCGGGCTCGGCCGCGCGCTCGCCGGCCGGCGCGAGATCAGCGGGCCGCTCGTGACCGAGCTCGCGCACGACGGCGACGTCGCGGCGATCGACGCGCTGGCGATCATCGGCGAATGGCTCGGCGTCGGCGTCTGCAACCTCGTGAACATGCTCAACCCGGAGGTCGTCGTCATCGGCGGCGGCGTCATCGCCGCCGGCGACCTGCTGCTCGAGCCGGTCCGCGCGGTCGTCGCCGAGCGGGCGCTCTCGCCGGCGCGCGAGCACGTGCGGATCGTGCCCGCGCGCTTCGGCGCGGAGTCGGGGATGCTGGGCGCCGCCGCGCTGGCGCTCGAGGGGATCGGGACGCCGGTGTGAGCGTGAGCGCAGGCCGCCTCATCGTCTGCCCGACGCCGATCGGCAACCTCGAGGACGTCACGCTGCGGGTGCTCAGCGCGCTGCGCGACGCGGACGTCGTCGCCTGCGAGGACACGCGCCGCACGCGCGTGCTGCTGGAGCGCTACGGCGTCGCGGCGAAGCTCGTGAGCTACCACGAGCACAACGAGCGGGCGCGGGCGCCGCAGCTCGTCGAGCGCATGCAGCAGGGCGATGTCGTCGCGCTCGTGTCCGACGCGGGCATGCCGGTTGTCAGCGACCCGGGGTTCGTGCTCGTGCGCGCCTGCGTGGCGGCTGGGCTCGCCGTCGAGGTGCTGCCGGGGCCGAGCGCGGCGCTCTCGGCTCTCGTCGCCAGCGCGCTGCCGGCCGACACATGGCGGTTCGTCGGCTACCTGCCGCGCAGGCGCGGCGAGCTCGAGCGGCTCCTGCGCGTGCCCGAGACGATCGTCGCCTTCGAGTCGCCCAACCGCGTGGCCGCGTCGCTGGGCGCGCTCGCGGAGGTCGACCCCCAGCGACCGGTCGCGGTCTGCCGCGAGCTCACGAAGGTCCACGAGGAGATCGTTCGCGGCAGCGCGGGCGAGCTGGCGGCGCGCTACGCGGCGCAGCCGCCGCGCGGGGAGGTCGTGCTCGTGCTCGGCGGGGCGCCGGACGGCGAGCCGGAGCTCGCGCCCGCGCTGGCGGCGCTGCGCGCGCTCGTCGACGCGGGCGCCAAGCCACGCCCGGCCAGCTCGGTCGTGGCGTCGCTCACCGGCGTGAAGGCGAACGCCCTGTACCGGGCGCTGATGGCGGTGGACCGATGATCACCCTCTACCGCGCGCCGTACTCCACGAACGTCGAGCGTGTCGCGCTGGCGCTCGCGCACAAGGGCCTCGAGGTCGAGTCGGTCGTCATCTCCTACGACGACCGCAGCCCGGTGCAGCGCGTGAGCGGCCAGGGCCTCGTGCCGGTCATCGACGACGACGGCACCGTCGTGGTCGACTCGATGCAGATCATCCGCTACCTCGAGCGGCGCCACCCCGAGCCGCCGCTGTACCCCGCCGACGAGGCGCGGCGCGCCGAGCTGGCGGTCTTCGTCGACTGGTTCGACAACGTCTGGAAGCTGGCGCCCAACGGCATCGAGGCCGAGCAGGCGAGCGTCCGGCCGGACGAGCGGCGGACCGCCGAGCTCGCGGCCGCGATGACGGCGGCGCTCTACCGCTTCGAGGCGCTGCTCGCCGGCCGCAAGCACCTCATGGACGACGAGTTCTCGGCGGCCGACTGCGCCGCGTTCCCGTTCCTGAAGTACGCGCTGCGGCGCGATCGCGCCGACGGCGAGCGCTTGCACCGCATCCTCGACGACCACCAGCGGCTCGGCGACGACCACCCGCGCCTGACGGCCTGGATCGAGCGCGTCGACGCGCGGCCGCGGGCCTGACTCAGCCTCCCGCCTGTTCGATCCGCCGGTCGGCGTGGGCGCGGTAGGCGGCGTCGAGCACCGCCTCGTCGCTCTCGACGAGCGAGCCGAGCGCACCGCCGACGATCGCGATCGACGCGCTGAACCACGCGAGCTGGAGGTAGTCGCCCACGTTGACGTGGTGACCGATGTTCGCCGCCAGGTGGTGGGGCGGGAGGAAGACGCCCGCGGCGACCGCGAAGATGACGAAGAGGCTGATGTAGAGCGACATGACGCCGAGCCCGAGCGTCAGCGCGGTCGTGAGATTGAAGAGGACGACGCGCTCGCGCGCGGCAGGGTTCGGCGCGCGCTCCCAGAGATGGTGGGCGACGACGAGCACGACGCACGTGAGCGTCACCGACAGGAAGGCGAGCGCGAGCAGTCGCGGCAGGCTCAGGGCGTCGGCGAGCGACCAGATGGTCGACGACACGACCGCGTAGGTGCCGGTCCCCAAGGCGCCGATCATCGCGCCGGACAGCCGTGTGACGACGGTCGCCGGCTGGTTCGCGCGGACCATCCCGACGAGCAGGCGCAGGTTGCCTCGCAGGACGGCGCCGGCGAAGCGCAGCGTCCCGTCGTCGCGGACGCGGTTGTGGGCCAGTGGCGAGCCCAGCTCGCGCAGCCGGGCGCCCATCCGGCCGTGGCGACCGTCGCCGGCAGCGTGCTCCGACCCGCGGACGGACTCGCCGAGCAGGCCCTCGATGAGGTGGCGCACGGTCGTGGTCAGCCGGCGCCGCAGCCCGACCGCCCCCAGCGCCGGGATCGACACGAGGCCGACGGACTGCGCGGCGCTCGCGTACGCCGTGACGGGCCGGTGGCCGGAGAACAGCGGCAGCGCGGTGAGCCCGACCGCGAGGCCCCAGCCATTGTCGAGCAGGTGGCGGCGGACGGTCGCGAGCAGCTCGTGCGACGTCGCGGTCGGCTCGGCCGCGGCGACCTCGTGGACCTCGGTCCGCCAGTCGATCCCCGGAAACTGCGCGCTCATCGCGCCGGGCAG
>DASWQM010000321.1:0-9955 GCA_036403675.1 Solirubrobacteraceae bacterium | reverse complement strand
GGGCGCCGCCGGCTACCTGTCCAAGCGCAGCACCGGCGAGGAGCTGCGCCAGGCGGTCATCACCGCCCACGGCGGCGGCTCGGTCATCACGCCGTCGCTCGCGAGCCACCTGCTGAAGGAGTTCTCGAGCTCCGCCCGCGGCGAGCAGTCCGCAGTGCGGCCGCTGCAGGGCCGCGAGCTCGACGTCCTGCGCCTCGTCGTGCAGGGCAAGACCGACAACGAGATCGGCCAGGAGCTGTTCATCTCCCCGCGCACGGTGCAGAACCACCTCACCCGCATCCGCGAGAAGACCGGCCTGCGCCGCCGCTCCGAGCTCACCCGCTGGGCCGTCGAGCACGCGATCGGGTAACCGGGCTTCGCCCTTCGGTTTCGGCCTCCGGTCCTCGCAA
Organism: Solirubrobacteraceae bacterium; assembly: GCA_036403675.1. Classification (GTDB taxonomy): domain Bacteria; phylum Actinomycetota; class Thermoleophilia; order Solirubrobacterales; family Solirubrobacteraceae; genus CADCVQ01. The sequence goes on along the minus strand of DASWQM010000321.1, from coordinate 9,566 downwards.
GCTCGGACCTCCGGACGACGTCACTCGGCCACGCGCACGCGGCCGACCATGCCGCGGCGCTCGTGGCCGTCGAGCGGGCAGTACCACTTGTAGGTCCCTGGCGGCAGCCGGACCTCGACGGTCGTGCGCTCGCCCGGACGCAGCGTCTGCGTGCGGGCCTGCCCGGCGGGTCCGACGATCGCGAGCGCGTGCAGCGACTCGCCGTCGTTCGTCGCCTCGAAGGCGATGAGGCCGCTGCGGGGAACGCGGACGTTGCGCGGGAGGCGGAAGTCGACCAACGACACCGGCACGGTGGCGTCCGCGCCCGAGCCGGACGTCGCCGAGCCGGTTCCCACCGGGGCCGGCGACGTGCGGGTGCCCGCGCCGCGGTCCTCCCCACAGCCGCCGAGGGCAAGCGACACGGCGGCCACGAGCGCGAGCGCGGCCCTCACGAGCGTGCCTCGGGCAGCGTGACGACCATGTGGCTGCCGTGCGGCTCGCGGCGCTCGGCCCGGATCGTGCCGCCGTGCAGCTCGACGATCCAGCGCGCGATCGCGAGGCCGAGCCCGGCGCCGCCGCCGTTGGCGGCGTGCCCGTCGCCGCGGTAGAAGCGATCGAAGACGCGCTCGAGCTCGTCCTCGGGGATGCCCGGTCCCTCGTCCTCGACCTCCAGCGTGATCGTGTGCCCGCTGCTGGACGCCCGCAGCGCGACGTGGCCGGGCTGCGGCGAGTAGCGCACCGCGTTGTCCAGCAGGTTCATGACGACCTGGTGGATGCGCTCGGGGTCCCCGGCCGCGCGCAGCCCGGCGGGTGCGTCGATCGAGAACACGACGCTCGCCGGCGCGTGCAGGCGCGCCTCGCGCGCGGCGTTCTCGAGGACGGCGCGGACGGCGAACGGGCGGATGTCGAACGGCTGCTCGCCGGCCTCCAGGCGCGAGAGGTCGAGCAGCTGCGTCACGAGCCGCCCGAGGCGGCGCGTCTGCGCGAGCATCGTGCGCAGCGTCTCCGGGTCGGGCTCGCTGACACCCTCGAGCACGTTCTCGAGCAGCGCCTGCAGCGCGCCGATCGGTGTGCGCAGCTCGTGCGAGACGTTCGCGACGAGGTCGCGGCGCAGCCGGTCGGTCTCCGCGAGCTCCCGGGTCATCCGGTTGAAGGCGCGCGCGAGCTCGCCGACCTCGTCGTTCGTCGTCACGGCGACCTCGCGCCCGTGCTCGCCGCGCGCCATCGCCGTCGCGACGGCGGCCATCTCGCGCAGCGGCGCGGTCATGCCGCGGGCCAGGAGCTGCACGCATCCGAGCGCGAGGATGATCCCGGCCGCCGCGCCGACGATCGACGGCAGCCCGAGCAGCCGCACGGCGACGAGTGTCGCCACCGCCGTGATCACCACGGCGGCGACGATGACGATGCCGAGCTTGAGCTTGAGCGATTCGAGCGCGTCGAGCGGTCTCATGGCTACGTGGATGGTCGCTGAACGCGTCTAGCCTTGCCCGATGCTGCGGGCCGCACCCACCACGGCAATGATCGCGCGCCTGCCGGCGCAGTCGCTGTTCATCCTGGGGGCGATCTCGCAGTACGTCGGCGCGGCGCTGGCGGTGCTGCTCTTCGCATCGGTGCCGGCCGCGGGCGTCGCATGGCTGCGCGTCGTCGCGGCGGCCGCCGTGCTCGTCGCGTGGCGGCGGCCGTGGCGCACGCGCTGGTCGGGGCCGCATCTGCGGCTCGTGGCCGCGTTCGGCATCGCGCTGGCGCTCATGAACCTCTGCTTCTACCTCGCGATCGACCGGCTGCCGCTTGGCACCGCGGTGGCGATCGAGTTCTGCGGCCCGATCGCCGTCGCGGCGCTGGGCTCGCGCACGCGCCGTGACGTCGCTGCGCTCGTGTTGGCCGCGACCGGCGTGCTGGCGCTCGCCGACGTCCACGTCGCGGGCAGTCCCGGAGGGCTGGCGCTCGCCGCGGCGGCGGGCGCGCTGTGGGCCGGCTACGTCGTGCTCGGCCACCGGATGGTGAGCGACGGCGGCATTCGCGCGCAGGACGGGCTCGCGCTCGGCATGGCGATCGGCGCGGTCGGCCTGGCGCCGTTCCTCGTGTCCAGCGCGGTGCCGGCAATCGTCAGCCCGCCGCTGCTGGGCGCCTGCCTGCTCGTCGGCGTGGCGTCGAGCGTCGTGCCCTACGCGCTCGAGCAGATCGCGATGCGGCGCCTGCCGCGGGCACGCTTCGCGCTGCTGCTGGCGCTGCTGCCGGCGACCGCGGCGATCGTCGGCGCGGTGGTCCTCGGACAGGTTCCGGGACTCGTCGAGACCGCCGGCATCGCGCTTGTCGTCCTTGCAGCGTCGTTGCGCACTCACGCACCGCTGTGAGGCCGTCCACGACTTCCGGCATCGCTTGCAGTTACAGTTCCCGGGACATCACATGGAGGCTGGAGCACTTCGAGCACCCGCCGCGCTCAACCGGATCTCGGTCACGGCCCCCCTGCTGCGGCTGCGCACGGACGAACAGCTCGTGGCGCTGTTCCGCGCAGGCAGCGACGCGGCGTTCAGCACCATCCACGACCGCTACCGCCAGCGGCTCTTCGCGTACGCCCGTCAGATGCTCGACGGCTCCCGGCAGGACGCCGAGGACGCGCTCCAGGACGTCTTCTTGCGCGCCTATTCGTCGCTGCGCTCCAGCGATCGCCCGCTGTCGCTGCGCGCCTGGCTGTACCGCGTCGCGCACAACCGCTGCGTCGACCACCTGCGCAAGCCGATGCCCCCCGCGGTCGACCTCTTCGACACCTCGCGCAAGCCGCTGCACGACCCGATCGCCGAGGCCGAGCGCCGCGACGACCTGCGCCGGCTCGTCCAGGACGTGCGCCGGCTGCCCGACCAGCAGCGCTCCGCGCTGCTCATGCGCGAGATCGACGGGCTGAGCTACGCCGAGCTCAGCGCGGCGCTCGGCGTGTCGCTGCCGGCGGTGAAGTCGCTGCTCGTCCGCGCCCGGATCGGGCTCGTCGAGGCCGTCGAGGCCCGCGACACCGCGTGCGCGGAGATCCGCTGTGACCTCGCCGACGCCGTCGACCGCGGCGTGCGTGCGAGCGGGCTCGCACGGCGCCATCTGCGAGACTGCCCCGGCTGCGTCGACTACCGCACGCAGCTGCGAGCGGTCCACGACGAGTTCAGCGCGCTGTCGTCGGGCCCGGGGCCGCTGGCCGCGATGCTGAAGCTCGTGGGCCTCGGCGGTGCCGGCTCTGCCGGAGCCGCCAGCGCAGGCGGCGGCGCGGCCGCCGGCACAAGCGTCGTCGCGGCCGCGGGGACGGGCACGGCGGCGAAGGTCGCCGCGGTCGTCTGCTGCGCCGCGCTGACCGCCGGCGGTGCGGTCGAGGTCGGCTCACACATGCAGCCGTCGCACCAGCGCGGAACCGACGCCAAGCGCCACGCCGCGCCCGCCGCGGCGCGGCCGGCGGCTGCGCACCCCCAGCATGCAGCGGCGCTCACCGTGTCCGCGACACGGTCTCCGGCGCGCCGCGTGAGCGCGAGCGCCCGGCGCGGCCGCTCGGTGATCGCCACGCACGGAACGCACGGGGCCGCCACCGCCGTCGGAACGGGGACCGCGGCCACCCTGTCGCTCGCGGACGCCGAGAGCGGCGACGCCGTCACCGGCGGCGCCGCGGCGCCCAACGAGGAGACCGGTTTCGGTCACGGCGTCGACGGCCTGACGCCCGTCACCTCGTCGAACCCCGTCGAGCAGACGGCTCCGGGCGCGACGCCGGGCTCTGTGGCCGGCACCGGATACGCCGCACCGCCGACCGAGTCCACGGCCGTGACGGCGCCCGCGCCCGCACCCGCGAAGAAGGTCGACTTCGTGCCCGGCACACCGCCTGCCGGCTGAGCGGCTGAGCCCCAGATCCCATCGACCGCTACCCCGCCATCCTCGACCACGAGACCCTGCTCGTGCGCCGCGGCAGGCGCTCGGGGCTGTTCACCATCATCGCCGTGCATTCGACCGCGCGCGGCCCGGCGCTCGGCGGCTGCCGGATGTGGCACTACGACGACGCGCGCCGCGCCGTCCGCGACGCGCTGCGCCTCTCACGCGCGATGACCTTCAAGTCGGCCGTGGCGGGGCTCCCGCTCGGCGGCGGCAAGGGAGTCGTCATGGCGCCCGATCCCGCGGCACCGGCGCGCCGCGGCCTCCGCGCGGACGCGCTGCGCGACTTCGGCGACACCGTCGAGCAGCTCGGCGGCAGCTACGTCACCGCGGAGGACGTCGGGACCTCGGCCCGCGACATGGAGCGCATCGCGACCACGACGAGCCACGTCACCGGGCTCTCGCGCAGGCGCGGCGGCTCGGGCGACCCAAGTCCGTGGACGGCGCTCGGCGTCGAGGCCGCGATCGGCGTCTGCTGCGAGCGCGTCTTCGGGTCGCCCTCGCTCGCGGGCCGCACGATCGCCGTCGCCGGGCTCGGCAACGTCGGCGCGCGCCTCGCGGCGGCGTGCACGCGCCGCGGCGCGACGCTGCTCGTGACCGACATCGACGGCGGCAAGCAGGCGCTCGCCCGCGACCTCGGGGCGCGCTGGATCGCACCGGAGGAGGCGCTGCGGGCCGCGGTCGACGTGCTCGCACCCTGCGCGCTCGGCGGCGTCCTCGACCACGACACCGTCAGCGCCCTGCAGGCGCCGATCGTCGCCGGAGCGGCGAACAACCAGCTCGCCGACGACGACGTCGCGGAGCTGCTGGCGGGGCGCGGCGTCCTGTGGGCGCCCGACTTCGTCGTCAACGCCGGCGGCATCATCAACATCTCGGTCGAGCTCGAGCCCGACGGCTACGACCCGCGCCGCGCCCGCACGCGCGTGCGCGGCATCGCCGACACGCTGCGGCGCATCTTCGACGGTGCCGAGGCGACCGCCGCGACCCCGCTGGAGGCCGCGATGGCGCTGGCGCGCGAGCGACTGGCGGAAGCGGCGTAGCTCTCTCACACCACGGGCCGCACGCCGCCCGGCGGCGGCCACGGCGGCTGCTGCACCCCGTCGGGCAGGCGTCCCTCCTCGGCGAGCTTGCCGAGGTGCGCCGCCAGCGTCGCGGCGGCGGCGAGCCGGAGGCTCGGCGGGGCGTCGTCCCAGACGCGATCGAGCAGCTCGTCGCTCGTCCGCAGACCATCGTCGAGCGCCGCGACGAGCCGGCGCTCGCGGTCGCGGCGGTGCGCGAGGTAGCGCTCCAGGAGCGCGGCGGGATCGGTGACCGGCGGGCCGTGGCCGGTGCAGAGCAGCGCCAGGTCCATCGCGCGCAGGCGCTCGAGCGCCGCGAGATAGCCGCGCAGCGCGCCGGGGTCGGGCGCGACGAAGACGCTGCTCTGCGCCAGCACCGCGTCGCCGGTGAAGCACACGTCGCCGGCGACGAAGGCGACGTGGTCGGGCGCATGGCCGGGGGTCGCGACGACGCGCAGCGGGCCGAGCCGGTCGCCGTCGCCGGCCCGGACGTCGGCGCCCTCCCAGCGCGCCGCCGCGACCGGCGCGCCGCCGGCGCCCGCGCGCACCGCGTCCGCGGCACCGGCGTGGTCGCCGTGGTCGTGCGTCAGCGCGATCCCGCCGACCCCGCCGCGACGGCGAGCCTCCGCGAGCACCGCCGCGACGTGCTCGTCCAGCGCCGGCCCGGGGTCCACGATCCAGCACGGGTCGCGGCCCACGACCCACGTGTTCGTGCCGTCGAGCGTGAAGGGCCCCGGGTTGTGGGCGCGCACGAGCGCGACGTCATGGCGCGCCAGCGCGGCATCCGTCATCGAGGTCAGCCTAGAGCGGTCGGTCTACCGCGCGGCGAACCGGTAGACCGGCCCGGTGAGCGAGACCGCGTAGACGCGGCCGAGGGCGTCCTCGCCGAAGGACGACAGCTGCTCGACCTTCGGCACTCCCGGGATCGCGGCGTCGCCGCGCGCCGAGCCGGGACGCAGCCTCGCCGAGCGCAGCTGGCCCTTGCAGAGGTCGCCGTAGACGTAGCGGCCGAAGAGGGCGGGCACGGCCTTGTCGCGCACGACGTAGCCGCCGGTCACCGAGCAGTTGCCGGCGTCGTGCGTGAGCTGGATCACCGGCTGCACGGCCCCGGGCGCCGGCTCGTCGTACACGCGCCGCGTGCCCTCGAACGGTCGCCAGCCGTAGTTGGCGCCGGCCGCCTCCGCGCGGGGCGTGAAGTCGATCTCCTCGATCGCATCCTGGCCGACGTCGGCGATCGTGAGGTCGCCGTTGGCGGGGTCGAAGGAGAAGCGCCACGGGTTGCGCAGGCCGTAGCTGTAGATCTCCGGCCGGGCCCCGGCGCGCCCGACGAACGGGTTGCTCGACGGCACGCTGTAGGGGCGCCCGCCCGACGCGCGCGGATCGATGCGCAGGATCTTGCCGAGCAGGCTGCCGAGGTCCTGGGCGTTGCCGCGGGTGCCGTGCTGATCGTTGCCGCCGCCGCCGTCGCCGGTGCCGATGTACATCAGGCGGTCGGAACCGAAGAGCAGGAGGCCGCCGTTGTGGTTGGCCTCCAACCCGTCGTAGGTCAGCACGGTGCGCGCGCTGGACGGCAGGGCGCGGTCGGCGCTGGACCGCGAGCGGCGGTACTCCACGACGCGCTGGAGGCCCTGCTTGTCGGTGTAGTCGACGTAGAAGCGGCGCGTGCGGGCGTAGTCGGGAGCGAACGCCAGCGACAGCAGCCCCTGCTCACCGCCGGACAGGACGAGCGACCGGAGGTCGAGGAACGGGCGCGACAGCCGGTTGCCGCCGCGAACGACGCGGATCGCCCCGGCCTGCTCGACGACGAAGATCCGGCGGCGGTCGCCGGGCGGCGCGGTGACGTAGACGGGCGAGTTGAAGTGGCCCACCGACACGAGCCGCACGCCGGTCCGGGCGGGCCGCGCGCGTTGGATGGCCGTCGTCGCGGTCGTGGCGAGCGCGGTCGCCGACTCGGCGCGGCTCGTGTCGCCGGACCCGCAGGCGACGACGCCGAGCAGCGTTGCCGCGAGTGCGGCGAGAGCGACGACGCGGATCACCAACGGCAGGATGGCAAACCGCCGCGACGGGGCGTCGCAGTCGGCCTACAGCTGTGGCAGCGTCCCCTCGACCCACGCCGGTGGGCCGTCCTCGGGGTGCTCCTGCTTCCAGATCGGCGCCTGCGACTTCACGGCGTCCAGCAGCGCCCGGGCGCCGGCGAACGCCTCCGCGCGATGGCCGGCCGACACGGCGATGACGACGCTCGGCTCCATGAGCTCCACCGTGCCGGTGCGATGGGAGACCGCGACCGCGGTCAGCCCGTGCTCGGCGATGGCGGCCTCGGCGAGCTCGCGGATCGTCTCGCGCGCCATCTCGACATAGGCCTCGTATTCGAGGCTCGGCACCTCACGGGTCGTCCCGAGGAAGACCACCGTGGCACCGGTCGACGGGTCGGCGACGAGCTTGCGCACCGCCTCGACGTCGAGCGGCTCACCGGTGACCTCGGCCAGGCGCACCTCGCCGGCGCCGCCGCTCACCGGCGGCACGAGCGCGAGCTCGTCGCCCTGTGACAGCGGGTGGTCGGCCTTCACGTACTCGCGCGCGACGGCGGTGACGAAGGGCGCCTTCTCGGGCAGCCCGGCCAGTGCCCCGCCGCGCAGCTGCTCGATCGCGTCGGCGACCGTCGCGCCATCGCCGAGCTCGAGCACCACGGTGCCGGCCCCCGCATGCTCACGGAGGCTGGCGAAGAGCCGCACGGTAACGTCCATGCCTGCATGCTAGAGCGCACCGAGACCGTCCCGTCCCCCGCCTGATGCCGACCGCCGCGATCCTCACGATCAGCGACACGCGCGCGGCCGGGACGCGCGCCGACACCACGACCGAGCTCATGACGGAGATCCTCCAGTCGCTCGAGATCGAGATCGTCGCGACGCGACTCGTGCCCGACGAGCACGACGAGATCGCACGTGCGATCGTCGAGCTGGCCGTCGGGGCGAACCTGGTGCTGACCTCCGGGGGCACCGGCCTGGCGCCGCGCGACGTGACCCCCGAGGCGACGCGCGCGATCCTCGACCGCGAGGCGCCCGGCATCGCCGAGGCCATGCGCGCCGAGACCGCCAAGCTGCAGCCGCTGTCCTGGCTGTCGCGCGGCGTCGCCGGCACGCGCGACACGACGCTCGTCGTCAACCTGCCGGGCAACCCGAAGGCCGTGCGCGAGTGCCTCGACGTGCTCGCGCCGCTGCTCCCCCACGCGCTGAGGCTCAGCTCGGGGGCGGACGCCGCCGGGGCGCATCAGCCGCATTGACGCCATGCCAGAACGGGTCCTGACCGGCATCAAGCCCACCGGCCTGCCGCATCTGGGCAACTACGTCGGCGCCATCAGGCCCGCGCTCGAGCGCGGCGACAGGGCCGATGAGGCCTTCTTCTTCATCGCCGACTACCACGCGCTCAACCAGATCCAGGACCCGAGGGAGCTGAACGTCCTGAGTTACGCGGTCGCGGCAACGTGGCTGGCCTCGGGCCTCGACCCGTCGAGATCCCACTTCTACCGGCAGTCCGACGTGCCGGAGACGTTTGAGCTGAGCACCATCCTCTCGGCGTTCACCCCGAAGGGCTGGATGAACACCGCCCACGCCTACAAGGCTGTCGTTGCCGCCAACGCCGACTCCGGGCGCGAGCGCGACCACGGCGTGAACATGGGCCTCTACACGTATCCCGTGCTCATGGCGGCGGACATCCTGCTCTTCGATGCGACCGTCGTGCCTGTCGGCAGCGATCAGGTTCAACACGTCGAGATCGCCCGGGAGATCGCCAACCGCATCAACAGCCACGTCGACGACGACGTCTTCGTCGTGCCCCGCTACGAGGTGCAGGAGCAGGCCGAGGCGATCCCAGGGCTCGACGGGCGGAAGATGAGCAAGAGCTACGACAACACGATCCCGCTCTTCGCGAGCTACGACGACCGCAAGCGCCGCGTGTACGGGATCAAGACGGACTCATCCGGTCGATATGACGCCAAGATCGCCGAGGGCGCGCCGGTGTACGACATCTACGCATCGTTCGCGTCGCCCGACGACGCCGCGGCGCTGCGCGCGGGCCTCGAGGAGGGGCGGCTCGGCTGGGCTGATGCGAAGGGCCGCCTGCTCGACCTCCTCGACGAGGCGTTCACGCAAAGGACCGAGCGCTTCAACGAGCTCATGGCACACCGCGACGAGATCGACGACATCCTCGTCGACGGCGCTCGGCGGATCCGGCCCGCCGCCCAGGAGACGCTCGAGCGCGTCCGGCGAGCCATCGGTCGCGCGGGCACCGTCCAGCTCACGCACGACTGACGGCGGCCGGCGACGCCCGCCGGACGCAGCTTCGGCGCGCGGGACGTCGTTCGGCGCCGGCACCCTCTCGACGGGCGATCCATCCGCCCGCCGGCCGCTCGCCCGCGACACGACGGCGACGTGCGCCTCGGTGTCGGCCGTCACGAGCGCGAGCGGCGGTCTGGCGCCGCGCGCGCTCCACCCGGCGAGCGTGGGCGCCGCGACGAGACCGAGGGCTGTGAACTCACGGCGGTCGAGCATCATGGTCACGTACGGCGCCGCGTCCCGCCGCGGTCCCGGGCGCGCCGTACCGTTGACGCCATGAGCGACTGGAGCCTGCGCGACT
>DASWQM010000320.1:0-4782 GCA_036403675.1 Solirubrobacteraceae bacterium | reverse complement strand
CTCCATGATGACGACCGCCGCGCCCTCGCCCATGACGAAGCCGTCGCGGCGCGCGTCGAACGGGCGCGAGACGCCCTCGCGCGACAGCGCGCCCATGCGCTTGAAGGCCGCGACGCACAGCGGCGTGATCGCCGCCTCGGTGCCGCCCGCGACGACGACGTCGGCCTCGCCGCGCTCGAGCATCCGCTTGGCCTCGCCGATCGCGTGGCTGCCGGTCGCGCAGGCCGAGGAGACGCTGAAGCCGGGCCCGTGGGCGCCGAGCAGCATCGCGATCGCGCCCGCGGCGGCGTTGGGCATCATCATCGGGACGAAGTGCGGGGAGACCGCGCGCTCGCCGTCGGCGACGAACGCGCGGCACTCGTCCTCGAGCGTTTTCAGCCCGCCGACGCCCGTGCCGACGAGGATCGCCAGCCGCTCGAGGTCGACGTCGCCGGGCAGCCCGGCCTCCTCGGCGGCCTGCGTGGCCGCCGCGAAGGCGAGCTGCGTGTAGCGGTCCGAGCGGCGCGCGACCTTCGGGCTCATCGACGACTCGGGGTCGAAGTCCGTGCACGGACCGAGGCCGTCGACGATGCCGGAGCGGCGTTCGAGCAGCGCGTCGACGAACGCGTCCGCCCCCTCGCCGATCGACGAGACGACCCCGCGTCCGGTGATCGCGATTTCAGTCTGGGGGGACGCGTTCGAGCTCATGCAGGCGCTCCCTCCTTGGCCTCGACGAGGCGCATCGTCAACGAGATCGCGTCTCCGACGGATTCGATCGGCTTGAGGTCGTCGTCGCTGATCGTGACGGCGAAGCGATCCTCCAGCGCCTTGACGAGCTCGACGAGGTCGAGCGAGTCGACGTCGAGGTCGGCCCAGGTGTTGTCCGGGGTCGCCTCGCGCGCGCCCGGGACCTTGATGGACTCGAGCTGATCACGGATCTCCTCGAGCACGTCGTTCTCGTTGACGGCCATACGTCCTCCTCGTGTCGTTATGCGGCCAGCGCCCCGTCGACTGCGAGCGTTGCCCCGTTGATGTAGGCCGCTCCGTCCGAGCACAGGAAGGAGACGGCGTATGCAACCTCTTCGGGCTGCCCGAGCCGACCGGCGGGAACGCCGGCCAGGAGCTCGTCTGCGACGTCCGTGGTCATGTCGGTCTCGATGACGCCCGGCGTCACCGCGTTGCAGGTGATGCCCTTGCGCGCCATCTCGCGCGCGACCGTCCGGGTGAGCGAGAGCATCCCAGCCTTCGCGGCGCCATAGTTGCACTGGCCCGGATTGGCGCGCTCGGCGACCACGGACGAGATGTTCACGATCCGTCCCCAGCGCGCCGTGAGCATGTCGTCGAGCGCACGGCGCATGCAGTGGAAGGCGCCGTCGAGGTTCGTGTGGATGACGCTCTCCCACTGCTGCGGGCTCATCCGGACGGCGAGCCCGTCCTGGCGCTCGCCGGCGCTGTTGACGAGCACGAGCACGGGCCCGAAGCGCTCGCGCACGGCGTCGAACGCGGCCTGCACGGATTCCGGGTCGCCCACGTCGGCCTGCACGTCGCCGCTCGTGCGCCCGAGCGTCGCGACCGTGAAGCCGTCGTCCGCCAGCCGCTCGGCGATCGCCCGGCCGATGCCGCGCGAGCCGCCGGTGACGAGCGCGACCGGGCTGTCAGGCCGCGGCATGGACGCGCTCCTTCCACGACAGCACGCCGGCGCCCCACACGAAGCCGGCGCCGAAGGCGGCGATGGCGACCGTGGCGCCCGGCTTCAGGCGGCCCTCGCACTCGGCCTGGTGCAGCGCCAGCGGGATCGACGCGCTCGACGTGTTCGCGACGAGGTCGACGTTGATGAAGACCTTCTCCTGCGGCACGCCGAGGCGCCGCGCGGCGGCCTCGATGATCCGCGCGTTGGCCTGGTGGGCGACGAACAGGTCGATCTCGTCGACGCTCATGCGCGCGCGCTCGAGCGCCTCGGCGGTCGCCTCGGACATGCGCTCGACGGCGTGGCGATAGACCTCCTGGCCCTCCATCCGCAGCAGCCGCTCGTCGGCGTCGGCGTAGAGCAGGTCGCCGTGGACACCGTCGGAGCACAGGACGAACGGCGGGCAGCCGAGCGACAGGTCGCCCGGCGCGACGACGACCGCGGCGGCCCCGTCGGCGAAGAGGATCGCGGTGCCGCGGTCGTTGCGGTCGGTGATCCGGCTCAGCGCCTCCGCGCCGCAGACGATCACGAGCTTCGCGCGGCCGGTCTCGACGAGCGCGGCGGCCTGGTCGAGGCCGTAGAGGAAGCCCGAGCAGGCGGCGTTGATGTCGACGGCGCCGGCGCCGTTGGCGCCGATCGCGTCGGCGATGCCGGGCGCCAGGCCGGGCATGAGCCGGTCGGGCGTGAGCGTCGACACGATGACGTGGTCGACGTCCGCTGGGTTGCGGCCGGCGTCGGCGAGGGCGGCGGTGCAGGCGTCGACGGCGAGGTCGGTGAGCGAGCGGCTGCCGTTGAGGTGGCGCCGCTCGCGGATGCCGGTGCGCCGCACGATCCACTCGTCCGTCGTATCGAGGTAGGCCTCGAAGTCGGCGTTCGTGACGATGTGGTCGGGCAGCGCCGACCCGATGCCGAAGACGCCGGCCCTCATGTCATGCGGGCGCCCGCAGCGTCCGCTTCACGAGGCCCTTGAGCACATTGCCCGGGCCGCATTCGACGAAGTCCGTGGCGCCCATCGACTGCAGCTCGATGAGCGTCTCGCGCCAGCGAACGGGCTTGAGGAGGTTCTCCGCGAGCTCGCTGCGGATGTCGGTGAACGGCTTCACGCTGCCGTTGGAGAGGACCGGGAAGTCGGGCTCCCGGATGTCCGTCGCGTCGAGCGCCTCCTTCAGCGCGTCCGCCGCGGGGGCCATGAGCGGGGAGTGGAAGGCGCCGCCGACGTCGAGCTGGCGCGCGCGGCAGCCGATGTCGCCGGCGCGCTGCACCGCCTGGTCGATTGCGTCCGAGGGGCCCGACAGGACGATCTGGCCGGGCGCGTTGTCGTTCGCCAGCGAGAGGCCGAGCTCGGCGGCGAGCTCGTCGATGTCGTCGCGCTCGCCTCCGAGCATGGCGACCATGCCGCCGTCCTGGCGCTCGGCGGCGTCGGCCATCGCGCGGGCGCGCGCGTCGACGAGCCGGAGCGCGTCGTCGAAGTCGATCGCGCCGGCGGCGGTGAGCGCCGAGTACTCGCCGAGCGAGTGGCCGGCGCCCGCCAGCGGGTCCTCGTCATGCTCGTCGCGCGAGGCCCACTGCGCGACCGAGCAGAGAAAGAGTGCGGGTTGATGGGTGCGCGTTCCCTCGGCGAGCCGCTCGAAGGGGTCGAGGCCGAGCAAGTCGATCCCGCGCCGAAGCAACGGGTGCTCGCGGAACGGCTCCTCCATCCCTTCGGAGTGGCTCCCCTGTCCGGGGAAGAGCACGGCTGTGTTGGGCTGCATCGCAGTCATTGATAGGTCCTCACCCGCTCGGAGGGGCTGCGTTACCCAGGTTCGACAGACGAGCCGGATGTGTCGAAATGCAGAAGCACGGGCCAATGGATCGGCGCCGCCGCTGCGGGCGAGTTCGATGCGTAGCAGCGGTATCCTTGAGGGTGCCGTCGTCGCCGTCGCTCCGTCCGACCCTTGACGTTGAATGCGATGCCCCGGAATCGCAGACGACGCGCCGCAAACGACCGAGGACATCCCCGCGGCGAGAAGAGGAGCAGCACGATGGAAGGAACTTCGCAGACCCCGCTTGCGACCGGCATGAACGCCGGCGAGCCCCTCTCCGTCGAGCGCTTCTTCACGACCCGCGGCGTGCATCCGTTCGACACCGTCGAGTGGGAGCTGCGCGACGCCCGGATCGGCCACGGCGACAAGGTCGCCTTCGAGCAGCGCGGGGTCGAGTTCCCGAAGACGTGGTCGCAGAACGCGACGAACATCGTCGCCCAGAAGTACTTCCGCGGCCAGCTCGAGACGCCGGCGCGCGAGCACTCCGTCAAGCAGATGGTCGGTCGCGTCGCGGGGACGATCGCCGACTGGGGGCGCTCGCGCGGCTACTTCGCCTCGGTCGAGGACGGCGACACCTTCGAGGCCGAGCTGGCGTACGTCCTGCTGCACCAGATGGCGGCGTTCAACTCGCCGGTGTGGTTCAACGTGGGGTTCGAGGAGAGCCCGCAATGCAGCGCGTGTCTACCGTACGCGGCGCTCATCTCGACACCAGACGGGATGGTGCAGATCGGCGAGCTCGTGCGCGACGACGCCGTGGGGCGCGAGGTCTACGACGCGCACGGCGTGACGCGGATCGTCGCGACGCAGGCCAACGGCATCAAGCCCGTCTACCGCGTGCGGCTGCGCAACGGCAGCTTCGTCGACGCGACCGCGGACCACGTCGTCAAGGCCGTGCACGAGCGGCGCACGGAGCCGCAGTGGCTGCGCGTGGACCAGCTCTCGGTCGGCATGCGCATGCACATGCACCTGCACCGGGCGAAGGTCGCCGAGCGCGCGCTCGTGGCAGCGGGCGGGGGCCGGCTCGTCGATGACCCGACCGACGCCGTCAAGGTCTCCGAGGCGGCGCTCGCAGGCTGGCTGCAGGCCGACGGCTTCGTCGGCCAGTACGAGACCGGCACCAACCGGTCACTCACGGTCGAGTTCCCGGTGGCCTCGGACGACGAGGAGCGCTGGGTTCTCGAGCACCTCGACCGCGTGTTTCCCGACGTTCACCGGAAGGTGCGCGACGCCGACACGGAGGTGCCGGTCCGGCGCATCCGGCTCTACGGCGAGGTCCTGCGGCCGTTCGTCGAGGAGTGGGGCCTCCTGGCGCGG
>DASWQM010000319.1:0-5652 GCA_036403675.1 Solirubrobacteraceae bacterium | reverse complement strand
AGCGCCTCGTGGATGGCGTCGCGATGCGCCTCGGCGGCGTTCTGGAGCAGCGTCCCGTCGATGTCGAACAGCAGCAGCACGGCGCGCCTACCGCGCGAACGAGGTCTCCGCGCTGAGCGACTGCGCGAACGCGGCGATGAGCCGTGCGCAGGCATGGACGTCGTCGAGCTGGACCATCTCGACCGGGGAGTGCATGTAGCGAAGGGTGACGGACACGCCGCCGGTCGGCACGCCTGCGCGCGAAAGATGGATGGCGTCGGCGTCGGTGCCGGTTGCGCGCGCCGAGGCCTGCACGGTGAACGGGATGCCCTCGCGCTCGGCCGTCTGCTGGAGCAGCTCGTAGACCATGGGGTTGAGGATCGAGCCCCGCTCGAGGACCGGACCGGAGCCGAACTCGTGCTTGCCGAGCTCGTTGACCTCGACGCCTGGGGCGCTCGTCTCGTGCGTGACGTCGACGACGATCGCCACGTCGGGCTGCAGGCGGAAGGCGGAGGTGCGGGCGCCGCCGAAGGTGATCTCCTCCTGGACGACGCCGACGGCGGCGACGTCCCCGGGCGCGCCGCCGGCTTCGGCGACGAGGCGCGCGGCCTCGAGCGCGATGAACGCTCCGAGGCGGTTGTCCATCGAGCGCGAGATCACGCGGTCGTTGCGCAGCTCCAGCGGCTCGCCGGCGATGACCGCGACATCGCCGATCCGCACGGCGCCGCGCGCCTCGTCGCCGTCGCGCGCGCCGATGTCGATGTGCAGGTCGCGCAGCTCGGCCACCTTCTTGCGGTCGTCCTCGCGCAGGAGGTGGATCGGCTTGCGCCCGACGACCCCCGCGACCGTCCCGTCGCGCGTGATGAGCTCGACGCGCTGGCCGACGAGGATCTGCGGGTCCCAGCCGCCGACGCCGATGAAGCGCAGGAAGCCGTTGTCGTCGATGTGCGTGACGATGAGGCCGATCTCGTCGATGTGGCCGACGACGGCGAGGAACGGCGCGGCCTCGGCTGTCCCGCGGACGCGAGCGACGGCGGAGCCCATGACGTCGATCTCGACGTCATCGGTGAACGCGCGGGCGGCCTGCGTGAAGACGGCCGCGGGAGCGGTCTCGTAGCCCGACGGGCCGGCGGCGGTGAGGAGCTGGCGCAGGACGTCGGGCAGCGGCATGGCGGCGAAGGGTACCCCGGTCGTCACGATCGAACCGCCGAGCCGGCGACGCCATCGCCGTCTGGCACGCTTGACCGGTGACCGACTTCGAGACGGCGGCGGCGCTCTTCGGCGGGCTGCTCATGTTCGGCGCCGTCGTCTCGGGCCTCGCCGATCGCGGCTTCCTCGCGCTGACGCCGATCTACGTCCTCGTCGGCTTCATCCTCGGGACGGGCGGGCTCGGGGTGCTGGAGTTCGCGCCCGGCTCCGGCTTCGTCGAGGCCCTCGCGATCACGGCGCTCGTCGTGATCCTCTTTCGCGACGGCCTCGAGGTCGACGAGGAGATGCTGCGCACGCAGTGGCGCCTTCCGCTGCGCAAGCTCGTGCTGGCGATGCCGATCACGGCGGCGATCGTGGCGCTGACCGCGAAGGCGCTCGTCGACGTCTCCTGGACGGAGGCGTTCCTGCTCGGCGCCCTGCTCTCGCCGACCGATCCGGTGCTCTCGTCGGGCGTCGTCACCAACCCGCGGGTCCCGCGCGTCATCCGCCACTCGCTCAACCTCGAGTCCGGAATGAACGACGGCCTGGCGCTGGCGCCGGTCCTGGCGCTCATCGCGGCGCTGCGGGCGCACGACGGCGACTTCGTGTGGTGGAGGTTCGTCCTGCAGGACGTCGGCGTCGGGCTCGCGTTCGGGATCGCGATCGGGCTGCTGGCGAGCGTCCTGCTGCCCGCGTCGGGCCGGATCGGCGCAGGGATCCCGAAGCACCAGCGCGCCCTCTACGCGCTGGGCGTCGCGTTTCTCACGTACGGGACGACGACGCTGCCGCCGCACGGCAACGGCCTCATCGCGGTCTTCGTCTGCGCGATCGTCCTGGGCATCCGGCGCCCGGAGATCGTGGAGGTGTTCGAGGACCAGGCGGCGGACGTCGTCGAGATCGTCAAGCTCGGGATCTTCCTCGTCTTCGGCAGCCTGCTGACGATCGAAGGCCTCTTCGGCGACGGTCTGGCGGCGGTCGCGATCGTGCTCGTGACGCTGCTCGTCGCACGGCCCGTCGCGGTCTGGCTGGCGCTCGCCGGGACCCGGCTGGACCCGTACGCGAAGGCCTTCATGGCGTGGTTCGGACCGAAGGGGGTCGCGACGATGACGTTCGCGCTGCTCGTGCTCGCGGAGGGCTTCGGTGCGTCGGAGCGGCTGTTTCACCTCGCGGCGCTCGTCGTCTTCGTCTCGACGATCGCCCACGGCCTGAGCGACAAGCCGGGCGTCGACTGGATCGCGCGCCGCAGCGCCGCGTGACGCTACGCGTGCCCGACAGCGACGCCGACGGCCGCGACGATGATGCCGCCGAGCGTGACCTGGACGAGCGAGGTCCGCAGCGCGACGCCGAGAAACCGCTTGCGGACCCAGGCGATGACCACGAGCTCGATGCTGACGACGACGTAGGCGACGCTCAGCGCCGTGTGCACGTTGTTGATGAGGAACGGCAGCGCGTGCGCCGTGCCGCCGACGAACGTTGCGATGCCGGTGATCATGCCGCGCGTCAGTGCTGCGCCGCGGCCGGTGATGTGGCCGTCGTCGGACAGCCCCTCGGACATCCCCATGCTGATCGCGGCGCCGAGCGCGGCGGCCAGGCCGACGAGCAGCGCCGCCTGCGAGCCCGCGATGTAGGCGGCGGCGAAGATCGGGGCCAGCGTGGAGATCGTGCCGTCGATCAGGCCGATGAGGGCCGGCTGGATGACCTGCAGGAGGCGCTGGCGCTCGTCGGCTGCGTTCCAGCGGCTGAGGAGGGCGGCGGCGGTCGGCGCGTTCATGCTCGGGAACTATAACACTTGACTTGCAATAAGGACGCCCTAAGATGAAGGCGTGAGCCAAGAATTGATGACCGCCCTGCGCGAGCGTGGTATGCGGGTTACCCCGCAGCGCGTGGTCCTGCACCGCGCGTTGCGCGAGCTCGATCGCCACGTCACCGCCGACGAGCTGCTCGAGGCCGTCGGCGATCGCCTGCCGAACGTGTCCCTGCCGACGATCTACGCGACGCTCGAGCTGCTCGAGGAGCTCGGCATGGTGCGCCGGGTCCAGCGCGCCGGCACGACCGTCTTCGACCCGCGCACGGACCTGCACCACCACCTCATCTGCACGGTCTGCGGCTCGATCGAGGACCTCGACTCGGACCTCGACACGTCGGCGATCGAGCGCGCCGCCGATAGCCGCGGCTTCGCCCGGGAGCGCATCGAGGCCGTCGTGCACGGTCGCTGCGCGGCCTGCGGCTAGGCCGCGAGCAGCGCTTGCAGCGTCGCGGCGACGTAGGCGGGCTCGACGCACACCTGCCGCCAGCTGAAGCGCGCTGGGCGCGGTGGGAGATGGCACGCGCGCCGAGGCCCAGGCCCTCCAGCTGCGACCGCGCGACGACCGCGTGCTGTGTCGACGCCAGCTCTGCGATCGCGCGCTCCAGAAGGGGTTGCGCCTGTTTCGGACCCTGGGCGTCCGTTTCAGGCCAACCCCTGTCATGCACGCGATTGTGGCCGCCCCAGCGTTACGAAACACCACGACAAGCGCGCGAAACGCCCTGCGGAAGTCAGTCGCGATCGCGGAGCTGGCGCAGCACGTACTGGAGGATTCCGCCGTGGCGGAAGTACTGCGCCTCCTTCGGCGTGTCGATCCGCACGCGCGCCTGGAACTCGCGGTCGTCGGCGCGCACGGTGACCTCGGTCGGCAGCGAGCCCTCGTTCATCGGCTCGGCGAGGCCGGTGATCGAGAAGACCTCATCGCCCGTGAGCCCGAGCTCGGCCGCCGACTCCGGCAGCTGCAGCGGCAGGACGCCCATCCCGATGAGGTTCGAGCGGTGGATGCGCTCGAACGACTGCGCGAGCACCGCGCGCACGCCCAGCAGCCGCGTGCCCTTCGCCGCCCAGTCGCGCGAGGAGCCCGAGCCGTACTCCTTGCCCGCCAACACCACCAGCGGCGTGCCCTCCTCGATGTAGGCCATCGCCGCGTCGTAGATCGGCATCTGCTCGTCCTCGGGCAGCTTGCGGGTCACCCCGCCCTCGGGAAGCGGACCCCGCCCACCCCCGAGCTGGTTGCGCAGGCGGATGTTCGCGAACGTCCCGCGCACCATGACCTCGTGGTTGCCGCGGCGCGCGCCGTAGGAGTTGAAGTCGCGCGGCTCCACGCCGTGCTCCTGCAGGTACAGGCCCGCCGGGCCGTCGCGCTTGATCGCTCCCGCGGGCGAGATGTGGTCGGTCGTAACGGAGTCGCCGAGCAGCGCCAGCACGCGGGCGCCCTCGATGTCGGTCACCGGCGCGGGCTCGGCCGGCATGCCCTGGAAGTACGGCGGCAGGTGCACGTAGGTGGACGCCTCGTCCCACGCGAAGCGGTCGCCGGTCGGCACCACCAGCGAATTCCACCGCTCGTCGCCCTCGAAGACCGAGCCGTACGACGAGCGGAACATCTCCGAGCGCACGGCCTGCTCGATCGTCTCCCCGACCTCCTGACCGGACGGCCACAGGTCCCGGAGGTAGACGTCGTTGCCCTCCTGGTCCTGACCGAGCGGGTCGTTGACGATGTCGGCGTCCATCGTGCCCGCCAGCGCGTAGGCCACCACCAACGGCGGGGACGCGAGGTAGTTCATCTTCACGTCGGCGTTGATGCGTCCCTCGAAGTTGCGGTTGCCCGACAGGACCGAGACGACGGCGAGGTCGTGCTCGCCGACGACCTCGGAGATCTCCGGTGGGAGCGGGCCCGAGTTGCCGATGCACGTCGTGCAGCCGTAGCCGACGAGGTTGAAGCCGAGCGCGTCCAGCGGCTCGTCGAGGCCCGCCCGCGCGAGGTACTCCGTCACGACCTTCGAGCCCGGCGCCAGCGAGGTCTTCACCCATGGCTTGGAGTGCAGCCCGCGCGCGACGGCGTTGCGCGCGAGCAGGCCGGCGGCGAGCATGACCGAGGGGTTTGAGGTGTTCGTGCACGAGGTGATGGCGGCGATGACGACGCGGCCGTGGTCGAGATCGGTCTGCGTGCCGTCGGCGAGCGTCACCGGCACGCTGTTGTCGAGCCGCTCCGCGACGCGCGCCGCGGCGATCTGCTCGGCGTGCGAGGCGTCGGTCGCATGCTCGGGCGGGCGCCGGCCCGCGCGGTCGTCGTAGGCGGGGGGGTCGGACGCCGGGAACGACAGCGCGTCGAACTCGATCGTGTCGCCGCCGTCGGCGTCGGCGTGGTCGTCCGGCAGGTAGTCCTCCAGCGCGATGCGGAACGCCGCCTGCGCCTCGTTGAGCGCGACGCGGTCCTGCGGCCGGCGCGGTCCCGCCAGCGATGGCACGACGTCGCCCAGATCAAGCTCGATCGTGTCCGAGTAGACGGGCTCCGGCGAGCTCTCGTCGTGCCACAGGCCCTGCTCGCGCGCGTACGCCTCGACGAGCTCGATGAGCTCGGGCGGCCGGCCGGAGAACTCGAGGTAGCGCAGCGTCTCGGCATCGATCGGGAAGATCGCGCACGTCGAGCCGAACTCCGGGCTCATGTTGCCGATCGTCGC
>DASWQM010000318.1:0-14250 GCA_036403675.1 Solirubrobacteraceae bacterium | reverse complement strand
ACATCGACTTCCTCCTCGGCTACCTCAAGGGACTGCTGCCGCAGCGGCCCGACCTCAAGCTCGTCATCACGAGCGCGACGATCGACCCCGAGCGCTTCAGTCGCCACTTCGACGGCGCGCCGATCGTCGAGGTCTCGGGACGGACGTACCCGGTCGAGGTCCGCCACCGGCCGGTCGGCGACGAGACCGATCCGGTCGATGCGATCGGCGACGCCGTCGAGGAGCTGCTGCGCGACGGGCCCGGCGACGTCCTCGTCTTCCTCAGCGGCGAGCGCGAGATCCGCGACGCCGCCGAGGCGCTGACGGGGCGGCTGGCGGCGGCCGTCGAGATCCTCCCGCTCTACGCGCGCCTGTCCCCCGGCGAGCAGATGCGCGTCTTCAAGGCCCACGACACGCGACGCGTGGTGCTCGCCACGAACGTGGCCGAGACGTCGCTGACGGTTCCCGGGATCGGCTCGGTCGTCGACCCCGGCACGGCGCGCATCAGCCGCTACAGCACGCGGCTGAAGGTCCAGCGGCTGCCGATCGAGCCGATCTCGCAGGCCTCCGCCGAGCAGCGCAAGGGCCGCTGCGGGCGCACGTCGGACGGCATCTGCATCCGCCTCTACGACGAGGAGGACTTCGCGGCGCGGTCCGCGTACACCGACCCCGAGATCCTGCGCACGAACCTCGCGTCGGTGATCCTCCAGATGGCGGCGCTCGGGCTCGGCGAGATCGAGGACTTCGGCTTCCTCGACCCGCCCGACCGCCGTCAGATCCGCGACGGCGTGAACCTCCTGCACGAGCTCGGCGCGCTCGAGCCGGCGGCGCAGGATGCGCGCAAGCGCCTGACGCCGCTCGGCCGGCGCCTGGCCCAGCTCCCCGTCGACCCGCGGCTCGGCCGGATGGTCCTCGAGGCCGACCGCCTCGGCTGCGCCGACGAGGTCATCGTCATCGCCGCCGCGCTGTCGATCCAGGACCCGCGCCTGCGGCCGGCCGACGAACGGGCCGCCGCCGACGAGCGGCATGCGCGCTTCGCCGACGAGCGCTCGGACTTCCTGGCCTACCTCAACCTCTGGCGCCACGTGCGCGAGCGCCAGCGCGAGCTGTCGGGCAACGCGTTTCGCAGGCTCTGCCACGCCGAGTACCTGCACTACCTGCGCGTGCGCGAGTGGCAGGACCTCGTCGGACAGCTGCGCCAGGCCGCGCGCTCGGTCGGCGTGACGATCAACCAGCAGCCGGCCGACCCGCAGCAGGTCCACGTCGCCCTGCTCGCGGGCCTGCTGTCGCACGTCGGCCTGCGCGACGCCGGCCGCCGCGAGTACGTCGGGGCGCGCGGCGCGCGCTTCCAGATCCAGCCCGGCTCGGCCCTCGTCAAGCGCCAGCCGGCCTGGGTCATGGTCGCCGAGCTCGTCGAGACGACGCGGCTGTGGGGGCGCGTGGCGGCGCAGGTCCAGCCGGGATGGATCGAGCCGCTCGCCGGGCACCTGCTGAAGCGCATGTACTCCGAGCCGCGCTGGGACCGCAAGCGCGGCTGCGTCGTGGCGATCGAGCGCGCGACGCTCTACGGCCTGCCGGTCGTCGGCGGGCGGCGCGTCGGCTACGCGTCGATCGATCCCGTCCTCTCGCGCGAGCTCTTCATCCGCCACGCGCTCGTCGAGGGCGACTGGAGCACCCGTCACAGGTTCGTCGAAGCCAACCGCCGCCTGCTCGACGAGCTCGCGGAGCTCGAGCACCGCGTCCGCCGCCGCGACCTCGTCCCCGGCGACGACGCGATCTACGCCTTCTACGACGCGCGGATCCCCGCCGGCGTCGTCTCGG
Organism: Solirubrobacteraceae bacterium; assembly: GCA_036403675.1. Taxonomy (GTDB): domain Bacteria; phylum Actinomycetota; class Thermoleophilia; order Solirubrobacterales; family Solirubrobacteraceae; genus CADCVQ01. The sequence goes on along the minus strand of DASWQM010000318.1, from coordinate 12,450 downwards.
CCGCGCACTTCGACCGCTGGTGGAAGCAGGAGCGCCGCCGCGAACCCGAGCTGCTGACGCTCACGCGCGACGCGCTGCTCGGCCCCGACGCGGCCGACGCGCTCGACCCCGCCGCGCTGCCCGACGCCTGGCGCCAGGGCGACCTGACGCTCGCGCTGAGCTACCGCTTCGAGCCCGGCAGCGAGGATGACGGCGTCACCGTGCACGTCCCGCTGAAGGCGCTCCCGCGCCTGCGGTCGGAGGGCTTCGACTGGCTCGTGCCGGGGCTGCGCACCGCGCTCGTCACGGCGCTCATCCGCTCGCTGCCCAAGGACCTGCGCCGGCCGCTCGTGCCGATCCCGGATGTCGCCGCGGAGGTCGTCGCCGCGCTCCGGCCGCGCCGCGGCGCGCTGCGCGACGCCGTCGCGCGCGAGCTCGAGCGGCTGCGCGGGGTGCGCGTCCCGCCCGAGGCGTGGGACCCCCAGCGGCTGCCCGCGCACCTGCGCGTGACGTTCCGCGTGGAGGACGACGACGGCACGCTCGTCGCCGCCGGCGAGGACCTCGACGCGCTCCGCGCGCGGGTGCGGCCACGGCTGCGCGCGCAGCTCGCCGCAGCGGCCGCAACGCTGGAGCGCAGCGGGTTGCGCGCCTGGACGATCGGCGAGTTGCCGCGGACGGTCGCGCTGCCGGGCACCGGCGCCGCCGTGCGCGCGTTCCCGGCGCTCGTCGACGAGGGCGAGACCGTCGGCGTCCGGGCGCTGGAGACCCCGGCCGCGCAGGAGATCGCGATGCGCACGGGCACGCGGCGGCTGCTCGCGCTGACCGTGCCCGACCCCCTGCGCGGCGTCCAGCGCGGCCTCGGCACCGCCGCCGCGCTGACGCTCGCGGGCGCGCCGCAGGAGGGCCTGCTCGACGACATCCTCGCCGCGGCGCTCGACGCGCTCGTCGCCGAGGCCGGCGGGCCGGCCTGGGACGAGCCCGCCTTCGCGGCGCTGCGCGAGCACGTCATGGCGCGACTGCCCGCCAGGACGGCCGCGATCGCCGCGCAGGTCGTCGAGATCCTCGACGCCGCGCGCGACGTGCGCCTGCGCCTGGATGCGCTCTCGCCGGACCCCGCCCTGCAGCCCGCGCGGCTCGACGTCGCCGCGCAGCTCGGGGGCCTCGTCTACCCCGGCTTCGTCGCGGCGACCGGCGCCGACCGCCTGCCCGACGTCACGCGCTACCTACGGGCCGCGGCCCAGCGCCTCGAGCGGCTTCCGGATGCGGTCGCGGGGGACCGTGACCGCATGAACGCCGTCAAGGAGCTGGAGTCGCAGTGGCGCGCGGCGGGCGCGCCGCGAACGGTCGGCTGGATGCTCCAGGAGCTGCGCGTCAGCCAGTTCGCCCAGGGGCTCGGCGTCCGCGGGCAGGTGTCGGCCAAGCGGGTGCGGCGGGCGCTTGCGGAGAGCGGGGCGGACCGACCTCAGCCTGGCTGAAAGGGCTGTCCGGTGTGAGCCCAGTAGTGCCGCATGGTGGCCGCCAGCTCTTGCTGCTGCCCGGTCAGCAGCCGATCCCCATCCTCAGCAGCTGCTTGATGCCCATGACGATGCCCAGCATCCTCACGCGGAATCGCCCCGACCGGTGTGATCTTGCTCCTCGGCGCGAGGTCCAGGGTGCGACGCCGGATCAGCCCGCGCGCGTGCTGACCGCCTCCACCGTCTTCTGCGCGGCCTCGCTGCTGGAGGCCGGGTTCTGCCCGGTCACGACGTTGCCGTCGACGACCGAGAACGGCTGCCACGCGGGCCCGCTCTCCAGCTTGCCCCGGCTTCGCGCATCCGGTTCTCGAGCAGCCACGGCGCCCTGTCGGCGAGGCCGGCCTGCGTCTCCTCGTCGTTGGTGAAGCCCGCGAGCCTGCGGCCGGCGAACGCCCAGGCGCCGTCTGGCCGCATCGCGGACAACAGCGCAGCCGGTCCGTGGCAGACGGCCGCAACGACCTTGTCGTCGTCGAGCAGCGTCGCCAGCAGCCGCCCGAGCTCCGGCGACTCGGCGAGATCCTGCATCGGGCCGTGGCCGCCCGGCACGAAGACGCCGTCGTAGTCGTCCGGCGACACCGATTCCAGCGCTACGGGAGCCGCGAGCTGATCGGCGAGCGCGTCAAGCTCGTCGCGGAGCTCCGCGGCCTGCTCCTCGCCACCGGCAGCGTCCGCGCCGAGACTGGCCTCGTCGACGGTCGGCCGCACGCCACCCGGCGTGGCGATCGTCACGTCCACGCCGGCGTCGCGAAAGACTCGCATCGGCGCGATCAGCTCCTCGGCCCAGAAGCCCGTCGGATGCCGGGTGCCGTCGTTGAGCGTCCAATGGTCCGCGCCGGTCAGGACAAGCAGCAATGCAGGCATCGATCCCTCGCTCGCTCGGACATGCTCCACGAAGTAGCCCTCACGCGGGCAGACGAAACCCGCAATCGCGGGGCGCGGCTGTGCGAGCCGGTCAGGCCTGCGTGAGCACGAGCGCGCGGCTCGGTCGTACGCGTCGGCGCTGACCGCTACTTGGTCTCGCGCGACCTCTCGATCTCGCGCAACTTCACGATGATCTCCTCGAGGCTCTCCGTCGCGTTGTGGTGGCAGGCGTAACCGGCGGCGCTGATCCGGGCGATGATCTGGTCGATGGTTTGGTCGCGCCTGTCTGTGACCTTCGACGCCGTGACGTTCAGGGGCTTTCCAAAGGGACCGGCCCAGAACTTGAGGAGACCGTCAACACGCGGATCCGTGTTGTCGTACAGCTCCTTCTCGTTGATCGACCGATAGGCGATCACCTTTCCTTCGAACAGGTCGAGGAGGGTCGGCTCCTTCTCCTCCTCCTGCCGGCCGCCCTCGTCCTCGCCCCAGTCCTGCTCCTCTTCCTCGTCGCCGGGCTCGAACATCCGCTGCAGGGTCCGCGCGACCGCGGCGTTCCCGGCCGTGCGCTGGAGGTGAAGCAGCAGTTCTTCGCGCTCCGCAAGCCGCGGCGCGTCCGTGCCCGCGGCTTTCCGGGCCGCGACGGAGCGATCTCGCCGCTTCCCTGAGACCCGCCGGGCGTGTCCGCTCACGTCAAGTCTCCCCCCGGCGCCATGTGCAGCCGACGGTATCCCGAACCGTGGTCGCGAGCAAGACCACGCCCCAGATTGCACTTTCCCGGTGCATCAGGGAGAGTCGGCGCGGGGAATGCCTATCCGCTCATGCTGCTCCCGCCTCTCAGCCCTTCTCCCGTCGTGCTGGTCGCCCGCGTCGGCGCGGCTGCGGCGCTGCTGCTGTTCTTCCTCGCCGCCGCGGCCATCGTCGTGGCCGGGTCGCACAAGCGGCCGCTGCCGCACGACGACGCGCGGTTCATCGGCACGCGGCTCGTCGCCTTCGACGAGAGCGTGCGCACGCAGCTCGCGCGGCTCGGCCCCGCGGGCAGCGTCACGGACGCGCGGCGGCGCACGCGCGAGGTCGTCGCGCAGATCAACGCCCTGTCCCGCGCCGTGGGCACGGCCGGCGGCGCCAGCGCGGCGCGCCTGCGCACCGCGATCGGCGACGAGCTGCGCTTCCTCGACGCCGTCGGCTCCGTGCTCCTGAACCCGGCGAGCTCGCTGCTGGGGAAGCTCGACATGCTCGACGTCGCGGCGCGACGGTCGCTTGCCGCCCTGGGCGGACCGGCGCCCAAGCACACGGGCGGTGTGAGGTCGCTGCAGCGCCTGTGGGCGCGGCGGGCGCGGCCCGCGGCGCCGCTTCCTGAGCCACTGGGGACGTCTCAAGTCTGGCCTGCCAGGGCCGATCACGCCGGGCGTCTCATGTCCGCGTCCCAGCACCCAGCCGACCCCACCTCCGCGCCTGCCGCGAGCATCGATCTGCTCGTGGGCGGGACGTTCGCGGAGTGCGTGCTGCGCGCCGCAGCGCCGGCGCTCGTGCACCAGGTCGTCTGCGTCGACGAGCGCCTCGGCGCGCTCGCGAGCGGCCTCGGCCACAGCGTCTACGTCGGCGACCCGCACGATCCCGCGTTCGCTCCTGGCAGCGCCGCCCTGTCGGTGCACTTCCCGCGGATCCTCGCCCCGGCGCTCATCGACCGCTACCGGGGCGCCTGGAACCTCCACCCCGGCCTGCTGCCGTGGGGGCGCGGGAGCCAGCCGGTCTTCTGGGCGCTGTGGGAGCGCACGCCCGCGGGCGCGACGCTGCACGAGCTCACGGCGGACCTCCACGCCGGGCCGACCGTCGAGCAGCGCGACGTGACGGTGCTCGACGGCGACACCGGCGGCAGCCTTCAGGCGCGCGTCGAGGACGCAGAGCGCGACCTGCTCGAGCGCTGGCTCCCACGGCTGGCGGCCGGCGAGCTTCCGCCCGCGACGCCGCAGCCGGCGGGCGGGTCCTACCACGAGCTTGCCGAGTTCGAGTACCTGCGTGACGAGGGCCGCTACGAGGTCCCGCGCGCCGAGCGCGAGCGCCTGGCGCGCTGCCTGACCTTCACGAAGCCCGCGCCGTGCTCCCTGTCCTCGAGCGAGGAGCCGTCGTGAGCTCCCAGGCGTCCGCCCTCGTTCCGGCCGCGCCGCTCTGCGGCGAGGTCGACCGGCTGCTGCCCGCCGGCTGGGTCTGGGAGGGCAGGCGCACGCTGCACCTCGGATCCACCCTCGTCGGCGGGAAGGCTCCCGCCTTGGCGCTCGACGACGCGTCGCTCGACCTCGTCGTGGCGACATCGGTCTTCACCCCGCTCGCCGACCACTGGTCGGGCTGGCTGCTCGAGCTGCACCGGCTGCTCGCTCCCGGCGGGATCCTCATCGGAGGCTTCCCCGGCGAGGAGCTGAGCCGCGCCGTCGCGGAGGTGCCGTGGGGGCAGGCGCGCACAGGCACGACGCTCACCGCCAACGGCGAGTCCTTCGACGTCGCCGGGTGCAGGCTGCTCGTGTCGCCGTGGTGGACCTGCGCGCGCTGGCAGCAGGCCTTCGACATCCTGCGCATCGAGCCGTCGGGCTTCAACGGACACGGCGTCGTCGTCGCCCGCAAGCCATGAGCGTCCACGACGTCCTAGCCCGCATCGCGGAGATCCAGTCCGGCCTCGCGCCGCCGGCAGCACCGGCGAGCGCGCCCGCGACCGCGGCCGGCGGCGGCGCGCAGTTCTCGCAGCTGCTGCAGGCCGCGACCGGCGCGGCCCCCGCCGCCACGGGCGCGAGCTCGGCCGCCGCGCCGGTGGCGGGTACGAGCGGTCCGGTTCCGGCGACGGGCGGCGGCGCAGCCGTGCTGTCTGCCGTCCAGCGCGAGGTCGGCGTCGCCGAGCAGCCGCCGGGCTCCAACGACTCGCCCCGGATCGCCGCCTATCGCCGCGCGACCGCCGGCAGCGGCGTCGGTCCCTGGTGTGCGTACTTCACGTCGTGGGCGGCCCGCGAGGCGGGGATGCCGCTAGGGGAGAATGGCCAGGGCTTCGGGTCCGTCGACGCGCTCTACGCGTGGGCGCAGCGCGCGGGCCGAGCCGTGCCCAACGGCCCCGGCGTCGTTCCACGCCCCGGCGACCTCATCGTCTGGGACGAGCACATCGGCGTCGTCGAGAGCGTGCAGCCGGACGGCAGCATCGCGACGGTCGAGGGCAACTCGTCAGATCGTGTCAGCCGCCGGGTCCACCCGGCGAGCAGCGCGCTCGGCTACGTCCGTATGGGCTAGCCCGAAGCCGGGGTGTGGTCAACCGCACCCTCGAATGCCTGCTGGCCCCATCGCCGCGGCCTTGCCACGGTGGCAGGCTGCGCATGACCAACTGACACCGAGACGGCACGCGACACTCGTGCGGGCACCCTCTCCCCGGCCCGCGACGATGAGGCTCCTTGGTGATCCCGATCGGCGACCGTGGCAGGGCGGCGGCCGCGCGGATCACAGACGAGCCGTCGCAGGCGACAACGTCGTTCCGGACGCGGCCCCGAGCTACAGGACGGCGGACCGCGACCCGGCTTCGTGGGCTGCCGGCGCGTGCCGGCGGCCCTCGTGCTCAGGCGCGGCGAACGACGGCGGCGCGGCGGCCCGCCCGGGCGGCTCCGGCCACAGCAGGCGCCGGCAGCTACGCAGGAACCGCTGGCGCCGGCTTGCGCGGCGGCGCCGGCCGGCGTGGGCGCAGGTGCCGCTGACATGGGCGATGGAGTCGTGCTCGCCCCGGAGCCGGCGTGGCGGTCTCCGCAGGCGCCGCTCGTGCGCGGCCTCCTGGACCTCCGCCGGCGGCTCCGCGCTCGCCGCCGGGACGGCGGACTCGGCCGCAGCGGCCGCCACGGCCACCAGCGGGAAGGAGTGCGCCGGGGCCGGCAGCGGGTACGCCGGAGCGGGCGCAGCGTGTGCGGGAACGTCCTCGGGCGCGTGCAGCCAGGGGAGCCCGTCGTCGGGCGCGGGTGGCCCGGACGGCCATGACGGGCCCTGCGAGCCGCCTCCGCCGTCGTCGTCGTCCTCTTCCTCGTCCCACTCCTCCTGCGTTCCCGCCGAGCGTGCAAGCCAGATGCACTGCACGACGAGCAGCCACGCGATCACGCCGCAGACTGCGCTCTGCGTGGGCAGGTCCAGGAACGCGACGGCGCCGGTGAGGACCGTCGCCAGGCCGGCGGCCACGAGCAGCGCAAGGAGGATGGCGCCCTCGCCCGACCGGCGCGCAGGCGCGGGAAGGACCATCGCGGCGAACAGCGTGACCACAAGTCCACTGAAGACCAGGACGGAGATGTTGGCTCCCACGATTGGCGACGTTACGCCGCTCGCGCGCGGTGTCAACTGGTTGCGCCGGGCGGTGGCGCCGCCGCGCTCGTCACGACAGCGGCGCGAAACGTGCCGTGAAGTGGCGCAGCGTCGGCGCCTCCGCGACGATCCGTAGCCCGCAGAGCTCGTGCGCGCGGCCGGCCACCGCGAGGACCACCTCGACGACGTAGTCGATATGGCTCTGCGTGTACGTCCGGCGCGGGATCGCGAGGCGCACGAGCTCCACCTCGGCCGGCTGCTCGCGGCCGTCGGGCCGGCGGCCGAACATGACGCTGCCGATCTCGCAGCCGCGGACGCCGCCTTCGACGTAGAGCGCGCCCGCCAGCGCCTGGCCGGGGTACTGCAATGGCGCGATGTGGGGCAGCAGCGCCCCGGCGTCGATGTAGACGGCGTGGCCGCCGATCGGGCGTATGACCGGCACGCCGCCGGCGTGCAGCGCGTCGCCGAGGTAGGCGGTGGATCGCATGCGGTAGCGCAGGTAGTCGTGGTCGACGACCTCGGCCAGGCCGTGGGCGATCGCCTCGAGGTCGCGGCCGGCGAGCCCGCCGTACGTCGGGAAGCCCTCGGTCAGGATGAGCAGGTTGCGGCACTGGTCGGCAAGCGCGTCGTCGCGCAGGGCAAGCCAGCCGCCGATGTTCGCCAGCCCGTCCTTCTTGGCCGACATCGTCATGCCGTCCGCGAGCGCCGCCATGTCGCGGACGATGTCGGCAACGTCGCGCGCGCCCTGGCCCGGCTCACGCTCGCGGATGAACCAGGCGTTCTCGGCGAAGCGGCAGGCGTCGAGAAAGAGCAGCACGCCGTGGCGGTCGCACGCCGCCCGCACCGCCCGCAGGTTCTCGAGGCTCACCGGCTGGCCGCCGCCGGAGTTGTTCGTGACGGTGACGAAGACGACCGGCACGTCGGCGGCGCGCGCGTCGAGCAGCGCTTCGAGCGCCGCGACGTCCATGTTGCCCTTGAACGGGTGCTCGTGGCAGGGCACCCGTGCCGCGGCGATCGGGAGGTGGACCGCGACCGCGCCGCTGGACTCCACGTTCGCGCGCGTCGTGTCGAAGTGCGTGTTGTTCGGGATGATCCGGCCGGGCCCGCCGAGCACCGAGCAGAGGATCTTCTCCGCCGCCCGGCCCTGGTGGGTCGGGATGACGTGCGCGAAGTCGAACAGCTCGCGCACCGCCCCAAGGAAGCGGTACCACGACGGCGAGCCGGCGTAGCTCTCGTCGCCGCGCTGCACGCCGGCCCACTGCTGCGAAGACATCGCCCCGGTCCCCGAATCGGTGAGCAGGTCGATGAGGACGTCCTCGCTGCGCAGGGTGAAGAGGTTCAACCCCGCCTGCGCGAGGCACGCCTCGCGCTCGGGGCGGTCCGTCATCCGGATCGGCTCGACGGAATGGATGCGAAACGGCTCGATGATCGTTCGAAACCGCTCCATGCAGCGGACGGTAACGAGCACCGCGTTGACCCGTGGCGCGGCGTGCCCGACGATGAGCGGCGTGCCGCAGGAATCCGTCACCGTCGACGTTCGCCTGAGTGCCCGCCTCGGGCCTGGCAGGCGCAGCATCGGGCTGCCCGCGGGCGCGACCGTCGCCGACCTCATCGCGGCGCTGGCGCCGGAGCTCGGGCGCTCGCCGCGCGAGCTGGCGGGCGTCGCCGTCGCGATGCACGGCGAGGTCGTGGGGCGCGAGCGCGTCCTGCACGACGGCGAGGCGCTGGCGCTGATCCTCCCGGTCGCGGGCGGCTGAGCCGCCCAGAAGGCGATGTCGAGCTCGTCGACGAGGCGCGCAGGCTCCGCATTTGCGAGGCCGACGCGCTGTCGGTCGCGCGCGAGCGCCGCCTCCGCGGGCGGACACGGCCCGCCTGCGCGGAGGCGCTGCTCGCTTCGCTCGAGAGCTCCTGGGTCGCCGCCTAGGCCGGCGGGCCGTACTGCTCGCGCGCCAGGACGTCGAGCCCGCGCGCGGCGAGCGCCCGCACCGGCGCCCTGAGCGTCACCTGCACCACACCGGGGGCGCGGCCGATCTCGATCGCACCGCTGATCGTCGCCCGGTTCATCACCTCGGGGACCTCCATGCCGAGCACCACCGCGGCGCGACCGAGGCCGTTCTCGACGGCGCTGTTGAGGTCCGGTCCGGTGCCGACGAAGGAGACCGGCAGGCTCTCCTCGACCCCGGCGTCGCCGTAGCGCCGCGCGAGTGCGTCCGCGTCGGCCCGCTCCTGCGGCGTCAGCGGGCGGGCGAGGAACGGCAGGTCCTCGGGCACGGGGAACAGCAACGGGCCGTCGATGTCCAGTCCCTTGATGACCGACACCTGCAGCGAGACGATGCCGGCGACGTCGGCCGTGTGCCCGGCGATCTCGCCGTCGCCCTGCATCGCGTGCATGTCGCCGAGGTAGACGCCGCCGCCCGCGACCTTCACCGGGCAGACGAGGATCGCGCCGGCGCGCACGGCGTCGATGTCGAGGTGGCCGTCGGTGCGCGCGGCGAGCTGCTCGGCGGTCACCGCGCGGCTGTGCGGCGCGCCCACGAGGAACGCGCCGAAGTCGCCCGCGTTGTGGGAGTCCGGCAGGTCGATCGCCGGCATCGTGCCGAGCTGGCCCATGAACGGGCGCATCCGTGCGACGACGCCGACGAGGTCCGACGGCGCGAAGAGGAGGATCGGGTTCTGGACCGAGTTGCGTGGCAGCGCGGCCGCGTGCGCGGCGTCGTGCGCGAACGCCTCAGCCTGCTCGCCCCCGACGGTGACGCCGAGCCGCCGGGCATCGTCGAAGGCGATCGTGTAGCCGTTCGTGAAGGCGAAGGGCGCGGCGGGGGCGCCGCACTCGGCGCAGCGCACGGCGTCCTCGCCGATCCCCTCGACCACGGTCGCCTCGTCCTCGGCGCCGCAGCTCGCGCAGACCTTGGCGCAGTAGGGGTCGCCGTTGAAGCGCCCCTCGATCGTGCGGTCGTTGCCCGACGCCGTCGCCAGCGACGTGACGTCGATCGAGCGGATCCGGATCGCGATCGCGTCGCCGACCTCGGCGCCCTCGACGTTCACCGGCAGGGTCACCTCGTGCCCGCCCTTGATCGCCGGCGTGATCATCGGCCCCCAGCAGCCGGGCGCGGTGTTCGCGACGATCGTGCCGCCGGCGCGGACGGTGCCGAGCACCTCGGCGCTCGGCCCGATGATGCCGTCGCAGAAGCGGTCGACGTAGACGGTCTCCACGGCGGCCGCCAGGCCGGCGGAGCGCGACTCGGTGGTGGCCATGGCTCGTTTCTCCTCGGTCGGGGGTCGCGCCCGACATTACGCCGCCGAGCCGGCGCGCGCGACAGCTGGTTCGCACCGTCGAAGACGTCCGGGTCCTCGCTGCGGCGCCACGCGGTTGCGCCACTCTGGTGCTCGGCGCCTGGCTGCTCAGTCGCATGCAGAGATGCGGTCAGCCGCGCCCAGCCACTAAGCGCCGCCTCCCTCAAACCGGGGCGGTTCAGTCTGGCCGTTCAGCCCGGCGCGCCGTCGAGCCGCTCGACGAGTTCGACGATCAGGCCTTCGGGTCCGCGGACGTAGCAGAGGAGGAACGTGTTCTCGAAGTCCACGATCTCCCCGACCGTGTCCCAGGCGGCCTCTCGGACGCGGTCGACGACGCCACGCACGTCGCCGACCTTGAAGGCGATGTGCCGGAGCCCAGGACGGTTCGCAGCCGGCGCCGGCTCTTGAGCGCCGGCAGAAGGCGACTGGAAGCGGACCACCTCGAACATGTCGCTGCCGTCGGGGGCGCGAGCCATCACGACCTCGACCGTCACGTCCTCGAGATCGATGATCCGATCGATCCACTCGCCGCTGAACACCCCGGGCTCGCCGCAGTCGAAGCCGAGCAGCGCAAGAAACCGGACTATCTCGTCGAGGTCCTCGACAACAAGGCCGATGTGGACGAAGTTGGTGACGCCGAGGCGATTGCTGTCCATTGAGGTCGAACGACGCGTTAGATCGCCGGGCTGCCGGCTCGCGAGGATATCGGCCGCGGGCCGATCCTGGTGCGCGCGGACCTGAGCGGGCGCTCAGGCGCGCCGCTCGTCGACGAGCTCCGCGTCAGACCGTTTCGACGGCGCGTCCACGCGTGGGCGCGGCCAGGTCGCCCGAGCCCGTGGTCCGTACGCAACTGGGTTGGGGGCTGCCGACGGTGCTCTCCAGTCGACTTTCGCACCGTCCATAGCGGTAGTAACCGCGTCGTCGCCGGCTTCTCGGCGAGCGGGCAACGGCTCTCGTTCCGGTTCGTCGCCGGCCGCGCCGCCGCTCCGGCTCGTGGGCCGGTCGAGTCGCTACGGCGTCGACGTTGGGCGGTTTGCGGTTGGGCGGGCGGGGGCGAAGAAGTCGACGAGCAGCTGGTTGACGCGCTCGGGCTCATCGTGATGGACCCAGTGCGAGGCGTCGGGCAGGCGCTCGACGCGGTCGAGGTTGGGCACATCGTCGCGGTCGGGCTCGGCGAGCGTGGGGCCGAGGTAGCGATCGCGCTGCCCCCAGATGACGAGGGTGGGCGCCGTGATGGGACGGATCTCGCCTGACGAGTGTCGCACCGCGAAGCGGTAGTAGTTGATCATCGCCGTCGCCGCCCCGGGCTGCGACCACGCCTCGATGTAGCGCTTCATCTCCTCGGGCGTGTACGGGGGTCGCGCGTCGCGCAGGAAGTCCTGGAAGAACCGCCAGTCCTTGGCCCGCGCGTGGCGCTCGGGCAGCCCCGGGAGCTGGAAGTAGAAGAAGTACCAGGACCGCCGCAGCTGGCTGGGGTGGCGCAGCCCCTCATTGAGCTTGCGCGGATGGGCCGCGTCGAGGATGGCCAGCCGATCGACGACCTCGGGGTGGTTCATCGCGAGCGTCCAGGCGGCGGTTCCACCCCAGTCGTGGCCGGCCACGAGCGCGGACTCGGCGCCGCGCTCCTGGATGAGACCGCGGACGTCGGCGGCCAGCCTGCCGGCGCCGTAGGCGGCGATGCCGTCCGGCTTGGACGACAGGTTGTGCCCCCGCAGGTCGGGCGCGACGACGCGGAAGCCCGCTGCCGCGAGCGGCGCGATCTGCAGCCGCCAGCCGTACCAGAACTCCGGGAAGCCGTGCAGCAGAACGATCAGCGGCCCGTCGCCCGCCTCGACGTAATGCAGCCGCACGTCCCCGACCTCGGCGTAGCCCTCCCGAAGTTCGGTCCGGCCGTCCGACACAAGCCTGGTCAACGCATCGGCCGAGCTCATGAGAATCTCCTCTCGAGACTGTGCTTGGTACGCACGAGGTTGGTGCTCGCGCGCTAGCGTAGCGCCCGGGAATGCCCTGGTCTGCTCCCTGGTTTGCGCGTTGTCTCCCAAGTGTGTGGGGGAAGGCACTCGGAGTCATTCAGGCCTGCTTGCCATGCGACTGAGCAGGCCGGGCACGGAGCGGCGGAGTGTCGCAACCGCGTGAATGCGCTCCTCGACGGAGAACCCGCGTGACCGCCGTGACCGCATCGCCGATAAGACCCTATGCGCTCCCGCGACCGACCGCTCGATGTCCACCTTCGCTGCGACGGCGGTTTCGCCCTGCGGGATGAGGTCGTCGAGCGCGGTCCCCGTGGCGGGGTGGTGGCGAGCCCCCCGATCCCAGCGCGCGGCGAACAGGTTGCCGGCCACCCCGAGGATGAAGCTCGCCACGACCGCGCCGACGGCTACCGCTGTTCCGAGCCAGACATCCACCGTGTCAAACGCCGAGAGCACCGCAACCGTGGTCGCGACGCCAACGAACAGCAACAGGCGCGCGAAGTTCGTCGCCTACCCGACCG
>DASWQM010000317.1:0-2019 GCA_036403675.1 Solirubrobacteraceae bacterium | reverse complement strand
CGGCGCGCTCGGCGGCGGCCACGAAGTTGCGCGCGGATCGGCGCTCCCGTGCCTCGAAGCCGGCGTCCGACCCCTCCATCGAGTGCATGAGGTAGTAGGCCACGTCGATGCCGTCGAGCGCCTCGTCGAGCCCGGCCCCGGAGACGGCGTCGCCTTGGACGACCGGGATGTCGAGCGCGACGCGTCCCGGGTCGCGGGCGAAGCCGCGCAGCTCGTGGCCCTCGCGCGCGAGCGCCGGCGCGAGCTCGCTGCCGATCGCGCCGCTGGCGCCGGTGAGCAGGATGCGCATGGACGTACCATCGTCGCCAATGGAGCTGCTGCGCAAACTCGAGAGCCGGGCGCGCGAGCTGCTCCCCGAGTCGAGCTTCGACTACTACGCCGGTGGCGCCGGGGACGAGCAGACGCTGGCCGACAACGCGGCGGCGTGGCGGAGACTGTGGCTGCGCCCGCGGGTGATGGTCGACGTCAGCGCGGTGGACACCTCGTGCGTGCTGCTCGGCGAGCGTCTCGACCTGCCGATCCTCCTCGCGCCGATGGCCGCCCAGCGGCTGCTGCACGACGGCGGCGAGCTCGCCTCCGCGGCCGCGGCGGCCTCCGCAGGCACGATCTACTGCCTGTCCTCGCGCGCGACGACCGACCTCGCCGCCGTCGCCGCGGCCACCAGCGGCCCGCTGTGGTTTCAGCTCTACGTCGCCGGCGACCGTGAGCGCAGCGCGCGCGTCCTCGCGCGCGCCGGCGAGCACGGCTTCCGCGCGATCCTGCTGACGGTCGACATGCCCGTCCCCGGGCGCCGCGAGCGCGAGCTGCGCCACGGCGAGCACCAGCTGCCCGCGGGCGTCGTGCTGACGTCGCATCTCGGCGGCGAGGAGCTCGCGCTCGAGACCAAGCCGGTCGGCGGCTGGGACGCGACGCTCACGTGGGCCGACGTCGCGTGGGTGCGCGAGCAGAGCGGGCTGCCGGTGCTCGTCAAGGGCATCCTGACCGCCGAGGACGCCGTCGCGGCGCTCGACGCCGGCGTCGACGGCATCGTCGTCTCCAACCACGGCGGCCGCCAGCTCGACGGCTGCGTCCCGACCGCGGTCGCGCTGCCGGAGGTGGCGGCGGCCGTCCGCGGCCGCGTCCCGGTGCTCGTCGACGGCGGCATCCGCGACGGCGCCGACGTCCTTCGCGCGCTGGCCCTCGGTGCCGACGCCGTGCTCGTCGGGCGACCCTATGGCTGGGGCCTCGCGACGGGCGGCGAGGATGGCGTGCGCGCCGTGATCGACGCCTTCGCCGACGACCTGCGCTGCGCGCTGGCGCTCACCGGCTGCGCGACGCTCGCCGACGCCGGGCCCGAGCGGATCCACCGCGTGTCCTCGCCCTGACGGAAATCGTCGGCAAAGAGCGGGAACGGGCGCTGCACGCGGGGGCGAAATCTGCATGTCCGCGACCTCATCGGGGGAGCCGCAGAGAATCGTCCGCCATTTGCGGACTGCCAGATCCCAAAAACCCGTCACGAGCGAACACGCCCCGCGCGGCCCCTTGAGCAGGGCGCGGCGGCATGGTGGGATGCGCCGTCTCCGAGCAAGCGACGAAGGGCGGGGACGGGGGGCATGGCAAACGGTCGATCGACGACGAAGGCGGCGTGCGAGAACTGCTTCTTCCGCTGCAACCTGTTGTGCGCGCTGGAGCTCGACGAGCCGTGCACGACGTTTCGTCCCGATAGCCCGGAGGGGCTGCGCCCGCCCCAGCAGCTGCGCTTCAACTTCCGCCAGGAGCGCCGCACGCAGGCGGCGTGGACGTTCCCAAGCGCCCAGGAGCAGGCGGCGCTGCACGCATCCTGAGCACGCCGCGGGCTAGGTGACGTGCCCGGGGACGTTGCGAACGCCGGGTAGGTAGGTCCGGGCCTGCCGAGAGGGTGTGGGTGTCAAAGCTCACGCCCTCAAGGAGGCCCGGAGATGCCGCACCATAGAGCGCGCCACACGCCGCTGGGACGCTGGGAGGTCGTGCGTCGTGTTGTCGAGGAAGGCGAGACGTGCG
>DASWQM010000316.1:0-4097 GCA_036403675.1 Solirubrobacteraceae bacterium | reverse complement strand
CGTTCCTCGTGCCGCTGACGCTCGCCGACCTCGCCGAACGCCGGCTTCCCAACCGGCTGACGGCCCCGGCCGCGGTGGTCGCGGTCGTCGCCGGGTCGCTCCTGGACCCCGGCGGCGAGCTCGAGCGGCTGCTCGCCGGCGCCGCCGCCGGCGCCTGCTTCCTGCTGGCGGCGCTCGCCAGCCCGGCGGGCATGGGGATGGGCGACGTGAAGCTCGCCGCCGTGCTGGGGCTCTTCCTCGGCGAGGAGGTCGCGGTGGCGCTGCTCGTCGCGCTGCTGGCCGCTGTCGCCGTCGGCCTGGCGATCATCGCGCGCAAGGGGGCGCGCGCCGGACGCAAGACCGTTCTCGCGTTCGGTCCGTTCCTCGCCCTCGGCGCCGTCGCCGCCGTGATCACCGGCCAGCCGCTGATGCACGCCTATCTGGCCCATCTCTGACGCAACGTCCAGGTCACTGGACGAATTGTCCGCCGGAATCTATAGCCGCGGTGCGTTCGCGCCGATGAGAGTGACATCGATGGCCATCTCCCTTCGCAAGGCCCCCGCCAAGACCGTCGTCGGACTGGACATCGAGCCGGGGCGCATCGTGGCAGCCGAGGTCAGCGTGAACGGCTCGGTTCGCCTCGAGCGGTCGGCCACGATCGACCTTCCCGTCGGCGCCGTCCGCGACGGTGAGGTCGTCGACGTCCGCGCCGTCACCGACGCGCTGAAGCAGCTCTGGAGCGCCAACAAGGGCCTGCGGCGCGACGTTCGGATCGGCGTCGCGAACGCCAAGATCGTCGTCCGCACGATCGACGTCCCGCCCGTCGCGGCGTCGGAGATCGACGGCGTCGTGCGCCAGGTCGTCGCCGACGAGCTGCCGATGCCGATGGAGTCCGCGGTCCTCGACTACCAGCCCGTGGGCATCGTCGAGACGGCCGCCGGGGCGCGGCAGCGCGTCGTCGTCGTCGCCGCGCGCAAGGAGATGGTGCAGGCCGCCATCGCCGCCGCCGCCGGCGCGGGCCTCAAGACGCGCGGCGTCGACCTCTCCGCCTTCGCGATGATCCGCATCCTCGGCGGCCGGCGGAAGACGGACTCCGGCCTCTACCTCTCGATCGGCGGGATGGCGAACCTCGCCGTCGTCGTCGACGGCGTCTGCACGTTCACCCGCGTCACCGGTGCGGGGCTGGAGGGCATGGGCATCGAGCTGGCCGAGCGCCGCTCGCTGACCCTCGCGCACGCCCGCATGTGGCTGCGCCACGTCGGCTTCCAGTCCGATGTCACGGAGATCGAGGGCGACCCCGAGATCGTCGCGGATGCCCGCGCCGTGCTGCTCTCGGGCAACCGCCGGCTCGCCAACGACATCCGCGCCTCGCTCGAGTTCCATCGCACGCAGGCCGCCGCCGGCGCGGACGTCGAGCGGGCCGTGCTCACCGGCGCCGCCGTGGCGGTCCCCGGGTTCGCCGAGGCGCTTGCGGCCGAGCTCGGAATGCGCGTGGAGACGCGCAGCGTCACCGCCGGCAAGGACTACGACGGCGACGGCGACCTCGCCGGGATCACCGTGGCCGCCGGCCTGGCGGTGGAGGCGGTGCCGGCGTGAGAGCCGTCAACCTCATGCCGTCCGACGCCCGCGGCCCGCTCGGCGCGCGTGGTGGCCGCGGCGGCGGAGCGGCATACGTCATCCTCGGCGCGCTCGCCGCGCTGGTCGTGCTCGCGAGCCTCTGGGCCGTCGCCAACAAGCAGGCCGGCGATCGCAGCGCGGAGCTCGTGCGCGTCAACGCCGAGGCCGCCGCGGCCGAGGCCCGCACCGGCGCAGCCGCGCCCTACGAGGAGTTCGCCCGGCTTGCGAAGGAGCGCGTCGCCACCGTCAGCGCGCTTGCCCGCAGCCGCTTCGACTGGGCCCACGCGATGCGCGAGATCAGCCGGGTGCTGCCGGCCGACGTCTGGCTGACGGAGCTGGGCGGCGAGTCGGGCGCCACCGACGAGGCGCCGTCGCCGACCACGAGCGTCGCGCCCTCCCCGACGTTCAAGCTCGACGGCTGCACCCGCAGCCAGGCGAAGGTCGCGCGGCTGCTGGCGCGCCTGCGCGCGGTCGACGGCGTGCGCACGGTCGACCTCAGCAAGTCCCAGAAGCCCGACGCCGGCGGTGACACGAGCTGCCCGGCCCACCGCGTGAGCGATCCGCGCTTCACGATCGCGATCTCCTTCGCGGCGCCGAACGCGCCGAAGGAGACGCTCGACGCCACCGGACAGGTGGCCGCGCCGGCCGCGAAGGCCGCCACGGGCACCGCGGCTCCGGCCTCGAAGGGCGCCGCGCCCTCCACGCCCGCCCCCACCACCCCGAACGCGCAATGAGCACCCGCGATCGATTCATGCTCGGCGTCGTCGCCGTAGCCGCAGTCGCCGCGGCCGTGTGGTTCCTCGCGATTGCGCCCAAGCGCCAGGAGGCCGCCGACCTCGGCGCGCAGCTCGGGCAGGCCCAGGCGCGCCTCGACGCGGCCAGCGCCCGTGGCAGCACGGGGGAGCAGGCCCGCGCGAGCTACCGCAAGGACTACGCGACCATCGCGCGGCTCGGCAAGGCCGTGCCGCCGCGCGCCGACGTCGCCTCGCTCGTGTTCCAGCTCGAGGCGGCCGCCCGCGCCGCCAAGGTCGACTTCCGCTCGGTGACCGTCGCCACGGCGCCGGCGACGGCACCGGCACCGGCACCGGCGTCGGCCTCCAAGGACGCGGGCGCGAAGGCGAGCGGCACCGCCACCGGCACCGCGGCGCCGGCCGCGACCCCCGTCGACTCCCAGCCGTTCACGTTCTCCTTCGAGGGCACGTTCGCCGGGCTGCGCCACCTCCTCGCCGCGATCGACCGCTTCTCGCGCGTCGACGGCGGCACGCTGGCCGTGAGCGGCCGCCTGCTGACGGTCGACAGCGTCGTCATGACGGCCGGGCGCGGCGGACTGCCGAACGTGAAGGCCGATATCACCGCCAAGGCGTACGTGGCGGACCTGCCGGCGGCGCTGCCGGGCGCGCAGACGACGGCACGGGTGACACCGTGAACCTCGTGCGCGCCGTGCTCGGCGACCTCGTCGAGAAGCGCCTGTGGCCGATCGCGCTGCTGCTGGCGATCACGGCCGTCGCCGTGCCGGTCGTGCTGGGCCGCGGTGGCACGGGCGCAGCCGACGCTCCCGTCGCGACGCAGCCGGCGGCGGCCGCGGGCGGCGCCGCGTCCGCGACGCCGGTCGTCGAGATCGTCGGGCCGGCGTCGGCCCGCAGCCGTCCCGGCACGGAGCGCGACCCGTTCCGCCGCGCCACGCCGGCGGCCGCCGCAACCGCGACCGCGGACGGCGCGCCCGCGCCCGCGCCGGCGCAGGCGGGCTCGACGGCGGCCTCGTCCCCGAAAAGGGCCGCGGCCGCCGCGCCCGCCGCGGCGTCCGCAACGACCGCGAAGCCCGCCACGGCGGCGCCCGCTGCGGCCCGCCGGCAGCCACGGCCGGCGGCGACGGCGGCGACCGTCTACCGCACGCGCGTGCGCTGGAACCACAACGACGACGACAAGGCTCGCGTGCGCGGCGTCTCGCGCCTGCAGCCGCTCGGCGGGCGCTCCGACCCCGCGCTCCTGTACCTCGGCACGACGACGCGCCACCGCGCGGTCTTCCTGCTCGGGCCGAACGCCAGCGCCAACGGTGAGAGCACGTGCGCCGAGAAGACCTGCCGCGTCATCAAGCTGAAGGCCGGCGCGAGGACCGTCGTCAGCGTCGAGGACGAGGAGGGCGGCGCGGCCCGGCGCTACACGCTCGTCATCGACCGCATCGTGCGCCGGCACGTCGCCGGCAAGGCCGCGGCGGCGAAGCTGCGCGCGCGTGTATACGGTGGCGGCCGCGACGTCCTGCGCGAGATCATCAAGGACAAGCAGACCGCCGCCGCGATCGGGCGCTTCGGCTTCGACCACAGCCTCGGCGCCGTCGTGGTCACGAACGCTCCATAGACTCACGGGCCGTCATGGCCCTCCGCCTCATCACCGCCGGCGAGTCGCACGGCCCCGGTCTCACGTGCATCGTCGAGGGACTGCCCGCGGGCCTGCGGCTCGACGAGGAGACGCTGAACCGCGACATGGCGCGCCGCCAGCTCGGT
>DASWQM010000315.1:0-9223 GCA_036403675.1 Solirubrobacteraceae bacterium | reverse complement strand
GCGCGTGGTAGGGCGGCTCGTCGCCCCACCAGCCGCGCCAGTCCTCATCCCAGCCGCCGCGAATCGGGCCGAACATGTTGCGGCCCATGACGTACGCGCCGCGAGGACGCATCAGCCAGTCGCGCGCCGCGACGTCCGCCGCGTCGGTGATGTCGCCGAGATGCCATCGGTGGACGTCCAGGCCGCCGACGCCGAGCGGGTGCTCGCGGTCCTGGTCGGGGCCGGCGACGAAGCCGTCCAGCGAGATGGACATGTGACAGGTGGTCTGGGTCATGGCAGCAAAGACCCCCCGAGCCGGCGGGGATTCATCGGTCGTCGCCAGCCGACGATACGGGGTCGACTGTCTAACCGGGTGAAATCGGCGGACTGCGGTGGTGGAAGCTCACGCGGCGCTGGCTGCGCGCAGCGGCCGGAGCTGCCCGGCGGACCGGTCGGTGTCGAAGGTGTAGGTCCCGAGCGGGTTGACGTGCTCGAACAGGGTCGGTGTGAGCCCAGCGAGCTTGTCGCCGGCGAGATCGGGTGACTCGATTCTTACCGGCACCCCGTGTCGCGGCAGGCGCGCTGCGCGGTCAGCACGCAACCTCCGCGGGCGGCTCGGGCCTGAGCCGGTAGCCCTCTGCCTGCAGGCGAAACAGCCGCGCGTAGATGCCGTCGCGTTCCATGAGCGACTGCTGGGTCCCGTGCTCGGCGATCCGCCCGTCGTCCAGGACGTAGATGCGGTCGGCGCTGCGGACGTTCGCGAACCGGTGGGAGACGAACAGGACCGTGCGCCCGGCGAAGAGCTCGCGGATGTGGCCGAACAGGTCGGCCTCGGCCTGCGCGTCCAGCGAGGCGGTCGGCTCGTCGAGGATGACGAACGGGGCGTCGCGGTAGAACGCGCGGGCGAGCGCGAGCCGCTGCCACTGGCCGCCCGACAGGTCCGCTCCAGCGGTGAACTCCTTGCTGAGGATCGTGTCGTAGCCGTGCTCCAGACGGCCGAGCGCGCCGTCGATCCCGGCGCGCTGGGCGGCGGCGGCCACGGACGCCGGGTCGGTCTCGCGACCCGGTCCTCCGAACGCGATGTTGTCGGTCGCGCTGACGCGGTAGCGGATGAAGTCCTGAAACAGCACGGCGGTGGCCGCCCGCAGGTCGGCGGGCTCCTCGGC
Organism: Solirubrobacteraceae bacterium; assembly: GCA_036403675.1. Lineage (GTDB taxonomy): Bacteria > Actinomycetota > Thermoleophilia > Solirubrobacterales > Solirubrobacteraceae > CADCVQ01. The sequence continues at coordinate 8,078 of DASWQM010000315.1, read as the reverse complement.
GTCGCGTCCGTCGCGCAGCACCCGCCCGGCGTCAGGCGGGTAGAGCCCGGCCAGGATCTTGGCGAGCGTCGTCTTGCCGGAGCCGTTGGTCCCGACGAGCGCGACGATCTCGCCCGCCCGCAGCGTCATGTTCACGTCCTTCAGCACGGGACCGGGCGAGCCCGGGTAGCGGAACGCGACGTCGCGCAGCTCGAGCGTCTCGAAGCCGGCGGGGGACCGGCGCCGGCCGCTCGCAGCCGTCGGACGGCTGGCGGTCCCGGCGAACGTCCGGAGGTCCTCGACGTACAGCACCGCGTCGCCCAGCGTGTTGAGGAGGAACGTCATCGCCTGCAGTCGCATGCTCAGGAGGAACAGCCCGGTGAGGACAGCCAGCGCGGTCGGCAGCTCGATCGCGCCGCGACCGACGAGCACCCAGACCACCGCGATGACGGCGAGCGTGACCGCGTCGCCGAACAGCCGCGCGACGATCTTGCCGCGCACGTAACGGCGCTGTACGCCGACGAGCGAGTCGATCTCACGCGCGTAGCCGGCGTCCCAGCGGCGGCGCAGCTCGTCGCCGAGGCCGAAGGCCCGGATCTCCTTGGCCTCGTCGCGGCCCGTGAGCACGCGTTCGAGGTACTCGCGCAGGCGGCGGTTCTCCGCCAGCGACCGGTGCAGCCCGAAGCGGGCGTCGCGCTCGCGCTTGGCCGCCCGGATCAACGGCAGCGGGATGAGCGCGCACAGCGGCAGCAGCCACCATGCCATGACGATGACCGCCGCGCCGATGGCAAGGGTGCCCAGGACCGCCTGGAGGATCACGACGAGCCCGGTCACCAGCACGACCGGCTGGGCCCGCGATGCGAACGTCGCCCGCTGCAGGCGGTCGTAGAACGCGGGATCCTCGAAGGCCAGCAGCTCGGCGTCGGTGGCGGCCCGCAGCACGAGACCGACGATGTGCCGGTCGGTCTCGGAGGCGAGGACCCGCTGCCAGGACTGGGTGAGCGAACGCAGGATGCCGTTCATCGAGGCGACGGCGACGGCGGCGAGCAGGATCGGGATGAGGCTTCTGCCGGCCCCGTGCAGATCGGCACCATGGCCCAAGCCCGCTTCGGTGAGGTGCTTCATGGCGAGCACGACCGCGGCCAGCCCGGCGGCGGTCAACACCTGCACGGACACGATGGCGATGAGGTGCGGGCGATCGGCGTTCCACACGAGCCGCAGCGCGAAGGTCGTGGTCCGGACGAGGTCGCGCGTGGAGAGCCGATCGCCGGTGCCCGCGTCGCCGTCACCGCGCATGCGACATCACCGCGCCCGATCGTCGCGCCGCGGCTCGCTCCAGCCAGTCGCGGTGGATCCGCGCCAGCCGCTGGTGGGTCTCGCGGTAGCGGAAGCTGTGCTCCTCGCGGGGGAGGAGCGCGAGCTGCGCCGTACCACCCGTGGCGACGATGCTGCGGTAGAGGTCCACCGCCTGGTCGGGGTGCGTGGCGGGGTTCGAGTCCTCGAGGCCGTGCACGATGAGGACCGGCCCGCCGATCCGGTCGGCGAACGCGAGCGCGCTGAACGCCGCGTAGATCTCGGGGACGTCCCAGTACCGCCGCCGCTCGTACTGGAAGCCGAACGGCGTGTGGGTGCGGTTGTAGCACCCGCTGTGCGCGATGGCGCCCGCGAGCCCGGGCACGTTCGCGAGCGCGAACAGCGCGAGCGTCGCCCCGAAGCTGTGGCCGCCGGCGACGACGTCGTCGGCGTCGAGGACGTGGAGAGCAGTCTGCACCGCGCCGGCGATCTGGTCGTGGAGCAGCCCGAGCGTCGCATCGGCCGGCCAGTGCAGCGGCAGGTCGAGGACCGCGATCGGGGTGCCGGTGTCGGGCAGCGGCACCGGGATGGGCGCGGCCGCGTCAAGCGGCGCCCGCGACGCCCGGATCCACAGCAGCGTCGCCGCGGGCCGGTCGCTGCTGCTCTGCTGCGGGAACATGGCAAGCCGCGCGGGGTGGCGCGCCGACGGCGTCGGCAGCATCCGCGTGGTCGTCGACCGGCGCGGAGCGCGCCGCGCCGAGTGGCCGGCCGCGAGCGGCGGCGCCGGCGCGGGCGGGCGCGGCTCGGGGCCGTCGTGTGGCGCGAGGGTCGCGGGCCGGGTGGAGCGATCCAGCCGGCCCGCGGACCAGACGAGGCCGTCGCGGCCGGCCGCGTCGCGCAGGCCGGTGGCATGGCTCACGACGAGCCGTTGCGCGTCGTCGGCCTGCAGCCGGCGTACGAGCAGCGGGCCGGTGAGCGGGTCGACCGTCTCGTCGCCGAGATCGAGCAGCGCGATCGCGGCCGCGGTCGCGGAGAGCAGCTCGTCGATGCCGGGCTCGAAGGTCACGAATCCCGGGCCGGTGGCCTCGTACACCAGCGGCTCGTCGGACGGCGGGCCGGGCTCGGCTCGACGGCGGGCGGCAAGGAACGCGAGCGTGCGGTCGCCGAGCCAGCACAGCGGCGGCACGGCGAAGCGGTCCAGTGCGGTGAGCGAGGTCGCAGCCTGCACGGCGTCGAGGGTTTGCACGCTGCGCTCGGCGTAGTCGGCGATCCACAGATGCGCCGGGCCGCCGTGCACGGCAAGCCCGGCGACGAGCGGCCGCGATGGGTTCCAGGCCAGCCCGCACCCGAGCACTCCGTCCACGGGGAGCTGCCAGCGGTCCCCGCGGTGCTCGATGAGCACCGCGGTCGGCTGCGATCGCTGCGTCGCCAGGCCGCACACCGATGCGTCGATGCGCAGGTCGCGCCACCAGCCGGCGGCGTGCCGGTGGTCGGCGATGCCGAGCAGCGACGGCGAGGTCAGCCGCGCCCGCGCCGCGCCGTCGGGGCGGGCGTCGAAGCGGACGTCGTCACCGAACATCGGTACCGATCACCACGCGGTCGACGAGCGCTTTGACGTTCCCGATGCCCGACACCGGCGTGCAGACCATCTGCCCGGCGGCGTCCAGCCCCATCGCGCAGGGCACGCCGATGCCCTGCAGCGCCGGCGGCAGCCCGTCCTGCTCGCTGACGACGATCGTGTTCACGAGCGAGCGCCGGGCGGTCTCGAGCTTCTCCAGCAGCGAGCCCAGTGACCGGCACGCCGGACAGTCAGCCGAGACGTACACCCGCACGCCGCGCACCGGCTCGTCGCACGCCCGGGCGCCGGTTCCCGCCGCCGTGCGGCGGTCCAGACGCCACAGCAGGGCGACGAGGGCCGCCCCCGCCAGGGCGAGCGCGAGCCCGCGTGGCGGCGGCGCCGGCGAGGTCCCGACCGTCGTCAGCGCGGCGGCGACGGCCGCGGCCGTGGCGTTGGCCGTGACGTGCGCCCGCCCGATCGCGGCCAGGCGCGCCACGCCGAAGCAGGCGCACTGCTCGCCGCGAAGCCGCTGCGCCGCCACCGCGAGCGCGCCGTAGGCGAGCGCCGCGAGCGCGGCCGCCGGCCGGCTCGGGCCCAGGAGGAGCAGCAGCGCGATGGCGCACTCGGCGCCGCCGACGAGCCGGGGGCCGTGCGGCGCGGCCAGCGGCCGGGCGTCGTACGGCCAGGACAGCCGGTCCGCGCTCACGAAGAGCTTCGCCGAACCGGCGACGAGCAGCGGCGCGGCGAGCACGCCGAGCGCGCAGCTGACGATCAACGACAGCGTGTCCATGGTTCATCGCCTCCGTTCCGCGGCCGGCACGAGCCAGCCGTCGTCCACGAGCCGGGCCGCCATCCGCTCCAGCACGGCGTCCAGCTGCGCGGTCCAGCCGGACGGTGCTCGAGGGACGGTCACGAGCGCGTCGAGCAGCGCGGCGTCCGGCTCGGCGCACTCCAGGAGCGCCAGGGTGCGGCCGTTGATCAGCACCGCGCCGCCGAACGGCAGCCTGGTGATCGTCACGTCGTGCGCGGCGGCGAACGCGCCGTGCAGGTCTCCAGGTCCTTGCATCATCGCCTCCTCAGCCATCGATCCAGCCAGCTCAGTCGCAGGATCGTCAGGGCCCGGTCCGCCGTCGCCCGGCCGTCGCGCAGCAGCCGCAGCACCGGACCCGGATCCAGCAGTCCCAGATCGGCGAGCGCGCATTCCCGGGCGAGCTCCGCGGCGATCGCGCGGCGCTCGCGGTGCACGTACGTGGCCGCGGCGAGCCGCATCCGAAAGCCCGCCGACGCCTCCCGGACCTCGCCGACGCCGGCCCGCGCGACGGCGTCGCGCAGCGGGACCTGGTTGACGAACCGCCCGCCGCGCACCCGGCCCAGCTCGCGCGTGCGCAGCGCGGCGATCGCGGCCAGCACGCGGGTGTCGAGTGCCGCGACGCCGACATCGCCGCCGGGCGCGGCCGGTCCGACCTCCTGGCGGGCGGCCTCGAGGCGGCCGATCGCCGGGGGCAGGTCCTCGAGGTGGGTCCGCCAGACGGCGCCGGTCGCCAGCCGCGCGGACTTCAACGCCTCACGACCCGCCTCGGTCAGGCCGGGCAGCCCGTCGCCCTCGGTGGGAGGTGGCGGCGAGGCGCCCAGCTCCTGCGACTCGGGCTCGGAGGCTTCGGGGCCGGCCACGCGCCGCCCGCGCATGCCGATGCCCTTCTCGGCGAGCAGCCTGCGGGCCTCGCGCACATTCGCGAGGGTGCCGTCACGGTGAAACGGCTCGCAGGCGAGCAGGCGACGACCCCAGCGCCCGGGGCCGACCTCGGGCAGCGTCGTGGAGACGAGGCTCTCCAGCAGCGCGCCGGAGACGAGCGCCACCCCGGACGCCTCTCGCAGCCCGGCCATCATCGCCCGCCGTAGGATCACCTCGGGCAGCGGGGGGGCCAGCTCCCGGCCGGTGACCTGATCGGGATCGAGCATGGCGGAGAGGTCGCAGGCGACGCGATAGATCTGGGCATCCGGCACCTCGGGCAGCGCGTACGAGCACCCGTCGAGGTCCGCGTGAAACAGCTCCGGTTGCAGGCCCGCCGAGCTTGCGGTCACGGCGACGAAGGTGGAGGCGAGGCCGCCGCTGTACGCGATCGCGGTCTCGTCGCCGCCGACGTCCGCGATCACGTGGGCGACGGCGTCCTGAAGGCTCGTCCGGGTCGCAGTGAGCCCCTGCGGCCGGCGCAGGACCGAGACGCCGTCGCGGTCGACGCGCAGGCGGTTGGCGACCGTGAGCTCGTGGACGCCCGGCAGGGTCGTGCTGCCCGGTGCGTCGGGCAGGCCGTGGATCATGGCCAGCAGCGCGCCGTGGTCGGGAGCCGGTCGAGCGCCGTTGCCTGCGAACGCGCGCAGGTCGTCGGCGACCTCCAGTCGGCCGCGGCCGAGCCGGTAGTACAGGGGGGTCGTGCCCGGGACGAGCCGCGTGAGCTCGAACTCCGTGGGGGAGGCCGTCACCGCCAGCTCGGCGGACCGGTCGTCGGGCTTGCAGCCGCGATAGCGCAGCTCGCCGTCGCGTACTTCGATGTCGCAGCGCATGGGCTACTCCGAGCGGTAGACGTGGACGTACTCGTCACGCACCGGCACCGAGGTGCTGACGACGGCCCCGCCGCACTCGACCCAGGCGTGAAATCCGCCCGGAGCGACCGCGGGGGCGAGCTCACGCCCGAGGTGAAACGTCGCCGCGTACCCGAGCCGGCGCAGCCCGGCGGTCAGAAACAGCGCGTCCTCGACGGGATCCAGGAATCCCATGAGCAGCCGCTGGACCACGCGCAGGCGGACCACCGCCCGCGACGCCGCCGCGGCACCGCAGCGCCGGGCGCGCGCCTGCGGCCACGGCGCCAGCCGGTAGCCGCCGTCGGCCTGTCGCGCCGAGATCAGCGCAGCTCGGGCCTGGCGGCCCGCGAAGATCGTCTTCACCATGTTCGGACACCACCTCGACCAGCCGGCGCCGCGAGCCTCGTGGACTCGCGGCACCCGCACCGGATCACGTTCGTCAACCGCAGTGCTCAGGCGAACTGGCAGTGGAACCAGTTGCAGAGCATGCCGGGGCAGCACTCGGAGTCCCACCAGCAGGAGTCGCCGGCGACCTGACAGGTCTCCTCGACGACCGTCGGCTCCGCGTACATCTGCTGACGCAGGCCGTCGCTCAGGCGAGCGGAGATCGTGGACGTTGACATGATTCCTCCATTTCTTCTGCCTTGAATCGGATGCCGACATGGCATCCCCTTGCCATGAATGCCCGTAATGAACGGCCGTGGCCATCGCGCGTACATCCAGTAATCGCGCGGCATTCAAGTGTGATATGACGCGCGCGACGGCTAGGCCGGCATCCAGTACCAGCCGAGGCCCTCGATGTGCGTGCAGCGGTAGAGGTGACCGTCGCCGCCGTGCTGGAGGTCACCGTCCTCGGATGGATCGCAAAATCCCTGTGACGGGTTCGTCGCCGCGGACAGCGCGCCGGCTGCTGAGTCGCCCTGTGCAACGGCCGCGAGCGCGGGCCCGCTCGAGATCGCCCCAGCCATCGCCAGTCCGCTGAGGACGGCGGCAACGCGACGGGATGCATTCATTGGTGATCAGTCCCTTCGTTGGGTTTCTGCAAGGCCACGAGGCGACCTTGCGCCGGTGGTGAGACTCGATTCCGAGGCACCGGAGTCGTGGTCGGCAGTGTGCGGCGGCCGCGGCGATCTGTGAACCTGAGAGCTCTCAGGGTCGCGGCGGTCGGGCGGCGCTCAGACCAGCCGGGGGAGGACGGGTCCTACGGACCGCGGCTGACGACGTCGCGTGCCAGTACGGCGGCGTCGTGAGCGACGAGGACTCCGCGCTCGGCGGGCAGTGGTGTGCGCGGCGGTGAATGCGGAACACGCACGTTCAGTCTGGTTGCCGCCGCTCGTGATCGTCACGGCTCTTCCGTGCCGCGATCGCCATTGCCACGACCGCCGGCAGGTAAGCAGCTCCGATCGACAAGCTCGACAGCAGCGAGAACACAGCAAGCGCGATGGCGACCGCCGCCCGTACTCCGCGCCGACGCAGTAGCGTGCCGATCGCCGCCAGGACTACAGGCACCGCGAGAACCCACAGCACGTGGGGACCGTTCTCCTCGAGCAGCGTTGTGTGGCCGACGCCCGTAGGACAGCGCGTGCCGTCCGGCCCGTACTCCGCCACGCCGATGCAAGCGCCTTCGTAGGTGGGCACCACGAGAAAGACCGCTGAGGCCACCACGGCGAGGACCAGGGAACCGACGGCCCACGCCTGTGACGTACGCATCGACCTCCAGCGGCCCGCCATCAGGCGATCGTAGTCCGCGCCTCACATCCGACCACGCGCGCTCAGCCGACGCCTCATGCATGACCTCCCCGCCGGGTAGCCACGCACACTGGAACGCGCGACGAAGGAGGCTTGGAATGCACAGGCGAACGCTCGGCCAGGGCGAGGCGGCGCTCGAGGTGTCGGCCGAAGGACTTGGCTGCATGGGGATGTCGGAGTTCTACGGCTCGCCCGATGAGGACGAGGCGATCGCGACGATCCACCGCGCGCTGGAGCTCGGGATCGACTTCATCGACACGGCCGACATGTACGGCCCGTTCACGAACGAGCTCCTCGTCGGCAAGGCGATCGCCGGCCGCCGCGACGAGGTCGTGCTGGCGACGAAGTTCGCCAACGTGCGCGGTGAGAACGGCGAGTTCCTCGGCGTGCGCGGCGACCCGGAGTACGTGCGCCAGGCCTGCGACGCGTCGCTGCAGCGCCTCGGCGTCGACCACATCGACTTCTACTACCAGCACCGCGTGGACACGAACACGCCGATCGAGGAAACCGTCGGCGCGATGGCCGAGCTCGTGCAGCAGGGCAAGGTCCGTCATCTGGGGCTGTCGGAGGCCGCGCCGGAGACGATCCGGCGGGCGCACGCGACCCATCCGATCACGGCGCTGCAGACCGAGTACTCGCTGTGGACGCGCGATCCGGAGGAGAACGGCGTCCTGGCCACGGTCCGCGAGCTGGGGATCGGCTTCGTCGCCTACAGCCCGCTCGGACGCGGCTTCCTGACCGGCCGCATCCAGTCGCTCGAGGATCTGCCCGAGGACGACTCGCGGCGCAGCGGTCGCTTCCCGCGCTTTCAGGACGCGAACTTCCAGCGCAACCTCGACCTCGTGGAGGGGGTGCGGCAGATCGCCGAGGAGAAGGGCATCACGCCGGGCCAGCTCGCGCTGGCGTGGGTGCTGGCGCA
>DASWQM010000314.1:0-11974 GCA_036403675.1 Solirubrobacteraceae bacterium | reverse complement strand
ACCTGCTCGGCGAGGCGACGCAGGCGCTCGCGGACGTCGCCGACCGGGCGGTGCTCGTCGTGGCGGGCCGGGCGCTCGAGCTGCCCTGCGACCATGCGGGGCCGGCCGAGGAGCTGCGCCTGCATGGCGACACGCTCGTCCGCCCCGGCGACGCCGACCACGCCGTCAACGTCGTCGCAGGCGGTCCGCCGGGCTGGCTGCGCGACGCGCTGGCCCGCGCGGACGTCGCCCGCTATCCGGACGAGCGCGCCGCGACCGCGGCCCTCGCCGCACGCCATGGCCGCGAGCCCGGCGAGATCGTCCCGAGCAACGGCGCCGCCGAGGCGCTCTGGCTGCTCCCCGCGGCGCTGCGCCCGCGCCACGCCGTCTGCGTGCACCCGGCGTTCACCGAGGCCGAGGCGGCGCTCCATGCCCACGGCGTCCGCACGACCAGGGTGCTGCGCGATCCCGCCCAGGACTTCGCGCTGGACCCGGCCGCCGTTCCGGAGGCCGCCGACCTCGTCGTCGTCGGCAACCCCGCCTCGCCGAGCGGGACTCTCGATCCCGCCGCGGCGCTCCTCGCGCTGCGGCGCCCGGGTCGCGTCGTCGCCGTCGACGAGGCCTTCATGGACCTCGTCCCGGGCGAGCCGGGGTCGCTGGCGCGCGAGCGCCTCGACGACGTCGTGGTCGTGCGCAGCCTCACGAAGGCGCTCTCGGTGCCGGGACTGCGGGCCGGCTACGCCGTCGCGGCGCCCGCGCTCGCCGCGCGGCTGCGGGCCGCGCGGCCGCCGTGGTCGTGCAACGCGCTCGCACTCGCCGCGCTCACCGCCGCCGCGCAGCGCCCGGACGCGCTCGCCGCGATCGCAGAGCGCGCCGCGGCCGAGCGCGCCGACCTCGCCGCCCGGCTGGCGGCGATCCCCGGTGTCCGCGTCTGGCCGGGCGCGGCGAACTTCTGCCTCGTCGAGGTCGCCGACGGGCCGGCGCTCGTCGCGGCGCTGCGCGCGCGTGGCATCGCCGTGCGCCCGGCGGCATCGTTCCCCGGGCTCGGGGCCGGTCACCTGCGCGTCACCGCACGCGAGCCGGACGCGAACATGCGTCTCTGCGAGGCGATCGAGGAGGTCGTCGCGGCGTGACGATCGCGGTGGTCGGCATCGGCGCAGACGGCTGGGCGGGCCTCGGCGAGGCGGCGCGGGCCGCGATCCTCGGCGCTGTCGAGATCGTCGGCTCGCGGCGCCAGCTCGCGCTGCTGCCCGCGACCGCGACCGCCACGGCGACGACGCGCGCCTGGCCGTCGCCGATGGACCCGCTGCTCGACGAGCTCGCGGCGCGGGCGGACGGCGGGACCTGCGTGCTCGCCAGCGGCGACCCGATGCTCCACGGCATCGGCGCGACGCTCGCGCGGCGCGTCGGGCCGGAGCGGCTCGCCGTCCACCCGCACCCGTCGGCCTTCGCGCTGACCTGCGCGCGCCTGTGCTGGCCGGAGGCGGAGGTCGAGCTCGTGAGCGCCGTCGCCCGCCCGCCGGAGGTCGTCGCCCGGCTGCTCGCGCCCCGCCGCCGGCTCGTCGTCTACGCGACGGGTGAGGACGGCGCGGCGCAGATCGCGCGCGTGCTGCGCGAGCGCGGCTACGGCCCGAGCCGGCTCATCGTGCTCGAGCGCCTCGGCGCGCGCGACGAGCGGATCGTGTCCGGCAGCGCCGACGACTGGCACGGGCCCAACGACCCGCTGCACGCCGTCGCGATCGAGTGCCGTGCCGCCGACGGCACGGCGCCGCTGCCGCGGATCCCGGGCCTGCCCGACGACGCCTACGAGCACGACGGCCAGCTCACCAAGCGCCACGTTCGCGCGCTGACGCTCGCGGCGCTCGCACCGCTGCCCGGCCAGCTGCTGTGGGACGTCGGCGCGGGCGCCGGCTCGATCGCGGTCGAGTGGCTGCGCGCCGAGCCGAGCGCGCGCGCGATCGCCGTCGAGCAGCACGCCGAGCGCGCCGCCCGCGCCACCGCCAACGCGCTGCGCCTCGGCGTCCCCGAGCTCGACGTCCGCCACGGCCGCGCGCCGCAGGCGCTCGACGGCCTGCCGGCGCCCGACGCGGTCTTCGTCGGCGGCGGGCTGAGCGAGCCCGGGCTCGTCGAGCGCTGCTGGGACGCGCTGGGCACCGGCGGCCGGATCGTCGCCAACGCCGTGACGCTCGAGGGCGAGCAGGCGCTCGTCGCCGCCCGCGCCGCCCACGGCGGCGAGCTCGTGCGGATCGAGATCGCCCGTGCGCAGCCGCTCGGCTCCCTGACCGCCTGGAGCCCGCAGCGCGCCGTCGTCCAATGGGCGGCGCGGCGATGACCGTCCACTTCATCGGCGCGGGCCCGGGCGCGGCGGACCTGCTGACGCTCCGCGGCCGGCGGCTCATCGCCGAGTGTGCCGTCTGCCTGTACGCGGGCGCGCTCGTCCCGCCGGAGATCGTGTCGCACGCGCCGCCGGGCGCGCGCGTCGTCGACACGCAGCACCTCACGCTCGACCAGATCGTCGGCGAGCTGCGCGCGGCGCACGAGCGCGGCGAGGACGTCGCCCGCCTGCATTCCGGCGACCTGTCGATCTACAGTGCGGCCGCCGAGCAGATGCGCCGCCTCGACGAGCTCGGGATCGCCTGGGACGTCACGCCCGGCGTGCCGGCGTTCGCGGCGGCGGCAGCGGCGCTCGGCTGCGAGCTGACGGTGCCCGGCGTCGCGCAGACGGTCATCCTCACCCGCCACGGACGCCGCGCGTCGGCGATGCCCGCGGGCGAGGAGCTGGACGCGCTCGCGGCGCACGGCGCGACGCTCGTCGTGCACCTCGGGGCACAGGCGATCGACGAGATCGCCGCCGCGCTCGTGCCCCACTACGGCGCCGGCTGCGCCGCCGCCGTCGTCGCGCGGGCGAGCTGGAGCGACGAGGTCGTCCTGCGCGGCACGCTCGCGACGATCGCCGGGCAGACACGCGAGGCCGGGATCCGCCGCAGCGCGACGATCCTCGTCGGCCCCGCCCTCGCCGCGCGCGACTTCCGCGACAGCCACCTCTACTCGGCTGCGCGCGACCGCGGCTGAGACCGCCGCTCAGCGGCGGCCGATGCGGCGCGGCGGCACGCGCGGTGCGGGCACCCATTCGACCGCGGCCTCGCGACCTCGCGGCGGCGGGAAGAGCATCATGAACTCGCGCTCGCCGGCCGGCACGCCGCGGCGCACCGGGAGTCCCAGCGCCTCGAGCTCGTCGACGCGCAGCGGGTGGTCGTGCGTCCATGTGCCGGTCGCGAGCAGGTGCGCGACCTCCGCAGCACGCTCGGCGTCCATCCGCCGCTCCAGCAGGCCGCGCGTGAAGTGCTCGATCTGGACGATCGCCTTGCGCGAGACGTCCGCGAGGATGAGCGTGCGGTCCTCGTGATCGCCCGGCCACTCCGAGGCGGCGACGATCGACGCCGCCGGGTACTCCCCGAGCTGCGGGTCGACGGGCCCCAGGACCGAGTGCTCGTCGAGCAGGATCTCGTCGCAGGCGAGAGCGATGAGCGTCCCGCCGCTCATCGCGTAGTGCGGGACGACCGCGGTCACGGCCGCCGGATGGTCGGCGAGCGCGGCGGCGATCTGGCTTGCGGCGAGCACGACGCCCCCTGGCGTGTGCAGGACGATCTCGATCGGCCTGTCGCGCGGCGCGTCGCGGATCGCGCGCAGGACGCTCTCGGCGTCGTCGATGTCGATGTAGCGCATGATCGGGAAGCCGAGCAGCGACATCGTCTCCTGGCGGTGGATGAGCGTGATGACCGTCGCCGAGCGCGTCCGCGACAGCCGGTTGAGCTGATAGCGGCGCTGCGACGCGAGCCACTGACGCTGCAACACGGGCTGCAGCGAGGCGATGATGAAGTACAGCCAGAGGAGGCTCAGGGGATCCATGCGACTGCCAATAGTCCGAATCCCGGGGCGCTCATCTCGGCTGGGCAGGCCCCTCCAGCTCGAGCACGTCGAAGGACCACAGCTCGCTCGCCGTCCCGACCGGGCCGCGGTCGCGGTGCTGCGAGTGGCCGGCGGCGAAGTCCGGTCCCGATATCCAGGCCCGGAAGTCCTCCTCCGAGCGCCACCGGGTGAGGACGAGGCAGACGTCGCGATCGTCGTTGGGCCGCAGGAGCTCGAAGGCCTCGAAGCCCTCGGCGCTCGACACGCGGCCCGCGCGCGTCGCGAAGCGCTCCTCGAACTCGTCGCGGCGGTCCGGCGGAACGGTGATGGCGTTGATCTTGACGATGCTCATGGTTGACGCAGACCGTAGCGGACGAGCGTCAGCGGACCTCGTAGCGCGTGCTCATGCCCGCGCTGATGTGGTCGCTGACATGGCAGTGGAACAGCCAGATCCCGGCGTTGTCTGGAACCATGTCGACCATCGCCATGCTCGCGGGCAGCAGCGAGACGACGTCGGTGCGGTGACCCATCTCGGTCACGGTGTTGCCGTGCCAGTGCGGGGTGTGCAGGTCGACCTCGGTCCCCATCGACATCGTGTACCAGCGCACGCGCTCGCCGCTGCGCAGCACGATCCGCGGCCCGTTGCCGTAGACGTAGCCGTTGATGGAGTGCATGAGGTTGCTCTCGTGGAAGCCCTCGTCGTCGACGTTCACCGACCGCGGGTCGCGCGCGTAGCGGCGGACGTTCTGGTCGAGGTACTGGCTCTGGTTCTCGTCGACGACCATGAACAGGCTGAAGATCTCGCGGTCGACGTCCATCGGCGAGCCGTCCGGACGCGCCATGCCCTTGCGGGTCACGATGAGCGGGCCCATGAGCCCGCTGTAGGTGTCGGCGACCTCGTCGACGTGGCCGTGGTACATCCAGCCGACCGAGCTGTCGTCATGGTCGGCCGGGCCGGCGCGCTCGGGCACCTTCCAGACGTACGTGTACGTGCCGCCGGGCCGCACCCGGTCGTCGCGCTTGGCCGCGGGCGAGGTGCCGTCGTCGTAGCGCGAGCCCTCCGAGCTCTTCGCGTACAGCACGCCGTGCGGATGCATGCTGGCGGGGAAGCGCGTGTTGTTGCGGAAGACGACGCGGATCGTGTCGCCCACCTCCGCCTCGATCGCCGGCCCGAGGAACCCCAGGTGCCGCCAGCGCGCCGGCACGGGCGCGCGATGACGGAACGTGGCGTCGGTATAGCCGCGAAAGAGGGACTTCACGTAGACGTGGCCGATCCTGTCGCGCCCGCGGCGGACGAACACGCTCGCCTCCGGGCCGAAGCGCGTGCCCCGGATCATGTTGCGCTGCTGCGGCGCGTAGTCCCAGGCGACCTCGTCGGCCGCGATGTAGTACGTGCGCACCTTGCCGCCGTCCGCGCCGCTCGACTTGGAGCTCATCCATCCGGCGATGCCGATCCCGACCGCGCCCATGAGCGCGACCACGACGGCGATCCTGCTTCGCGTCAGGGCCACAGGTCCCTTCCCCCCACTAGAGATGTGTTAGGTATCCCTAACAGATCATCCGCGCAGATGGAAGCAGCTACCGTCCGGGGCCCGACGCTTCCACAGGAGGAGACGATGACGGAGCTGCAACGCTACCTGGCCGAGGAGATCGCCGAGGACCACGCGGACGGCATCGTCACGCGACGCGAGGCGATGCGGCGCCTGGGGCTGCTCGGCGTGACCGGAGCCGCGGCGAGCGGCCTGCTGAGCGCGTCCGCGAACGGGGCGGCCGCGAAGCGGGCCGGCGGCCAGAACGGCCATCGAGATGATCGCGGCAGCGCCGACGACTGGGCCCCTGTCGCGACCGAGGCGATCACCTTCGCCGGCCCGCGCGGCCAGCTCATGGCGGCGTGGGCGCCGGCCGCCCACGGCACGCCGCGCGGCGCCGTCCTCGTCATCCACGAGAACCGCGGGCTCAACGACCACATCCGCAACGTGGCGGGCCGCTTCGCCGCGAGCGGCTACTCCGCGCTCGCGCTCGACCTGCTCTCGGAGGAGGGCGGCACCGCCTCGTTCCCGGGCGAGGCCGAGGTCGCCGCCGCGCTGAGCGCCGTGCCGCCCGAGCGCTTCGACGCCGACATGCAGGCAGCGGTCGGCGAGCTGCGCGCGCGCGTGCCCCGGGCGGCGATCGCCGCGATCGGCTTCTGCTTCGGCGGCGGCATGGTCTGGCGGCTGCTCGCCGCGGGGGAGCGCCGCCTCGCGGCCGCCGCGCCGTTCTACGGCCCGTTTCCGCAGGGCGGCGACCTGGCCGGCACGCGCACCGCGGTGCTCGCCGTGTACGGCGGCCTCGACGCCCGCGTCAACGCGACGCGCGACATCGCCCGCGCGGCGCTCGAGGCGGCGGGGCTCGAGCACCGGATCGTCACGTTCACGGAGGCAGACCACGCGTTCTTCAACGACACCGGCCCGCGCTTCAACGCGCCGGCCGCCGAGCAGGCGTGGCACCGCGTGCTGAGCTGGTTTAGCAGGCACGCGGACTGACATACGGTCGCCCGGCGGCGTCGCTCCCCGGCGCCGCCGGATCCCCGGCTGCTACGAGGACTGCGCGCTCATGTCCTGCGTCGTGTCGATGAGCCCGATCACGTGGCCCTCCGGATCCTTGAACTGGCCGATGATGAGCCCCGGCATGACCTCGTCCGGGCCGAACAGCCTCGTCCCCCCGAGCTCCTCGGCCTTCGCCAGCGCGGCTTCTACGTCGGGCACGCCGACGTAGACCGTCACGTGGCCGTCGTAGCCTTCGGGCCCACCGGCGACGCCGCCGCCGATCCCGACGCCGTTGTCCGAGACGTTGCCCTCACGCTGCACGATGCCGTACTTCATCGGGTTGTCGGCGTCGATATCCCACCCGAACAGCTCGGAGTAGTAGCTCTGCAGCTTCGCTCCGTCCTTCCCGATGATCTCGAAGTGGAAGACTGGCTGTCCCATGCCTGCTCCTTTCACGCCGGAACGCCCGGCGTCGTGTGACCGTAGTCCTAAGACCTCGCAGCGCGCCGAGACTCATCGGCTCCTCACCCGCCGACGCGCAGGTAGTGCCCCCGGTAGCCCTGCCGGTCGGGATCGCGAGCCAGTCGCGCGGTCGAGGCCATCGTCAGCCCTGGGACGCGCCGCAGTACTGCGCCTGCCGGCCGATGATCCGCCACGGGCAGTCGGAGTACGTGAGCAGCTGGAGAACCGCCGCGCGGTTGCGCGACGTCTCGCGGCCGATGACCTCGTCGGGCGGATAGAAGCCCGGGTTCGAGGTCCGCGGGTACATCTCGAAGGTGTAGGCGAAGATCCGGTGCTGGCCCCAGAGCCAGTCGTCGATCGACCCGTCGGTGATGTAGAGGTCGCTCGCCTGCTCCGGGGTGTAGCCGTTGCTGGCGGCCATGCTCTGGCCGAGGGCCGCGAACGTGTTGCGCTCGTCGGCGAGCAGCGTCGGCGTCGTGTCGTCGATCGTGTAGCCGTACGGCCACAGGACGAGCTCGGAGTACGTGTGGAAGTCGATCGCCGTCGTGATCTGCTGCCTGCCGCCGACGACGCGCGAGGTGACGAAGTCGCGCACGAGCTGCGTCTCCGGAGCCGAGAAGGCGGCCGGCCCGCGGAAGGTCTCCGACGACGGGATCGCGCTCGAGCCGCCGCAGCAGCCCCACTGGAAGTCCCAGTTGCGGTTGAGGTCGGTGCCGATCGCCGTCGAGCCGGCGGTGGGCTGGCGGTTCTTGCGCCAGAGCGCGTAGGAGCCGGTGGCGACGTCGTACTCGGCGCCGTCCGGGTTCATGGTCGGCACGATCCAGATCTCGCGCGAGTCGACGAGAGTCTTGATCTGCGGATCGGTCGCGTACGCGCCGGTGAGCTCGTTGAGGAGGTACATCGCCATCTCGACCGTGAGGTGCTCGCGGGCGTGCTGGTTGGCCGTGAACAGCACCTCGGGCTCGGCCTCGTCGGCGGCGGCGTTGTCGGACACCTTCAGCGCCCAGATCTGGCGACCCTCGTACGACGTCCCGAGCGAGAAGCGGCTGACGATCGATGGGTACCGCTGGGCGATCGCGAGCGTCTCATCCGAGACCTCGGCGTACGTGTGGTACCCGCTGTCGCCGGGCGGGAAGTCGGCCGCCGCGCTCGGCGCGCCGGGGAGCGCACGCGCCTCGTCGCGGGCGGCGAGGCGCTTGATGCGGTAGCGCAGCCCGCGTAGCCGGCGCAGGTCGCCGCGCGACGCCGACACGACGACGGAGCCGTGGTCGGCCTGCACGATCGCGGCGCCGGTGGCGGCGACGGCGGCGCGGTCCAGCGAGGTGCGCACGCCGTCGACGACGTACGTCCGCAGGGCACGGCCGGGCGCCGCCGCGGCAGGAGCGGCCGCAGCCACGCCGCAGACGAGCGCGAGCGCGGCGGCAAGCGCGGTGCGGGCACGCATTCGGCGTGTGTCTACCAGGTCACACCGTGGGCGGCAACGTCGCGCGGCACTCGCGCTTGAAGCGCTCCCAGTCCCAGTCCAGCAGGAAGCGGTCTGCCGCCGCCGCGCCGTTGGCCACGACCTGCTCACGCGTCTCCTGCGGCGCGTCGAACTCGATGACGCCGACCGCGCTCGTGTCGACCTCGATCATCCGGCGCCGGACGCAGGGCCGCTCGAGGTAGGTCTGGTCGTTGCCGACGATCGCGGTCTCGACGACCTGCTCGAGCAGGTGGACGGGCGGCAGCACCGGCAGCGCGAGCGCCGGGAACAGCTCCGCGTGGCCCGCCGGAAGGCCCGGGACGACCTTCACGCCGAACGTCGGCCAGCGCGGCATGACGGCATCGGTGCGGTCGAAGATCTCGATCGGGAAGTTCGACAGGACGCCGCCGTCGACGAGCGTCGTGCGCGCGCCGCTGAGGCCGTCGCGGATGACGACCGGCTCGAAGTACAGCGGGATCGAGATCGACGCCCGCACCGCGTCGGCCACGAGCTGCTCGTCCGGATCGAGGTTCAGCAGCTCGTAGTCCCAGGGCAGCCGCAGCAGGCGCCCGCGGGTGACGTCCGTCGCCATGACGACGAGCCTGTAGCGCTGGAAGCGCGCGCGGTTGGGATCGTCGTTCGGGTCGTTGCGGCGCAGGTCGGCGAACGTCCTGACGCCGAGCGCCGCCAGCTCGTCGGCGACGAACCGGTGGATGTAGTCGCCCGCGTACGCGCCGCGGCGGACCAGCAGGCCGGCGGCCTCGCCGAGCAGCGGAAGCCCCGGCGGGCCGCGATCGGGCACGCGGTCGTAGCGCAGGCGCGCCATCGCCGACGCGAGCTGCTGCGCGGTCGCGCCGGCCGCGAGCATCGCGCCGACGATCGCGCCGGCCGAGGTCCCCGCGATGCGCTCGAACGCGTAGCCCGCGCCCATGAGCCGCAGCGCCGCGCCGACGAGGCCGACGCCCTTCATGCCCCCGCCCTCGAGGACGAGGTCGGCCCTCAGGTGCTGGGCGGGATCCGCGGCCACGCCCGCCGCACTATCCCAGGCTGACCATCACGTGCTTGAGCTCGGTGTAGTCCTCGAGCGCGTAGACGCTCATGTCCTTGCCGTAGCCGGACTGCTTGAAGCCGCCGTGCGGCATCTCGCTCACGAGCGGGATGTGGTCGTTGATCCACACCGTGCCGAAGCGCAGGGCGCGCGCGGCGCGCATCGCGCGGCCGACGTCGCGCGTCCAGACGCTCGCCGCCAGGCCATAGTCGACGCCGTTGGCCCAGGCGATCGCCTCCTCCTCGGAGCCGAAGCGCTGCACCGTCACGACCGGGCCGAAGACCTCGCGCTGCACGATCTCGTCGTCCTGCGCGAGTCCCGCGACGACCGTCGGCGCGTAGAACGTCCCCGGGCCGTCGATCGCCGCGCCGCCCGTGACGCGCTCGGCGCCCGCCGGCGCGCGCTCGACGAAGCCGCTCACGCGATCGCGCTGCGCCGCCGAGATGAGCGGCCCCATCTCGGTCTCCTCCGACGACGGGTCACCGACCGCCAGGCCCGACGCGGCCGTCGCCAGCTCGCTCACGAAGGCGTCGTAGACCTTCGGTCCCGCGAGTACCCGCGAGGCGGCCGTGCAGTCCTGCCCGGCGTTCCAGAAGCCGCCGATCTTCACGCCCTCGACGGCCGCCTCCACGTCGGCGTCGTCGAAGACGAGCACCGGCGCCTTGCCGCCGAGCTCGAGGTGCACCCGCTTGAGCGACTGCGACGCGGCGCGGGCGATCTCCTTGCCGGTCGCGACGTCGCCGGTCAGCGACACCATCGCGACGTCGGGATGGCGCACGAGCGGCGCGCCCGCGTCCTCGCCGTGGCCGAAGACGACGTTCAGCACGCCCGCGGGCAGGTGCTGGGCGCAGATCTCCGCCAACAGCGCCGCCGTCATCGGGGTCTGCTCGCTGGGCTTCAGGACGACCGTGTTGCCCGCGGCGAGCGCCGGGCCGATCTTCCAGACGGCCATCATGAGCGGGTGGTTCCAGGGCGCGATCTGCCCGACGACGCCGACCGGCTCGCGGCGCAGCATCGACGTGTAGCCCGCCATGTACTCGCCGGCCGCGCGGCCCTCCATGCAGCGCGCCGCGCCCGCGAAGAAGCGCATGTTGTCGACGAGCGCCGGGATCTCCTCGCGCATCGCGGCGATCGGCTTGCCGACGTTCAGCGACTCGATCCGGCTGATCTCCTCCCCGCGCGCCTCGAGCGCGTCGGCGATCCGCAGGAGCGCGAGGGCGCGCTCGCCGGGCGGTGTGGCCCACCAGCCGCCGAACGCTCCCGCCGCCGCCGCGACGGCCGCGTCGACGTCGGACGCATCCGACAGCGGCGCCCGCGCGATGACGTCGCCTGTCGCCGGGTCGCGGATCTCCTCGGTGGCGCCGGCGCGCGGTGCGGCCGGCTCACCGCCGATGAAGTTGTCGATCGTCGTGGCCACTGTGCTCATCGGACTGGCTCTCCTTCTACGGTTCCGGCGCCGAGCGCTTCCGCGACGGCGGGGTGGATGATCTGGCCGCCCGCGACGTTGACCCCGAGGCGCAGCTCCTCGCAGGTCTCGAGCGCGCGCTGCACGCCGAGGTCGGCGAGCTTGAGGACGTAGGGCAGCGTCGCGTTCGTGAGCGCGTACGTCGCCGTGACCGGCACCGCGCCGGGCATGTTCGTGACGCAGTAGTGCGTGATGTCGTCGACCTGGTAGGTCGGGTGCGAGTGCGTCGTCGGCCGCGACGTCTCGAAGCAGCCGCCCTGGTCGATCGACACGTCGACGAGCACGGCGCGCGACTTCATGAGGCGCAGCTGCTCGCGGGTGATGACGCGCGGTGCGCGGGCGCCGTGGATGAGCACCGCGCCGATGACGAGGTCCGCCTCCGGGAGCATCTGCTCGATCGCGAGCGTCGAGGAGTGCACGGTCGACGCGCGGCCGCCGAAGATGAGGTCGAGCTCGCGCAGGCGGTCGATCGAGCGGTCGAAGACGAAGACGTCGGCCTGCATGCCGATCGCGATCAGCGCCGCGTTCGTGCCGACGACGCCGCCGCCGATGACGAGCACGGTCGCCGCGGCCACGCCGGGCACGCCGCCGAGCAGGACGCCGCGGCCGCCGAGCGGCTTCTCGAGCATGAACGCGCCCGCCTGCGTGGCGATCTTGCCGGCGACCTCGCTCATCGGCGCGAGCAGCGGCAGGCGCCCGCGGGCGTCCTCGACGGTCTCGTAGGCGATGCACGCCGCGCCCGAGGCTTGGAGCGCCACCGCCAGCTCGGGCGCGGCCGCGAGGTGCAGGTACGTGAAGAGCGTCTGGCCGGCGCGCATCATCGCAACCTCGGCGCGCTGCGGCTCCTTGACCTTCAGGACGAGGTCGGCCGCTGCCCACACGTCCTCGGCGCGGGGCACGATCCGCGCGCCCTGCGCCTCGTACTGGACGTCGTCGATCGCGCTGCCCAGGCCGGCGCCCGCCTGGACGAGCACCTCGTGGCCGTGGGCGGTCAGCTCGCGCACGCCGGCCGGCGTGATCGCGACGCGGAACTCGTCGGGCTTGATCTCGGTCGGGACGCCGACCCGCGTCATGCAGCCACCTCGAAGTGGCAGCCGCGCCGCTCGAGCTCGGGGAAGAGATCG
>DASWQM010000313.1:0-16987 GCA_036403675.1 Solirubrobacteraceae bacterium | reverse complement strand
TGACGGGGCGCTGCGCCCCGTCATGCCTCAAGTCACGTCACCGACGCGGCTGACCTCAGGCTCAGGCCCCTCCAACCGTGGCCTGCCATGCGCTCTCGACGTCCCAGCCCCATCGCGGCCTGCTGGCCGATCGGTGGCACGCGTAGCGCGAAGCAGACGCTGACCGCTCAGGCCGTGGTCGACGGTGACGACGCGCGAGTCGCCCTCATGAGCGGCGTCGGCGAAGCCCACGGGCACGAGGACGGCGGGCACCATCGGTGACGACGGCGTCGTCGCCGTCGATGCACGGCGCCATGCGACTGGGAAGCCGGCGGTCGCGCCGCGTCACTCCGTCGCGCCGGTGACGCGGAAGCCGCCTGCCCGCAGCGCGGGGCAGACGACGCCGTGGGCGAAGCGGCGGCCGTAGAACTCGCCCTCGGTCACGAGCCGCTGCCAGCTCGTGAGCGCCTCGGTCGCGGCCAGCAGGCGCAGGACGGAGTCCGTGAACCGCACGTCGCGCAGCGGCCGCGAGACCTTGCCGTCCTCGATGAGGAACGTCCCGTCGCGCGTCATGCCGGTCAGCAGCGTCTCCTTCTCGCGGACGGTGTTGACGTACCACAGGCGGGTGACGTAGATCCCGCGCTCGATCGGCGCCGCGAGCTCCTCCAGGTCCCTCGCACCGCCGCCGGTCAGCACGAGGTTCGTCGGCGCCGGGCCCCATGGCGAGCCGCCGGGGGCGGTCGCATGGCCGGTCGTGCGCGCCCCGCCGCCGGCGACCGCGGCCGAGCGGCGGTCGTGGACGACGGCCGCCGCCACGCCGTCCTGGAGGAGCGGGATCGGCGCCTTCGGCACCCCCTCGAAGTCGAACGCCCGCGGCAGCGTCCGCGGGAACCGCGGCGAGTCGGCGAGGTTGATCGTCGGCGCCGCGACGGCCGTGCCGAGGCGCCCGCTCAGCGCGCCGCGATCCTCGGCGTGGGCGAGACCGTTGAGCGCGAGCGCCCCGAGGAACTCGAGCAGGACGCCGACGGCCTCCGGCTCGAGCACGACCTGGTAGGGGCCGGGCGCGAGCTCGGCCGGCGGCTCCGCGGTCACCTTGCCGGCGGCCCGGCGGGCAAGCGCGGTCGCGCCGATCGCCGCGGCGCTCGTGGCGGTCCCGGCGGCGTAGCCACTGCGGCCGCCGGCGTCGCGGCAGACCACCTTCATGAAGGCGTCGGTGACCTCGTCCTCGAGCGCGAGCCCGGTCGTCGCGGCGATCGCGGTCCGCACCGCACCGACCGTCCAGGCGCCAAAGGCCTCGAGCCCGTGCTCGTCGGCGACGGCGAACGCCTCCCGCAGCGCGGCCGCCGCCCGCGCGGGGTCCAGGAGAGCGGTCTCGGGATCGAAGCCGGCGTGGTCGCGGACCGCCGCCGGCTCGGCCAGACCCGGGTACGGGCCCTGGCCCGCGCGCGCGGAGGCGAGCGCCGCCAGCTCGGCCGCCCGCGCCGTCGCGCGCAGCGCGTCATCGTCGAGCCGGTTCGTCGTCGCCGCTGCGGTCTGCCCGTCGCGCACCGCGAGCACCTCGACCGACGTGTCGTCGACCTCCGTCGCCTGCGTCGGCGCCGAGCGCGCGAAGCGCGACAGCAGCGAGCGCTCGCGCACGACGGTCACCTGCATGTCCGCGCCCGCGAGCTCCAGCGCACGCTCGGCGATCTCACGCGGTGTCCGGACGGTTGCCGCGAGCGTCCTCACGCCACGCCGAACTGCACGTCGCGAAAGCGGGCCGGCGCCGCACCGTGCGAGACGCGCATGACCTGCCCCGGCTCGCCCTTGCCGCAGTTCGCGACGCCCCACAGGCGCCACTCGGATCCGGAGCAGACGGCATCCAGGCTGCTCCAGAAGCGCGGCGTCACGCCGGCGTAGCTCGGGTTGCGGAACAGGCGCCCCAGCTCGCCGCCGCGGATCTCGCGTGCGGTCTCCGTGCCGAACTGGAAGTTCAGGCGCCGGTCGTCGATCGACCACGACCGGTTCGTCTCGAGGTAGAGCCCCTCGCCGGTGTCGGCGACGAGGTCGGCGAGCGTGCCGGCGTCGCCCGGCTCGATCGACACGTTCGTCATGCGCACGAGCGGCTGGCGCGCGAAGCCGTCGGCGCGCGCGCAGCCGCCGGAGCGCTCCAGGCCGATCGCCGCCGCCGACTGGCGGTCGGACAGCGCGCAGCGCAGGATGCCGTCGTCGATGAGCGCGATACGCGTCGCGGGGACGCCCTCGTCGTCCCAGCCGAACGAGCCCAGGCCGCCCCGCAGCGTCGCGTCGGCGGTGATCCGCAGCTGCTCGGAGCCGTAGCGCAGCGTCCCGAGGTCGCTCGGGGAGACCCAGCTCGTACCCGCGTACGCCGCCTCCTGCAGGAGCATCCGGTCGAGCTCCAGCGCATGGCCGATCGACTCGTGGATCTGCAGCGCGAGCTGCGCGCCGCCGATGATGACCGTCGCCTGCCCGCTGGGACACGGCGGCGCGGACAGCAGCTCGATCGCCTCCTGTGCGACGCGCGGTGCGTGCGTGACGAGGTCCAGGCCGAGCACGTACTCCCAGCCGGCGCACGTCGCCGCGCCGCCGTAGCCGTGATCGAAGCCGGGGTAGGAGCGCACCTGCAGCTCGTCGCCGTCGACGGCGATCGCCGCGATCGCCGCGCCGCACTCGACGCGCTGCTGGGCGCAGGCGGCGCCCTCCGTCGAGGCGAGCGCGCTGCGCACCCGCCGGCCGGAGCAGTCGGCCTCCGAGCGCACGATCCGAGGATCGCCGCGCAGCGCGGCGTCGGCGGCGAAGAGCAGCTCCAGCTTGTCCTCGAGCGAGACGTCGAAGGGGTCGGTGTCGTAGGTGGAGGACCAGTGCCCGCGCGCCGGCTGGACCGGTGCGAGCGGCGTCGCCGGCGTCGCCGGCTGGCTCTCGGCGATCGCCAGCGCCCGGGCCAGCGCGTGCTCGGCCCCCGCGAGCGTGGCCTCGCGCGTCGCGGCGAAGCCCCAGCCGCCGCCGACGCGCACGCGCACCCCGATCCCCGCCGAGGACTCGTTGCCGACCTGCTCGACGTGGCCGTTGCGCACGAGCACGTGCTCGTCGTCGGTCGCCACGTGGCGCGCGTCGGCGTACGCGCAGCGCTGCGGCGTCCGCGCCATGAGCTCGATCAGGAGGTCGAGCATCCGCAATCAGGCATCGAGGCCGGCAGCGTCCGCGAGCGCCCGGTGCGTGGCCTCGGCGGCGCTGCGGACGCGCTCGAGGTCGTCGGGCGTGACGCCGGCGGCGGACTCGGCGCGCTCGCGCAAGCGCTCGCAGGCCGCGGCGAGGCTCGTGGCGCCGAGCGCGAGACCGCCGCCGGCGGTGCGATGGGCGATGCGCGCGACCTCGGCGGGATCGTCGCGGCGCAGCGCGTCCTCGATGACCTCGAGCGCCGTCGAGACGTCGGCGTGCCATTCCTCGATGACGTCGCGCATCTCGTCGGGGTCGAAGAGCTCGGCGAACTCGTCGAAGAGGGCGCGGTCAAGCAGCGCTGAGTCCTCGCTCACCAGATCGAGTGTGGCAGGTCGTCAGAACGCCGCTGTATACAGCTCGCGGAGCTCGTCGCGCCCTGGTCGGGGAGGAATGAGATCGAGCTCCGGTCGCGACGCAGCGGCGTCGGCGACCTCGTCGAGGGCGGTCTCGTCGACGCCGAGATCGCGCAGCCGTGTGGCCCCCGCACGGCGCGCGAGCGCGGTCGCGAGGCCGACGAGCGCGCCGGCGCCGGGCACTCCTCGGCGCTCGAGCGCGACGAGCGTGTGAGGCAGCATGGCGGCGTTGGCCGGCCCGTGCCCGACGCCGCCAAGCCGCGCGAGCGTCTGCGAGACGACATGGTGGACGGCGTACCCACCGCCGTCGATCGCGTAGCCCGACAACAGCGCGCCGAGCGCCAACGTGTCGCGGTCGGGCTCGCCGTCACCCTCGTAGGCTGCGCGGATGAGCCGGGCCGCCTCGCGCCCGGCGAGCGCCGGGACCGGGCTCGCGCGGATCGTCGCGGGTCCCTCCGCCGCATGGCCGAGCGCGTTGGCTGCACTGGCCGCGAGCTCGGCATCGGGCTGGGAGGCGCTGAGCCGCGGGTCGTTGACGACGATCGCCGGGCGCACGCCCGGCAGCGAGCCGTCGGCGCCGGCGGCGCGGCGGTGGACGGCCGTCATCTCCGCCGCGCTGAGCGTCGTCGGCACGGCCGCCACGCGGGGGCGCTGTCCGGGCGGGCGGGCGGCCGCGAGGGCCTTCGCCGTGTCGATGACCCGTCCGCCGCCGAGCGCGACGATCAGCCGCGCCGGGTCGACCGTGCCGAGCAGCGAGCCGGCCAGCTCGTCGACGCGTCCGGCGGGGACCTCGTGCAGCGCGCCCGCGCGCTCGGCGAGCTCGGGCGCCATCTCCC
Organism: Solirubrobacteraceae bacterium; assembly: GCA_036403675.1. Taxonomy (GTDB): domain Bacteria; phylum Actinomycetota; class Thermoleophilia; order Solirubrobacterales; family Solirubrobacteraceae; genus CADCVQ01. The sequence continues at coordinate 12,600 of DASWQM010000313.1, read as the reverse complement.
GCGCGCGCGGCGTCGTCAGGAGCGTGAAGCCGTCGCCGAGCGACCCGGACGCCTCGTCGACTGCGCCGCGGCCGAAGTGGATCGTGCGCTCGCCGTCCTGCCAGGTGAAGCGTTCGTGGGCGATGCCCACATCTCATCACGGTGCGAGCACCGCGCGCTGATCGGGGCGTCCATGCCCGATCAGCGCTCTAGCGGTGCCCCAGCGTTGCCTCCCTGGCCTCGGCGTGTGGCGTGCGCCGGACCTCCATGTCCTGGGAAGATCGTCCGCGATCTCGCCGCCGCCGCCCATCGGGCGACGGCATCATCGTGGGGCGGGTCGTGTGGTCACTCGACCGCGGCCGCGTCGCTCGCCCGATCGGATGAGCGGCTCCTACTCCAGCAGGCCGCGGCGCATCGCCTCGGCGACCGCCGCCGCGCGCTCGGAGACGCCGAGCTTCTCGTAGATGTTGCGCAGGTGGGTCTTCACCGTGGCGGTACTGATCTGCAGGTCGCGCGCGATGTCGGGCGCGCTGAGCCCGTTGGCGGTCCGCTCCAGGATCTCGTGCTCGCGCTGGGAGAGCGCCGGCCGGCTCTCGTGCTCGCGCAGGCGCACCTCGCCGGCGAGGCCCGCCTGCACCTGCGGCGCGAGCACCGTCTGCCCGCGGGCGACCGCCGCGACGGCGTCGCAGATCGTGGCCCGGTCGGAGTCCTTCGTGAGGTAGGCGCTCACGCCGTTGGCGACCGCGCGGAAGACGACGGCGCTGTCGACCGAGGCCGAGAGCATGACCACGCGGGTCGCCAGCCGGTCCCGGCTGATCGCCTGCATCACCTCGTTGCCGAGCAGCCCCGGCATGTTCTCGTCGAGGATCGCGACGTCCGGCGCGAGGCGGCGGATCTCCTCGAGCGCCTGGCGGCCGTCGGTCGAGGAGCCGAGGACGTCGAACTCCGGCCGCTGGCGCAGCGCACGGACCAGCCCCTCCAGGTAGATCGGGTGGTCCTCACCGACGTAGACCGACACGCGTGCCGTCATGGCCGGCGACAACGGTACGCGATGCGCCCCGACCCGCCGAGTCAGATCTCGGGCGCTTCGGCGAGGACGTCGCAGATCTGGCGGCGCGGCGTCGTCTTCTCGAGCTGGTGATCCATGCCGCAGGCACGGGCGCGCGCGATGACGTCCTCGCTCAGGAAGGCGCTGACGAGGACGCAGCGCGTGCGCAGCTCCGGCGCTGTGGCATGCACCCGCGCGCAGACCTCGAGCCCGTCGAGCTCGGGCATCTGGAAGTCGAGCAGCGCGACGTCGGGCTCGTGCTCGCGGATCGCCTCGAGCGCCGCCGCCCCGTCGGAGACCTCGGCGACGAGGGACAGCCGCTCGTCGGCCTCGATCGCGCGCCGCATGCCGCGGCGGTACACGGTGCTGTCATCGGCGAGCACGACGGTCACGGTGCGCATGGGGGCCTTCGGAGGGGCGTCGGAAGTAACACCAACAGGCTGCATGGTCGCAAGCATGACCGCATCGTCATGTTTAAGCCATACGTCGGGCGCACAAAAAACGGACGAGAACGCGATCCTCCGATCGGATGATCGTCCGCGAGACCGGCGCGCCCGCCGCCGGACCGACTACGCTGCGGAGGATCGGAGTCTCGAGGTCGAGGCCATGGAACGGCTGAACGGTACGGGGAAGAAGCCCAGCTCAGCGGAGGCCGTCGCGGCGCTGCGCGCCGTCGGCGTGGTCGTCGTGGGCGTCGCGGTCCTGATCGGGCGTCCGGCGCACGGGACCGGCTTCGTCGTCACGCTTGCGGTGGCCTGCGTCTACGCGATCGCGCTCGCCGCGCGCGGCCGCCGCGACCTGCCGCCGGCCGCGATCTCGCTCGCCGACGTCGCCTTCATCCTCGTCCTGATCGCCTTCAGCGGCGGCGCGCTCTCCGAGGCGCGGCTGGCGCTCGTCATCTACCCGGTCGCGATGGGGCTCGCCCACTCGGCTCGCGCCATCGCGCTCGTGACCGCGTTCGCGGCGGCGGGCTTCGCCGCGGTGTCGGCGTCATCACTCGGTCCGGGCGCCGCCGACACCGCGTTCGCCGAGACGCTCGTCGCGCTGCTCGTGGTGGGCGCGATCGGCGCCGCGCTGGCGGGAGCCGTCCAGCGCCGCACGCGCCAGGTCCAGGAGCTCGGGGCCGATCGCGCGGCGCTGCTGAGCGAGGCGCTGGACGCCGAGGAGCGCGAGCGCGCGCGGATCGGCGAGCGGCTCCACGACGACACCCTGCAGTCGCTGCTGGCCGCGCAGCAGGACGTCCGCGAGGCGCGGGCCGGCTACCTGCAGTCGCTCGAGTACGCCGACGAGGCGCTGACCGACGCCGTGCGCGCGCTGCGCGAGACGGTGCTCGGCCTGCACCCGGCGTCGCTCGCCGACCGCGGCCTCGGCGTGGCGCTGCAGGTCGAGCTCGACCGCGCGGCGCGCCGCACCCGGCTCGACGTCGACCTCCACGTCGATCCGGAAGCGCTCGGCCCGCACGACGCGCTCGTCTACACCGCCGCCCGTGAGCTCATCACGAACGCCGTCAAGCACGCCTCCGCCACGCGCCTCGAGGTCCGCCTCGAGCGCACGGCGGACGCGCTCGTGCTGACCGTCGCCGACGACGGCCTCGGGATGCCCGCCGAGCGCGCCGACGAGGCGCGCGCCGCGGGCCACGTCGGCCTCGCGTCCACGCGCCAGCGCGTCGAAGCCGGCGGCGGCCGCCTCGACGTCACCTCGACGCCCGGGCAGGGCACCACGATGCGCGTGGCGCTGCCGGCGCGCGCCGCCGAGCGCGCAGCGGTCGCGGAGGAGAAGGACGATCCGGCCCGTCTGCAGGCGCTGCGGGCAACGGGGCTGCTCGACGCTCCCGCGGAGGAGTGCTTCGAGCGGCTCGTGCGGCTGGCCGCCAAGCTCCTCGACGCCCCGGTCGCGCTCATCTCGCTCGTCGACGCCGACCGTGAGTTCCTCACGGCCCAGGTCGGCGTGCCACAGCCCTACGCCGGGCACCGCGAGTGGCCGCTGACGCACTCGCTCAGCCGCTATGCCGTCGCCAACGCCGCCCCGCTCGTCGTCGCGGATACGCGCGCCGACCCGATCCTGCGCGAGAGCCTCGCGATCCCGGAGCTCGGCATCGTCGCCTACGCCGGCGTGCCCCTGACGACCGCCGCCGGCCGTGCGATCGGCGCGCTGAGCGTCGCCGACCGCCGATCGCGGACGTGGTCGGAGGAGCAGCTCGAGCTCCTGCACGAGCTCGCGCGTGTGGCGCGACGGGAGATCCTCTGGGCGACCGAGCGCGCGGCGCGCAGCGATCGCGGCGGCGACGAGGTCGAGGCCGAGCGGCGCTTCATCTCCGCCGTGCTGGAGAGCCTGGACGAGGGCGTCATCGCCTCCGACGAGGGCGGCGAGCTGCGCATCGTCAACGCCGCCGCGCGGCGCTACGGCGAGGACGACCCGTTCGCGCTCGGCGATCTCGCCGACCGTGGCCACCTGCGGGCGGCGTCCTCCGGCGAGCCCGTCGCCCGCGCGGACCTGCCGTTGCAGCGGGCGCTGCGCGGGGAGGCGGTCGCCGACGCGGAGTACCTCGCCGGCGATCCCGGCGCGCAGCGGCGCTGGCTCGTGCTCGCGGGCCGGCCGATCGCCGCGTCCAGCGGAGCCCGCGGGGCGATCATGACGATCCGCGACGTCACCGAGCAGCGGCTCGCGCAGCGCGCGTCGCTCGAGGCCGAGGAGCGCTTCCGCGTCGCGTTCGACCACGCGCCGGTCGGGATGGCGATCGCCGGGCTGGACGGGCGCTTCTGGTCGGCGAACCTCGCGCTCGCCGAGCTCACCGGCTGGCGCCTGGAACGGCTGCGGCGGGCGACGCTCGCGTCGCTCCTGCATCCGGACGAGCTCGACTCCAGCGCCGACGGGCTGCAGTCGCTCGCCGATGGCGCGACGGCCGTCGACGTCACCGAGAAGCGCCTGCTCCACGCCGACGGCCACGAGATCTGGGCCGCCCTCCACGTGGCGGTCATCCGCGACACCGCCGGCCGGCCGCAGCATCTGCTCGTCCAGCTGCAGGACGTGACCGAGCGCCGCCGCGAGGCCGAGCGCCTGCGCACGCTGACCGATCGCGACGAGCTGACGCTCCTGCTCAACCGCGCCGGCTTCGAACGCGAGCTGCGCCGCCACGCCGCGCGTACGGAGCGCTACGGGACCGACGGCGGCGTGATCATGATCGACGTCGACGGCCTGAAGGCGATCAACGCGGCGCTCGGCCGCGGCGGGGGCGACGACGTCCTGCGGCGCTTCGGGGCCGCGCTCGAGGAGCGCGTACGGCGCAGCGACTTCGCGGCGCGCGTCGGCGACGACGAGTTCGCGGTGCTCGTGCCGCACGGCGACGCCGCGAGCGTCATGGTGCTCGCGGAGGACCTCGTGGAGCGCCTCGAGCGCGCGCAGGCCGGCTCGGCCGAGCGCATCGGGGCGCCGGTGACGGCGAGCATCGGCGCCGCCGTCTTCGGCCGCGGCGCGACCGAGGCCGACACGGTCTGGCAGCGCGCGACGACGGCGATGCACGCGGCGAGCCGCGCCGGCGGCGGGCGCGCCGTGCTCTTCGGGCCGGCCGTGCTCAGCCTCCCGCTCGACACGGCGTAGTAGGCCCGCGGCTCGCGCTGGTCACACTGGGAGTCCCGGCCGGGAACGACTCCCGGTGCGCCCGCCCATGTCCGACCTGCGCATCCTCTCGCTGTACTGGCGCACGAGCTGGCGCTATCCGCGCCTGGCCGCCGGCGTGCTCGCGACACTCATCGTGGGCGTCGGGGTCGACTTCGCGGTGCCACTGCTCGTCGCCGGGGCGCTGAACCGCCTCGTCGCGGCAGGATCGGCGCCACTGGACAGCTTCGCCGCGCCGCTGGCGGCGGTCGTCGCGCTGCAGGCGGTCGGGATGCTGGCGTGGCGTGTGGCGATCGGATGCCTGTGGCGGCTGGAGATCGCCGGACGCGCCGACCTTGCCGAGCGCGTCTTCGGGCACCTGGCTCGCCAGTTCGAGCAGTTTCACCTCGACAACTTCGGCGGCGCGCTCGTGGCGGACTCGACGAAGTTCCTCGCGGCATACGAGCGGCTCACCGACGAAGCGATCTTCACCTGGTACACGACGGTGCTGAGCTTCGTGTACGTCGTCGCGTTCCTCGTCTGGGACATGCCGCTGGTCGTGCTCGCCCTCGCCGCGCTGTCGGCCGTGTACCTCGCGGCGACGTGGCGGGTGAAGATGCGCGAGCTGCCCTACAGCCGGCGCGCGGCGGCGAGCCACTCGCACCAGACCTCGCAGCTGGCCGACACGATCACGAACATCTCGACGGTGCGGTCGTTCGGGTGCGAGGAGTTCGAGGACCGGCTGTTCGGGCAGCGCACGAGCCGCTACCGCGACGACGAGTCACAGCTCATGCGCAAGAGCCTGATCGGAGACATGGTGACCGACGGGCTGAACCGCTTCGTGATGGTGATCGCTGTCGTCCTGGCGATCGTGGCGGTGGTCGAATGGGGGCAGCCGGTCGGCACGATCCTCGTGGTCGTGACGTACAGCGAGCTGCTGCTCCAGCGCCTGCGGACGGTGCAGCGCTCGTTCAAGAACGTCGTGCGCTCGCTCGGCGACGCGCGGGCGATGGCGGACGTGCTGCAGTGCGAGCCGACGGTCAGGGACCGGGCGCGCCCGCAGCCGCTGGCGGTTCGCGCCGGCGCGATCGCGTTCGAGGGCGTCACGTTCTCCTATATGGCGCGCCATCCGCTGTTTCGCGGCTTCGACCTGCGCATCGAGCCGGGCCAGCGCGTCGGCCTCGTCGGCCCGTCGGGGTCCGGCAAGACGACCCTGACGAAGCTCGTGCTGCGCTTCGTCGACGTGCAGGAGGGCCGCATCCTCATCGACGGCCACGACATCGCGGCGGTCCCCCAGGGCGAGCTGCGCCGGCAGGTGACCTACGTCCCGCAGGAGCCGCTGCTGTTTCACCGCTCGATCCGCGACAACATCGCCTACGGGCGCATGGACGCCACCGATGCGCAGATCAGCGAAGCGGCGCGCCACGCCCGGGCCGACGAGTTCATCGACCGCCTGCCCCACGGCTACGAGACGCTGGTCGGCGAGCGCGGCACGAAGCTCTCGGGCGGGCAGCGCCAGCGCATCGCGCTCGCGCGAGCGTTCCTCAAGCGCACCCCGGTGCTGATCCTCGACGAGGCCACGAGCGCGCTGGACTCGCACTCGGAGGCGCTCATCCAGGAGGCGCTCGCGGAGCTCATGCAGGGCAGCACGGCGATCGTCATCGCGCATCGCCTGTCGACCGTGTCGAGCCTCGACCGCATCGTGGTGCTCGACCACGGCCGGATCATCGAGGACGGCACGCACGCGCAGCTGCTCGCGCGCGGCGGTACCTATGCGGGGCTGTGGAACCGCCAGTCCGGCGGCTTCCTCGCCGACGACAGGCGGCGCGGCCTGGCTCAGGTGCGCAGCGACAGCGCCCGCCGGGGATGACGCAGGCGGGCGAGCATCGCGCGCCGCGACGTGGCCGGCTCCTCGCCCTGCAGGCGCCGCGCGCGCAGGCACAGCAGCTCGATGACCTCGGCGGTGCGGACGAACGGGTCCGCGGCGACGCTGCCGTCGGACAGGTCGAGCGCGGCGCGGACGACCCCGTCGAGCTCGGCGAGCATCGCGGGACCGGCCAGCGGGTGGCGGCTGTCGAGCGCCGCGAGGTTGCTCAGCGTGCGGCTGTCGGCGTGGGTGGCGAGGCGGATGACGATCGTGGGCGACGGGATCATGGCGGCGGCTCCTCTGCTTGAACGGCGTCCAGCGTCGCAGCGTGAGGCCATGAGCACAAATGACATTCCGGCGTCGAAGCGATAAGGTGACCTAATGCTCGACGTGAAGCGGTTGCGGGTCCTGCGGGAGGTCGCCGCGCGCGGTTCGTTCTCGGCTGCCGCGGAGGCGCTCGCCTACACCCAGTCGGCAATCTCGCAGCAGATCGCGGCGCTCGAGCGCGAGGCGGGGACCGTCCTCGTCGTGCGCAACGCGCGCGGCGTGCACATGACCGAGGCCGGCCACGCGCTGCTGCGCCATGCCGACGTCATCCTCGCGCGGCTCGCCGACGCCGAGGCCGAGCTCGACGCGATCGCCGGCGCGCGCGGCGGACGCGTGCGGCTCGTCGCCTTCCCGAGCGCCGGCGCGACGATCGCGCCGCGTGCGATCGGGCGCTTCCGCGAGCGCTATCCGGGCGTGGAGGTCACGCTCGAGCCCCGCGAGCCGCACGAGGGGCTGGACTGCCTGAAGTGCGGAGACTGCGACATCGCGCTGACCGTCGAGGCGGGCTTCGAGCCGATCGAGGACAGCGCGATCGAGCGCCATCACCTGCTCGACGACCCGATGTACGTCTGCCTGCCGGCGGGCCACCGCGTTGCGGGGAGGAGCAAGATCAAGCTCAGCGACCTCGCCGACGAGGCCTGGATCATGGGCGCCACCGGCCGCTGCCCGGACGGGCTCGTCCTCGAGCGCGCCTGCCAGGCCGCCGGCTTCGAGCCGCGGGTGGCGTTCCAATCCGACGACTACGTCGCGATCCAGGGCTTCATCGCCGCGGGCGTCGGCGTTTGCCTCATCCCGGACCTCGCGCTTGTCGCCGTCCGCGACGACATCGTCATCAGGCCGCTGGCGGGTCGCGCGCCGACGCGGCACGTCATCGCGGCGACGCTCGCCGGCGGCTTCGTCTCGCCCGCGTGTGCCGGGATGCTGGAGATCCTCTCCGAGGTCGGCGCGGAGTTCCAGGCGTGCAACTTCTCGTTGTCGCTCGCGGGGTAGCCTAGGGGGCTGCTCGGTCGAGAGAGCGAAAAGCCCCGCGGATGCGGGGCTCTCGCCAATGCGCCGAAGAGGACTCGAACCTCCACGGGGGAATCCCCCCACAAGGCCCTCAACCTTGCGCGTCTACCAATTCCGCCACCGGCGCAGGGCTCCGCAGTATAGGCCGCTTGATTCCATCCGCCGGCCCCGCTAGCTTCTGCGAACAGATGTTCGCTTTCGCCGCCTCACCCTTCCGCGTCAAGGAGCCCGCCCGATGGACCTCGACCTGACGAAGCGCCAGCAGGAGATCTTCGACTTCATCAAGCACTACTCGACGAAGTACGGCTACCCACCGACCGTGCGCGACATCGGCAAGGCCGTCGGGCTCGCGTCCTCGTCGACGGTGCACGCGCATCTCGCGAACCTCGAGAAGCTCGGGCTGCTGCGCCGCGATCCGTCCAAGCCGCGGGCGATCGAGATGCTCGACCGCGCCGTGGAGCAGGTGAAGTCGATCGTGCGTCCTGATGGGCTGCCGCTCGTCGGGCATGTCGCGGCCGGCTCGCCGGTTCTCGCCGAGGAGAACATCGAGGAGTACGTGTCGGTGCCGGCGCTGGCCGGGGGCGAGGACGGCGAGTACGTCCTGCGCGTCCGCGGCGAGTCGATGATCGACGCCGGGATCCTGCCCGACGACTACGTCGTCGTGCGCCCGCAGGAGACCGCCGAGGACGGCGAGATCGTCGTCGCGCTCGTCGGCGAGGAGGCGACGGTCAAGCGCTTCTTCCGCGAGGACGACCACATCCGCCTGCAGCCCGAGAACGCGACGATGGAGCCGATCCGCTCCCGCGACGTCCGCGTGCTGGGCCGTGTCGTCGGCCTGTTCCGGAGCGTGGCGTGATGGCGACCGCGGCGCTGGAGCGACCGATCGTGCTGTGTGACGTGCCGCGCGAGGGGCGGACGCTGGAGGACCTGCTCTCCGGCGCCTGGGAGGACCTGAGCGCACACCGCACCGCGACGTGCCCGATCTGCGACGGGGCGATGGAGCCCCGCTACGGATCCGGGCCGTCCGCGGTCGGCGGTCGCTGCCGCGACTGCCGCAGCGATGTGGCCTAGGGGCGGCGTTGGCCTGCGGACCGTAGGCCGGCGGCGAATCCGCGCGGCCGTCCGCGGCGCGCCGCCAAGCGCCTAGCGCAGCACGCTCGCCAGCACGTCGTCGTCGCTCGCGGCGGGCGGGGGGCGGTCGGGTGGCTCGGGCACGTCGTCGGCGACGACCTTCGTCTTGGCGGCCATGTCGCCCAGGCGCTGGCTCTTGTGGCCGAACGCGAACAGCACGATGGCGCCGACGATGTAGGCCACCGGGAGCCAGTCGACGAACCGCACGATGTTGCGAATCGCCGCCGGCCCGGCGCTGAGCCTGCTGCCGTCGACGCGCATGACGCGCAGCTTCATGACGCGCTTGCCGATCGTCTGGGCCCACACGAGCTCGGTGGCGAAGAAGTATGCGAACGCCAGCAGGAGGAACACCGCCCGCGGACTCCCGCTGGTCTCGGCCCAGAGCGACCGCTTCGTCGTGCCCTGGTCGCCGAGCGTCTTGGCGACGACGACGAGCAGGACGAGGATGATCAGGGCGTCGATGGTGGCCGCTGCGACGCGCCGGCCGAGGATCTCGCCTCCCTCCATGAGGAGGACCCTATCTCGCCGCGCGGCCGTCTGCCGCCGCCGCGACGTCTTGGCCGACCAGGCCAGCCTGGATCGACCTTCGGTGGATCCAGGCTAAGCTGGACGGGCAGGCCAAGCAGCCGCGGAGGCTCGCCCTTCGAGGAAAGTCCGGACATCACAGGGCAAGGTGGTCGGGAACCCGACCCGGGGAAACCCGCGGGAAAGTGCCACAGAAACACACCGCCGATGGCGCGCCAGCACGTGCGGCGCGCACAGGCAAGGGTGAAAAGGTGCGGTAAGAGCGCACCGGCGTCGTGGCGACACGGCGGCCAGGCAAACCCCACCCGATGCAAGGCCAAGCAGGACCGTTCGCAGGTTGCCCGCCAAGGTCCAGGTCGGCCGCTCAGATGGATGGCTGCTCAACGACAGAATCCGGCTTATCGGCCTGCTACGGAGAAGCCCCGCCAACGCGGGGCTTCTCTATTGGTGCAGTGCAGGTCGTCGATGACGACGGTCCGCGCCCATGGCGGCGGCGGCCACTCTGCCGATTGCGCTCCTTCGGTGAGCAAGCCGACGACCACCCGGATGCCGCGGGGCGGTGCATCCGGCCACGGCGTGTAACCGTCTGTCAGGACGATGACCACCGTGGGCCGCGGCCGCAGTCCCGCGGCGGGGCGGACACGCTTCACGTCCGTTCCGTGAGCCTGGACGACGACTCGACGACGGTCGAGATCGCCTACTCGACACAGCCGGCTCAGCCCCGCCGGCGGCACGGGGTCGCCACCGCGATGTTCGGCGGCGGCGCGGCCTTCGGGCCCGCTGGCCAGCTGCACCGGATCACGCTTGCCGACGACCGCGGTACGAAGGCCGGCACGCACTTCAGCGGCGGAGGGTCAGACGACGAGTGGAGCGGGCATCTGCACGCCGCTCGGCGAGCATCAGGCGATTGGACGACGGTGCAATCCACGCCGAGCTTGCATTCGGATGGCTGTCGGATGTCTGGTGTCGCGGCGTCGCGTCGATCGCCGGGCAGCTCACGCTGAGCGTCGCGATCGACGAGGGTGGCCACAGCTGGACATTGGACACACTCGCCCCGACCTTCAGACGGCGCAGCTCGTCGGGCTCGCGGTTTCCCGCTCGGAGCCGACCTGACCGGCGCCTACGACGGCTGCGGCCCGGCGGGCTCGACCGCACCCGAGTCGAGCTCGGCCAGCGCCTCGTCCAGCGAGTCGTGCAGCGGCGCCGCGCGCGAGAACTCGACGAGCTGCAGCGTCCGCAGCACCGTGCTCCCGCCGGGCGTGACGATGAGGACGCGCTGGCGGCGCTCGCGCAGCCGCGTCGTGAGCCCGAAGAGCTTGCGGATCGCGGTCGAGTCGAGGAAGCCGACACCGGTGAGGTCGAGCACGGCGCCGTGGACGTCCGCCGGGACCGCGGCCTCGATCGCCGCCGTGATCTCGGACGCGTTGAAGACGTCGAGCTCGCCGACGACGCTCACGACGACGTTGTCGCCGTGGCGCTCGGACTCCAGTGTCGCCGGAGGCGTCATACCTTGACCGGCTCCGACAGCCGCCGCCGTAGGCGCACGACCGTGCCCTCCGGGGTCGTCTCGACTCGCACGTCGTCCATCAGCGCGTCGATGAGATCCAGGCCGCGGCCCTGGTCGCTGGGCGGCTGCTGGTCGCGCCAGTGGCCGCGGTCGCGCACGGTGATGTCGACCTCGCCGTCGCGGAGCTCGGCCTCGAAGGCGATCGTCTCGCCGGGCCCGGCACCGGCGTGCTCGATCGCGTTCGTGCACGCCTCGCTGCACGCCATGACGATCGCGTGGACGTCGACGTCCGCGGCGTCGGCCTGCGCGAGCCAGCGCCGCAGCAGCGCGCGCATCGAGCGCAGCGCGATCGGCTCGCTCGGCATGTCGAGCACGAGCCGCGCCCCGAGCGGCGCGTGGCAGAGCACGAGCAGCGCGACGTCGTCCGACGTGGCGCCCGTCGGGATCGCCGTCGCCAGCAGCCGTTCGCAGAGCGCGTCGGCGTCCAGTGGCCCGTCGGCGGCGGCCCCCAGGATGAGGTTCATGCCGTCGTCGAGGTGCTCGCCGCGGCGCTCGATGAGGCCGTCGGTGTAGAGGACGAGCGCGCCGCCGGGCTCCAGTGCCGTCGTCTCGGGCGTGTAGCCGGGGAACGGCAGCACGCCGAGCGGCACCGAGCGTGCGCCCTCGAGCAGGCGCGAGCTGCCGTCGGCGCCGAGGATGAGCGGCGAGGGATGGCCCGCGTTGACCCACGTCAGCTCGGCGTCGACGGGGTCGAAGACGGCGAGCACGAGCGTCGCCATGTGCTCGCGCGCGGGATCTGCGAGGACGAACTCGTTCAGCCGCTCCGCGATCTCCGCCGGGCCGTGGCCCTCGAGCGCGTACGCCCGGATCGCGTTGCGCAGCGCGCCGAGCGTCGAGGCCGCGGCCAGGCCCTTGCCCGAGACGTCGCCGAGGACGAGCAGGGCGCGCCCGCCGGTCAGCGCGATCGCGTCGTACCAGTCGCCGCCGACCTCCGCCTCGGACGCGGCCGGCAGGTAGCGGGCGGCCAGCGCGATCCCGGCCAGCGAGGGCAGCGTCTGCGGCAGGAGGCTGCGCTGCAGCGTCTCGGCGATGCGGTGCTCGCGGCCGAAGGCGCGCGCGTGGCCGATCGCGAGCGCGACGCGATCGGCGGTGAGGCGCAGGAGGTCGACGTCCTCGGCTCCGAGCTGCCGTGGCTTGCGCGTGCCGATCTCGATCACGCCGATCATCTCGTCGTGGGCGACGAGCGGGACGCCGACCATCGAGGAGATGCCGACCTCGAGGATCGACGGGTCGGCCAGCTCCTCCGGCGGCGGATCTTCGACCAGCACCGGGGCGCGGCTGGCGAGCACGCGTCCCGCGATGCCGGCGTCGCCGGGAACGCGACGCGGCCGATCCTCGCGCGTGACGGGGTCCGACGAGATGATCGCCAGGGTACCGTCCTCCTGCAGCAGCAGCAGCGCGGCGGCGTCGGCATCCATGACCTCGCGCGTGCGCGCGAGGATCGCCGGCAGGAGCGCATCGAGGTCGCGGTGCGTGAGCGCGGCATCGGCTACGGCCTGCAGCCGCCCGATCGTCGCCGTCGCGCGCTCGGCCTCGGCCCGCTCGGCCTCGGCG
>DASWQM010000312.1:0-2572 GCA_036403675.1 Solirubrobacteraceae bacterium | reverse complement strand
GCCGGGCCGGCGCCGCCCCCGCCGGGGCCCGAACGATCGCGGAGGTCCCCTCGCCCAGCGTCGGCGAGCTGGCGCGCTTCGTCAACGTGCCGTCGAACAACTTCGCCGCGGAGATGCTGCTCAAGACGCTCGGCGCGGACTACCGCGAGGCGGGCTCCACGAGCGCGGGCGCCGACGTCGCGCGCGACACGCTCGACGACTTCGGCGTGCGCCCGCGGATCGCGGACGGCTCCGGCCTCTCGCGCGACGACCGCACGACGCCGCGCGAGGTCGTGCGGCTGCTCGAGCGCATGCACGGCCAGGACGTCGCGCGGACGTTCCACGATTCGCTCGCGATCCCGGGGGTCACCGGCACGGTGAAGCGCCGCATGCGCGGTACCCCGGCCCGCCGCTGCCGCGTGAAGACCGGCACGCTGCGCGACGTCAGCACGCTCGCCGGCTACTGCGACGCCGTCGGTGGCCGCGAGCTCGGCTTCGCGCTGCTCTTCAACCACGTCAACGTCGCGGCGGCGCGGGCCATCCAGGACCGCATGACCGCCGCGATCGCGCGGCTGGACGAGGGTCCCGACGCCAATCCGGGCGGCGCCGTCGCCCCGGCTCAGGGCAGCAGCGCGAGGAGCCCGGCCTCGTCGAGGACGGGCACCCCGAGCCGCTCGGCCTTCTCGAGCTTCGTACCGGGCGACGCGCCGGCGACGAGATAATCGGTCTTCTTCGAGACGCTCGACGTCACGCGCCCGCCCGCGCCCTCGATGCGCTCGGTCGCCTGCTCGCGCGTGAGGTCGGGCAGCGTGCCGGTGAGGACGAACGTCTTGCCGGCGAGCGGGCCCTCGCCGGGCGGAGGACCCTCGAGCTCCATCCGCACGCCGACGCCGCGCAGGTCCTCGATGAGGGCGCGCATCTGCTCGTCGGCGAGCTGCTCGGCGATCCGCTGGGCCATCTTCGGCCCGACGCCCGGCGTCTGCTCGATCTCCTCGGGGCCGGCGGCCAGTAGCGCGTCGATCGAGCGGAAGCGCTGGGCGAGGTTGCGCCCGGTGACGAAGCCGACCTCCTCCAGGCCGATCGCGAACAGCACGCGGCCGAACGGGCGCTCGCGCGAGTCCGCGATGTTCTCGACGGTCTTGTTGGCGGAGATCTCGCCGAACCCCTCGAGCGCCATGAGCTGCGCGGCGGTCAGGCGGTAGAAGTCGGCGGCGGTGTGGATGAGCCCGGCCTGCTGGAGCTGGGCGACCTGCTTCTCGCCGAGGCCGTCGATGTCCATCGCCCCGCGCGAGACGAAGTGCTTGAGCAGCTGCCATTGGCGGCCGGCACAGAAGCGGTTCGGGCATTTCGTGAAGACGCCCTCCGCGGGTTTGTACGTCGGCGTGTCGCAGACCGGGCAGCGCTCCGGCGGCCGCGGGGGGTCCGCGCGGCCGGGCCGCTCGACGGCGTGCGGCGCGGGCGAGAGCACCTGCGGGATGACGTCCCCGGCGCGCAGGACGATGACCTCGTCGCCGACGCGCAGGTCCTTGCGGGCGAGGTCCTCCTCGTTGTGGAGCGTCGCGAGCTTCACCGTGACGCCGCCGACGTGGACGGGCTCGAGCACCGCGAACGGGTGCAGGTCGCCGAACTTGCCGACGTTCCACATGATGTCGCGCAGCGTCGTGACCTTCGTCGTCGGCGGGAACTTCCAGGCGATCGCCCAGCGCGGGTCGCGCCCGACGACGCCCAGGCGCCGCTGCAGCTCCAGGTCGGAGACCTTGACGACCACGCCGTCGATCTCGAAGTCCAGGGCGCCACGGCGTTCCTGCCACGCGAGGCACTGCGCGACGACCTCGTCCTCGGTTCGCAGCAGCTTGATGTCCTCGTTGACGCGGAAGCCGTGCTCGCGCAGCCACTCCAGCGACTCCCACTGGCTCGTCAGCTGCAGCCCGTCGAGCCGGCCGATCCCGTAGGACCACATCGACAGGGGCCGCTCGCGCGCCAGGCGGGGGTCGAGCTGGCGGATCGTCCCGGCGGCGGCGTTGCGGGGATTCATGAACGTCGACAGGCCGGCCTCGGCGCGGCGCTCGTTCAGCGCGGCGAAGTCCTTCAGCGACATGTAGATCTCCCCGCGCACCTCGAGGACCGGCGGCGCGTCGTCGACGCGGAGCGGGATCGTCGGGATCGTGCGCAGGTTGTGCGTGACGTCCTCGCCGACCTCGCCGTTGCCGCGCGTGGCGCCGCGCACCAGCACGCCGTCCTCGTAGCGCAGCGAGATCGCCAGCCCGTCGATCTTCGGCTCGGCGACGAACTCGAACTCGGGATCGTCGATGCCCTCTCGGGCGAGATGGGCGCGCATCCGCGCGACCCACGCCCGCAGCTCCTCCTCCGAGCGCGCGTTGGCCAGCGACAGCATCGGGATCTCGTGCTCGACCTTCGCCAGCCCTGACACCGGCTCGCCGCCGACGCGCTGCGTCGGCGAGTCCGGCGTCACGAGCTCGGGATGCTCGGCCTCCAGCGCGCGCAGCTCGTCGAGCAGCGCGTCGTACTCGTCGTCGCCGATCTCGGGATCGTCGAGGACGTAGTAGCGGTAGCCGTGGTGGTGCAGCTGCTC
>DASWQM010000311.1:0-22837 GCA_036403675.1 Solirubrobacteraceae bacterium | reverse complement strand
CAGCGTCGACGACATCACGCTGTGGCACAGCGAGACGCGCGACACGCGCCGGCGCCTGCGGAAGATCGGCGCCAAGCCGCCGGCGGAGGCCGCGACCGCGTGATACCCCAAGCCACTCGCTCTGCAGCGGGGCGACCTGGGGCGGGCTGGTTCAGCGTCGACTCGATGTTCGGCACTCGGCGAGGCCAGTCGGTGGGTGGAGGAAGCGCGCGACATCGCTGATCGCGTGCAGGTAGGCGATCGCGCGCGGCTCGCCGGCGCGCATCCGGCGCCGGAGGTAGCTCTCGTGGAGGCCGTTGAGGAGGCTGTCGCGCGGGAACGCCGGCGGCAGCGACTCCTCACGATCGCGCGACCGCGGCACGTCGAGCGCGTCCGCGAGCAGCGAGACGGGCCGTCCGTCCGGCCGCTCCGCGAGCCCGCTGACGAACTCGAAGACCGAGAGCGACACCGCCGCCCCGATCTCGTCTGCGACCGCTCCCGTGCTGATGATCACCAGCGGCGCGTCATCGATGTCCATGCGTGTGGCTCGGTCGAGGACATGGCCGTGAGGGCCGCCCGTGGAGACGTCGCGCAGGCGCACGCGCAGGTCCTCGTATGTCGCAGCAGCCGCCTCCGACCCGGCCGGGTCGGCACGTTCCTGGCGGGCGAGGTCGGCGAGCACGGTCCGCAGGAAGCTGTGCGACGGGATTCCCTCGGCGTCCGCGGCGCGCGCGTAGACGTCGCGGATCGCGATCGTGAGGAGCCGCCGTTCGCCCGCCGTCAGGCCGAGTGGCCGCCCGGCCTCGCGCCCCCCGACGAGCAGCGCGTGGAGGCGCACGAGGAAGGCGATCTTCGACGTCCGCACGGCCGCGACGTCGGGGACGTCCCACGGGTTGATGGCCGGCGAGTCCTCGTGCGCGAGGCCGAGCGGGAGGTAGACGCCGCCGGGCACGAGCTCGGCGAACGAGCGGTGGCGCTCGCGGCTGCGGTCCAACATGAAGCACTGCGCGCGCGCCGCTCTCACGGCCCGGATTCCTCTGACCACGTGCTCGTCGTGTGCGGTCGGCTCGCGACCGCGCGCGCGGGCGCGGACCGCACGGCCCGGCGCGGCGCCGGCCGCGGACGCGGATGGCGGACGACCGGTGCCGCGCGGCGCTGCGGCGGGCGCGCTGCGGGACGCGCGGCCCTGTGGTGTCGAGCCGGCTCGTAGACGCTCATGTGAGGAAGGCGGGGATCCCCCAGACCTCCCTCACGTTTTTTCGCGCGCGCTCGCTCAGCCCAGGCTCAGGGGCCGAACTCCTGGCTGAACGACGACGCGCGCGGCCGTCGCGGGGGTGGTGGCGGCGGCGCGGCCGACGACGCGCCACGGGTCGGGGTCCCGAAGTCCTCGATGCCGAGCGAGCCGGTGACGCGTGGATGGCTCGAGCCGCTGGTCGTCTTGCGGCGCGTCGTGGTGGCGCGGGCCGGGCGCGCCGCCGCCGGGCGCTGCACGGCGGCCGCCGGGGTGAGCTGCTGCGCCTGCTGCTGCGTGGGCTTCTGCGCTTGGTGCGCCGGGCGCTTGGGCGCCTTGTGCTCCTTGTGCTCGATCACCGGCAGCGCGACCGCGCCGATGCACGCGGTGGTGACGGCGGCGCCGCCGCAGATCGCGATGGCCTTCGCGCCGACCCCGGCGAGGATCCCGGTGCCGGTCGCGGCCCCGCCCGCCCCCGCGCCCGCGGCGGCCGTCCCCGTCGCACCCGCGGCGACCGCCTCGCCGTGGCTGCCGACGCCCGGCAGCAGGTCGTGCAGGCGCGACCACATGCGGTCGGCGAGCGCCGGCGCCGGCAGCGGCAGGGCGGCGATGAGCTTCAGGCTGCGCTTCTCGTAGGCGCGGCACTGCTCGCAGGCCTCGACGTGCGCCGCGATCTCCGCCGACAGCGTGGGCGCAAGCGCCTCGCGCCTCGAGCGCGCGATGAGCACCCGGACGGGCTCGCAGTGCTCGCCGGCGGTCGTCTCGATGAAGATCGTCCGCAGCTTGGAGATGGCACGGGTGTGCAGGCGCTCGTACTTCTTCGGGTGGATGTCAAGCAGCGCGGCGATCGTCTTGACGTCGAGCCCGTCGTAGTGACGCAGGCGCAGCAGGCGCCGCTCGTCGGGCGTCAGGCGCTCGACGGCGAGGGCGAGGCTCTCGGCCGCCGCGTCGTCGACGAACTGGCCGGCGAGCTCGTCGTCGAGCCCCTCCCAGCCGTCGCCGTCCTCGGACAGCGTCTCGGCGTAGTCGTCGACGCTGACGCTCGCCTTGCGCTTCTCGGCGCCGTAGCCGTCGATCGCGCGGATCTGGTCGATCGCGTTGCGGTAGGCCCGGGTGCGAACCCACGCCTCGAGGCGATCGACGCCCAGGTCCTCGAGCTCGTCGCGGGACATGTGCGCCGTCGCGATCGCGTCGGCGACGGCGTCGCGGGTGTCGTCGGGCGTCAGCCGGCGGCGGAACTGCGCATGCAGCGCGCGCGCGAGCTCAGCCTCGCGGACGGCGATCTGCTCCAGCGCGCTGGGGGCCGCTACTGCCATCTACGTACGTGGGCGAGGACCCGCCCGAGCACCCTCTCAAGTCGGTTGAACTCCCGGTCTCCCGCACCGGAAAACGGTCCCCGTGCGAGGGAGTATGCCAAGTCGGTCATCGCACGCGAACGAACATCGGCTTGGCTTCTCATCGTGCTTGGCACCTCCTGCTCGGGTCTCGATCACCAGGCGGGGGCCAGCCGGAGCACCCTCACGAAATCTGTTGAACGCCGGTCGCCGGAGCGTCAGCGCCGCACGCTCTCGCAGTCGCCTGCGATGACGTCCCGCGGGTCGGCGAAGACGACGTCGTTGCCAGGGCCGCAGACGACGCGGTCGCGCTGGCCGTGGACGACGTTGATGCGGTCGTTGCCCGGGCCGCCGTCGATGAAGTCGGGGCCCAGGTTGCCGTACAGCGTGTCGTTGCCGGGGCCGCCGAAGATCCGGTCGCGGCCGCGGTCGCCGGTGATCCGGTCATCGCCCGCGTCGCCGTAGATGAGGTCGTCGCCGCGACGGCCGGCCATGAGGTCGTTTCCTGGACCGCCGTGGAGCTGGTCGTTGCCGCGGTCGCCGTCGACGTAGTCGTCGCCGCCCAGGCCGAAGATCTTGTCCGCGCCGCCGCGGCCGAAGATCGAGTCGTTGCCGGGCGTGCCCGTCAGGCGGTCGTCGTGGCGCGTGCCCCGGATCGCCTGCGTCGCCGTCGTGTCCGTGTCGGCCTCGGGCGGGACCGTGAGCACCAGCTCGCAGTCCGTCAGCGTGTCCTCGAGCGGCGCCTCGACGTAGACCGTGTCGTTGCCGGGGCCGCAGTTGACCGTGTCGGGGCTCGCGTCCGCCGCGCGGATCAGGTCGTCGCCGGGCCCGCCGTCGAGCGTGTCGGAGCCCGAGCCGCCGACGAGCAGGTCGTTGCCCTCGTGGCCGAAGAGCTCGTCGTTGCCGGACCCGCCGTCGAGCTGGTCGCTGCCCTCGTGACCGTAGAGGTGGTCGTTGCCGGTGTCGCCCCTGATGACGTCGTCGCCCTGCTGGCCCTCGAGCCGGTCGCCGGCGGGCCCGCCGTCGATGAAGTCGTTGCCGTTGCCGCCCTGGATGCGCTCGGCTCCCGTCTCGCCGTAGAGCTGGTCGTTGCCGTCCCCGCCGATGATCATCCGGTCGGAGCCGCGCCCGCCGCGGATGACGTCGTCGCCCGGGCCGCCGTCGAGCAGCTTGTCGTCGCCGAAGCCCTTCTCGACGATCGTGTCGTTGCCGTTGCCGCCCAGGATCGTGTCGTCGCCGTCGCCGCCGTCGAGCGTGTCGTTGCCGTCGCCGCCATCGATCGTGTCGTTGCCCGTGCCGCCGTCCGCGCCGTCGTCGCCGGGGCCGCCGAGCAGCGTGTCGTTGCCGGTGCCGCCGAGCAGGAAGTCGTTTCCGTCGCCGCCGTCGAGCTCGTCGTTGAACGAGCCGCCGGAGAGCTCGTCGTTGCCGGGCCCGCCGAGGAGCACGTCGCGGTCGCGCCCGCCGCGCAGCAGGTCGTCGCCGCCGAGTCCGTCGATCCGATCGGCCCCGCGCGTGCCGGTGATCCGGTCGGGCCCGTCGCTGCCGGTGATGAGGGCCAGCCCGGGCTGCACGACGATGTCCGCCGGCGCCGTGCCCGGCAGGCTCACGAGCCCGACCCGGCCGTGCGAGAACGGGCTGACGAGCGAGATCGTGCCGGCGCCGCCGTCTGCCATGAGGATGCGGCTGGCGTCCGGATACCACGCCCCCCGACCCGGGCCGGCCCCCGACACGAGCCGCTGCACCGCGGCGCTGCCGAGGTCGAAGAGCGCCGCGGCAGCGCCGCCGGGCGCGGCACCGACGACGATCCGCGACCGCCCCGGTGACAGCGTCAGCGCGCCTCCCGCGCCGGCGGGCAGCCCGATCGCGTGCTTGCGCGCGCGGTGCTCGCCGGGCGCGATCGTGCGCAGCCGGCCGCGGGCGCTGACGTACGTCACGCGGTCGTCGGCGATCGCCACGCCGGTGGCGCCGGCGAGGCGGACGTGGCGCAGGAGCGCCTTGCGGCCGAGGTCGACCATCGCCACGCGCCCGCTGCCCAGCACGACGGCCGCCAGTGCGCCGCGTGCGTCGACGGCGAGCTGGCCGCCGGGACCGCGCAGCTCGACGGCGGCGGTCGGCGCGAGCGTCTCGGGATCGAGCGCGAGCAGGCGGCTGCCCTGAACGGCGTAGAGCACCGCTCCCGACGGCGCCAGCTCGACGTCCGCGATGTCCGCGCCGCCGAGCTGCGAGCGCCCGGTCTCGACGCGGCGGTCGACGTCGAGCGCGACGACCTCTGGGCCCGCCGCGACGAACCCGCGCCGGCCGTCGCGCGTGACGGCCACGGCGCGCGCGGGGCCGGGCAGCGCGACGCGTGCCGCGACATCGCGTGTCGTGATGTCGAGCAGCACGACCTCGGGCGTCCCGGTCGCCACGAGCGCCACCCGCGCCGCGGCCGGGGACGCGAGCGCGAGCAGCGCAACGATCCCGAACAGCAGCGCGCACCCCGAGCTCCTCCTCGCGCAGGCCACGACCATGTGCACGGACAGCTTTAGCGCAGATCGGCGGGCGGGCGCTCCGGTTGGTGAACCTGCTCACCCGACGCCGAGGCTGCGCAGGAGCGCCTTGCCGCGGGGCGTACCCAGCCCGGTGCAGGCATCCCAGCCCGGACGGGCCGGATAGCCCGTCACGCCGGGGACCCCGTTGTTGCCCTGCGTGATGTCGCGGAAGGCCCCGCTGGTCGCGGCCGTCCGGTAGAGGTCGGGGTTGATGAAGCCCAACCGCACGCCGCCGATGGCGTTGATGAGCGCGATCAGCCCCGCCCACAACGGCGACACCGCACTCGTGCCGCCGAACGTCGTGTCGACGCCGTCGACGCGGACGCGATAGCCGGTGGCGGGATCGGCGTCTCCCGCGACGTCGGGAACGCCGCGCCCGACGCGGCCGCCGGGATTGACCGACACGGGGACGTTGGCGGCGCTCTGCCAGCTCGGAAGCGGAAAGACGTCGCTCACGCCGCCCCCGGTCGCTCCGCCCGACCCGTCGTTCCATACGACCTCCGACGTGATCGCCGTCCCGCTGCCCTCCAGTCGCGTGCCGCCGCAGGCGAGGACGTGCGGGCTGGACGCGGGGAAGTCGGCGTGGGCGCGACGGTCGGTCCCGCCGTCGGCAGCGCCGTTGTCACCGGCCGCGACGCAGACCGTGACGCCGAGCAGCGCCGCGTCGGCGAACGCCTGGTCCATGCTCGTCATCGCCTGGCCGGTCCAGGCGCTCTCCATGGCACCCCAGCTGATCGAGATCACGCTGGGGTTGTGCGTGCTGTCGTGCGCGGCGGTCGTGACCGCGTCGGTGAAGCCCTTCTCGCTGTTGGGCGCGAAGTACACCGCGATCGACGCGTCCGGCGCGACGGCCGCCGCGACCTCGATGTCCAGCAGCACCTCGCCGTCGGCCGACCCGGGGTCCCCGACGGGGCTGTTCGTCGCGCCGTCGACGCTGATCGCCACGACATCCGGCGTCGTGCGCCCGATCCGCTGGAAGTACTGGTCGAGGTCGGCCTGCTGGAAGCCGCCGCCCAGCTCGACGATCGCGATCGACTGGCCGCTCGCGCTCCCCGCCGGGAAGTCGTACAGGGCGGCGATCTCGGTGGCGTCGAAGCCGTGCACCGCACGGGGCGCCCGGATGTCGGGATCGGCGCGCCGCAGCCGCGGCGCCGCCTGGGGGCGGTCGTCGAATCCGAGGACGGCGGTCACGATCCCGTCGAGCTCCTTCGGGATCGCGATCGACCCCTCGCGCCCCCGGTACACGACGCCGTCGGCGGTCTCGTAGCGTCCGAGCTTCACGCCGAACAGCTCGGACAGCGTCGCGACCGGCCCGCGCACGCGGACGGTGCGCCGGGCGGCATCGGCGTCGACGACCTCGAGCCCCTGGCTGCGGGCGAACGCCGTCACGGCCTCGAGGTCGCTCGTGCTCGCGCCGAACCTCGCCGCGAACTGCTCGCGGTCGGGTTGCGGGCGGGCGCGCGGCGCCACGCTGGCCAGCTCGGCGACCGCGGCCTCCGCGTCCGCCTGCGGATTGCGCCTGAGGATGAGCGAGAGCTCCACCACCTCGTCGCCGGCGACGTCGCCGACCCGGCGCGCGCCGGGCGCGGGATCGCGGTGGCTGCCCGGCAGTTCGACTCGCTGCTGCGCTTCGTCCACGAGACTCCCCCATCCCCTCGTCGATCGCTCGTTCAGAGCCAACGGCGCCGGCGATGAGGCGCCGTTCAGAGGCTACAGGGCCTAGCCTCCAGCTCAGGCGGCGAACGTCCGCTCGCCCGATCCCGGCTCCCGCTCGCCGGCGTCCTCGTGGAGGAACGCGTGCACGTCGGCGTTGAAGCGCGCCGGGCGCTCCATCATCGTGATGTGGCCGGTGTCCTTGTAGATGACCGCCCGCGCGTCGGGGATCAGCTCCTCGAAGACGGCCGCGTCCTTCACCGGCACGAGGCGGTCCTTGTCGCCCCAGACGATGAACGTCGGGCAGGCGATCTTCTCAAGGCGGTCGCGCAGCGGGTAGCCGCACATCGCGTCGAGCGCGTCGGAGAACCCCGGCTTGCCGGAGCCGGCGACCTGCTCGTGCGCCAGCGCCGGCGGCAGCTTCGCGGGATGGGCGGCGACGAGCAGCAGGAGCGCCGAGCGCAGCCGGGGCCTGGCGGCCACCGTGTGCGACCGCGAGGCGATCCAGCCGAGGTAGAAGAACGCGACGTTCTCCGCCTGGTGGCGCAGGCCCTGGGTGCGCTCGGTGCGGATGTACTCGATGCTCAGGCCGGCCGCGGCGACGAGCACGAGCCGCTCCACGCGGGCGGGGTGGTTGATCGCGAGCTCGGCGCCGATGAAGCCGCCCATCGAGTTGCCGACGATCTGCGCGGTGTCGATCCCGAGCTCGGTCATGAGCGCGTCGATCGTGTCCGCGTAGCCGCTGACGGAGATCTCCTCGGCCGGCATCTCCGACTGGCCGAAGCCGGGCAGGTCGACGGCGATGACGCGGTGATCGCGAGCGAAGTGCGGGATGTTCTCCAGCCAGTTCTGCCAGCAGCCCGAGAGGCCGTGGATGAAGATGATCGGCTCGCCGGAGCCCGAGCCGTAGTCGAGGACGTTCATCCAGCGGTCCAGGACGCGCACCCAGCGCAGGTGCTTGCTCCAGTCGATGTCCATCCATTCCGACCGCCCGACCGGCCCGTAGGTCTCCAGTGCCGCGCGCTCGGCGTCCATTCCAGAATCCGTACCCACAGGCCGAATATATCCGCGAACGTGGCGCGCTAACCCCGGTCGCCCCGCTTTCGCGCAGCATCGGCGAAGCTCCGCAGCCGCCAATGGGACATTCGTCCCGTCGCGGCCCGATCGGGTGCTCCGCGATGCAACATGGACAAGCATGTTCACGAAGCGCGACAAGGACAGCACGACCTGGGCCGTCAGCCGCTTCATGCTCGGCAGCCTCGTCGCGATCGCCGTCGTCCTCGTCGGCGGCTTCTTCAGCCTGCGCGACATCGCGATCGTCCAGGCCGAGCACGACACCCGCGAGCGCGTGCGGCTCGAGGGAGACCTGGTCGCGACGGCCGGGCTCACCGAGGGCGTGCTCAGCGGCGATCGCGGCGCGCTGAAGCAGCTCGACGACCTCGTCCAGGGCCGGATCCTGAACACCTCCGTGGTACGCGTGAAGATCTGGACGCGGGACGGACGGATCCTGTACTCCGACCAGCCACAGCTCATCGGGCAGCGCTTCAAGCTCGGTGCCGACGAGCTGCGCCTGTTCGACCACGGAGGGGTCGAGGCCGAGCTCAGCGACCTCTCGAAGCCCGAGAACCGCTTCGAGCGCCAGGAGGGCAAGCTGCTGGAGGCCCACACGGTCATCCGGACGCCGGGGCAGACGCCGGTCCTCTTCGAGATCTACCAGCAGTTCGACTCGGTGAGCCAGAACGCCGGCCGGCTGCTCGGTGCGCTCGCCCCGCCGCTCGTCGGCGGGCTCGTGGTCCTGCTGCTCTTCCAGGCGCCGCTGGCGTGGTCGATGGCGCGCCGGCTCCAGCGCGGCCACCGCGAGCGCGAGCTGCTGCTCGCCAGCGCGGTCGAGGCCTCCGACCAAGAGCGGCGCCGGATCGCCGCCGACCTGCACGACGGCCCCGTGCAGGACGTCGCCGGCGTCGCCTTCGGCCTCGCGCCGCTCGCGGAGGAGGCCGAGCGCCGCGACGCGCCGGAGGATGCGGCGGTGCTCAAGGACGCGGTCGCGCGGCTGCGTCAGGCCGTCCGCGGCCTGCGCACGCTGCTCGTCGAGATCCATCCGCCGTCGCTGGAGTCGGCCGGCCTGGAGGCCGCGCTGCACGATCTCCTCAGCCCGCTCGTCGCCGACGGCATCCTCATCGAGCTCCACGTCGCCGACAGCGCAGCCGCCGGATCGGCGGGTGATCCGCTCATCTACCGCGCCGCGCGCGAGGCCGTGCGGAACGTTCAGTCTCACGCAGATGCGACGATGGTGTGCGTGGAGGTCTCCAATCCGACCCCGAAGACCACGCGTCTCGTCGTCTCCGACGACGGCCGCGGCTTCGACGCGGGCCAGCGCGCCCGGCGCCAGGCCAACGGCCACGTCGGCCTCACGCTGCTCGAGGGCCTCGTCAAGCAGGTCGACGGCACGCTCGTCGTCGCCTCCGAGCCGGGCTCCGGAACGCGCCTGGAGCTGGAGGTGCCCGCGAGATGATCAGCGTCCTCATCGCCGACGACCACGGCGTCATCCGCGACGGCCTCGGACGGCTCATCGGCGCGCTCGACGACATCGAGCTCGTCGGGGTGGCCGGCGACGGCCAGGAGGCGGTCGAGCGCTGCCGCGAGAGTGCACCGGACGTCGTGCTGATGGATCTCGACATGCCGCGCATGGACGGCATCGAGGCGACGCGCCTGATCACCGAGGAGCATCCGCGCACGGCCGTCCTCGTGCTGACGTCGTTCTCCGACCGCGCGCGGATCCTCGGGGCGCTGTCGGCCGGCGCCTGCGGGTACCTCCTGAAGGACGCGTCCTCCGACGAGGTCGCCGACGGCATCCGCGCCGCCTCGCGCGGCGAGTCTCCGCTGGACCCGCGCGCCGCGCGCACGATCATCAGCGCCCGCTCCGAGCCCGACCCGCTGGGCGCCCT
Source organism: Solirubrobacteraceae bacterium (assembly GCA_036403675.1). Classification (GTDB taxonomy): domain Bacteria; phylum Actinomycetota; class Thermoleophilia; order Solirubrobacterales; family Solirubrobacteraceae; genus CADCVQ01. The sequence continues at coordinate 13,164 of DASWQM010000311.1, read as the reverse complement.
CTCGGGGCGCGAGCGCGAGGTGCTCGAGCTGCTCGTCGAGGGGCTTCCCAACAAGCTCATCGCCCGCCGGCTGGAGATCAGCGAGAAGACGGTGAAGTCGCACCTCACCCGGATCTTCCGGGAGCTGGGGGTGACCGACCGCACGCAGGCGGCGCTCTGGGCCGAACGCCACGGCCTGCAAAAGCAGCGCGACTAACGTCGCATTGCGGCTGCAACCGGGCCTGCGCGACAGTCGTGTGCGGATGCCATCCATACCCCTCCGCAGCCGCGCCCGCGTGTTCACGCCCGTCGTGGCGGTGCTGGCGCTCACCGTCGCCGGCACGTCACCCGCGCTCGCGCGGCGTGGGCGTGACGGTGGCGGTGGCGGTGGCGGCTCGCGCAGCGAGATCCGCGTGGCCGGGACCTGCGGCAAGGGCGCCAGCTCGAAGCTCAAGCTCAAGTCGCGCGACGGCCGGATCGAGGCCGAGCTCGAGGTTCACGGCCGCGCCGGCTCGGCGTGGCGGGTGACGATCGTGCACGAGCGCGAGGTCGAGTACCGCGGCCGCAGGCGCATCGGCGGCGCGAGCGGCTCCTTCGACGTCAGCTACCGGATGCCCGACTACAGCGGCGCCGACGCCGTGACGGCGCGGGCCGCCGGCCCGGGCGGGCTCGTCTGCGTCGCGGCGGCGACGCTGCCGGCGTAGCGCGGGGGGCCTTCGCGCGAAGCTTCGCAGCGCCGTGGTCGGCCGGGCGGCCGGGCGCTCTGTCGGCGGTCGTGTCGAAATTGGGGCGTATACAGCACGAACTTCGACACGATCACGATCCTCCCGATTCACCCCTCCTCGATGCTGCAATTCGTGTAACCGCAAACGCCGCGCTACCCGCCCCCCGCCGCAACGCGCGTCTCGCCCCCGCCCGCCCGCCGCGCGACCTCGTCGCGCACGAGCGGCGCCACCTCGGTGCCGAAGAGCTCGATCGCGCGCATGATGTCGGCGTGCGGCATCGGCCCGACGCTCATCTGCGCGAGGAAGCGCTGGTTGGCGAAGAGCTCGTGCTCGAAGAGGATCTTCTCGGCGACGTCCTGCGGGCTGCCGACGACGAGCGCGCCGCGCGGCCCGCGCAGCGCGTCGAACTGCGCGGGCGTCATCGGCATCCATCCGCGCTCGCGCCCGATGCGGTTCATCATCGCCGTGTACGGCCCGGCGAACTCGCTCACCGCGCGCTGTGACGTCTCAGCGACGTACGCGGGCGAGTTGATGCCGACGGGCAGCTGCGCCGGGTCGTGGCCCGCCTTGCGCGCGCTGTCGCGGTAGAGCTCGACGAGCGGCACGAAGCGCTCGGGCTGCCCGCCGATGATCGCCAGCGCCAGCGGCAGCCCGAGCGTTCCCGCCCGCACGGCCGACCCGGGATTGGCGCCGACCGCCAGCCAGATCGGCAGCCGTTCCTGGACCGGCCGCGGGTAGACGCCGAGGCCGTCGATCGCCGGCCGGTGGCGGCCCGAGCCCGACCACGTGACGCGCTCGCTGTCGCGCAGCTTCAGGAGGAGTTCGAGCTTCTCGGCGAAGAGCTCGTCATAGTCGTCGAGGTCCTGGCCGAAGAGCGGGAACGACTCGAGGAACGAGCCGCGCCCCGCCATGATCTCGGCGCGGCCGCCGGAGATGAGGTCGACGGTCGCGAAGGCCTGCCACACGCGGACGGGATCGTCGGAGCTCAGCACGGTGACCGCGCTCGTGAGGCGGATGCGCGCGGTGCGCGCGGCGGCTGCGCCGAGGACGACGGCCGGCGCCGAGACAACGAAGTCCGGCCGGTGGTGCTCGCCGACGCCGAAGACGTCGAGGCCGACCTGATCGGCGAGCTCGGCCTCCTCGAGCAGGTCGCGCATGCGCTGCTGCGGGCTGACGGCGCGGCGCGTCGACGGGTCGGGCGCGACCTCGCCGAACGTGTACAGGCCCAGTTGCATAGGCCGAACGATAGCGGCCATAGTTGCGTGCGCAACTACAACTAGTGGTGGAAGGCGACCTCCCGGTGCTCGGCCCCCGACGCCCGCCGCTCGAGCTCCTCGACCGCGCGCCCAAGCGACTCGAGGAACAGGCTCGCGAGATCGCGGCTGAAGCCGCTGCGCACGACCACGCGCAGGACGTCGACGTCGCTCATGCCCTCCGGCATCGGATACGCGGGCACGAGCCAGCCGTCCACGCGCAGCTCGCGCGAGACGTCGTAGACGGTGTACCGGTCGACGCCGTCGCGCATCCGGAAGGCGAACACCGGCAGGTCGCTCCCGTCGGAGACGAGCTCGAACGGCCCGATCTCGGCGACGCGCCCGGCGAGCCAGCGCGCGTTCGCGCGCGAGACCGCGTGCAGCCGCCGATAGCCCTCGCGGCCGAGGCGGACGAACATGTAGTACTGCGCCACGACCTGCGCGCCCGGCCGCGAGAAGTTCAGCGAGAACGTCGGCATGTCGCCGCCGAGGTAGTCGACCCGGAAGACGAGCTCCTCGGGCACCATGCCGGCCTCGCGCCAGAGCGCCCAGCCGACGCCCGGATAGACGAGGCCGTACTTGTGCCCGGACGCGTTGATCGACGCCACGCGCTCCAGCCGGAAGTCCCACTCCAGGTCGGGGTCGAGGAACGGCGCGATGAAGCCGCCGCCGGCCGCGTCGACGTGCACCGGCACGTCGACCCCGCGATCGGCCTGCAGGCGGTCGAGCGCGGCGGCGATCCCCGCGACGGGCTCGTAGCTGCCGTCGAACGTCGAGCCGAAGATCGCGACGACTCCGATCGTGTTCTCGTCGCAGGCGGCCGCCGCGCCCTCGGGCGTGAGATGCGTCGCCCCGTCGCCGACCGCAACCGCCCGCGGCTCGACGTCCCAGTAGCGGCAGAACTTCTCCCACACGACCTGGACGTTGGCGCCGAAGACGAGGTTCGGCCGCGCACCGTGGCCGTCGGAGCCGGCCCGCCGCGCACGCCAGCGGCGCTCGAGCGCCATGCCGGCGAGCATGCAGGCCTCGCTCGAGCCGGTCGTCGAGCAGCCCATGGCGTGCTCCGGCTGTCCGTGCCAGAGGTCGGCGAGCATGTTCACGCAGCGGCGCTCGAGCTCCGCGGTGCGCGGATACTCGTCCTTGTCGATGAGGTTCTTGTCGAGCGACTCGTCGATGAGCTGCCGTGCCTCCGGCTCCATCCACGTGGTGACGAACGTGGCGAGGTTCAGGCGCGGGTTGCCGTCGAGCATGAGCTCGTCGTGCACCGCGAGGTATGCCGAGCGCGGGTCCAGCGATCCTTCGGGCAGACGCAGGCGGGGGACCTCCGCCGACTCCTCGCGCGCCAGCCACGGGATCGCGACCGCCGCGTCCTCGCCGGCGGCCGGCCCGATGTCGTGCAGCGTCACGTAGGTCTCCTCTCGTCGTGCGGTGAACAGCGTCGTTGTGGGGACGTACCCCGGCGGCGGCGCGGGCATCGACAAGTTGGGCCGGCTCCCGCGCAACGAGAGGTGAGGCACCACATCGCGTCCTGCGCCATCCCGGCACTGTCCAATCGTCACGTCAGGAGAGCGCCGTCATGAGCACCGGAACTTCTTCGGGCAGCGCCTCGGCACGAACATGTGGCTCCACCAGCAGTGCATCCCGATGTGCGGGCAGCCCTCATGAGCACGAGCTGACGGGCGCGGATCCTGCCCGCGGCCGGCGCGGCCGCGGGCAGGTTCAGGTGGCCTTCAGCTCCCGCCTGAGCGGCGGCTCTGGAACTGGTCGAAGGCGACCGCTATGAGGATCAGGGCGCCGATGATGATCTGCAGGTAGAACGCGTTGATCTGCAGGAGGTTGCCGCCGTTGTTCAGCGTGCCCACGATCAGCGCGCCGGCCGCCGCGCCGTAGGCGCCGCCCTTGGCGCCGAAGAGGCTCGCTCCGCCGATCACGCATGCCGCGATCGCATTGAGCTCGTAGCCCGTGCCGGCGGTCGGGATGCCGGAGTTCAGCCGGGACATGAACAGCGCGCCGCCGACCGCGGCGAGCAGTCCGGCGATCGCGTAGACGGAGACGAGCACGCGTGTCACGGGCACCCCCGCCAGGCGCGCGGACTCGGGGTTGGAGCCGACCGCATAGATGTAGCGGCCGAACACCGTGCGCCGCAGGACGAACGCGGTGACCACGGTGACCGCCACGAAGAGCCACAGGAGGTTCGGCAGCCCCAGGAAGTCTCCGTTCGCGATCTGGCCGAAGGAGTCAGGCAGCGGCCCGACGGACTTGGCGTCCGTCAGGACGAGCACCACCCCTCGGGCGATGCCGAGCATGCCAAGCGTCACGATGAACGGCGGCAGCTTGCCGTGGGCGACGAGCACGCCGTTGAAGACCCCGATCGCCGCGCCCGCCGCGAGCCCGACGAGGATCGCTACGGGGATGCCCATCCCGTGCACGAGCAGCTCCGCCGTGATGCAGCCCGTCAGGCCGAGAACCGACCCGACCGACAGGTCGATGCCCGCGGTGAGGATCACGAGTAGCTGTCCGACGGCGATGATCCCGAAGATCGCCACCTGGCGCGAGAGGTTGGCCATGTTCGCGCCGGTGAGGAACTCGTCCTGGTAGATCGTCAGCGCTCCGAAGAGCACGAGCAGGACGATCAGCCCCCCGGCGTCCCGGCCGAACACGTCGCCGAAGGTCAGGACCCGCTCCTCCCGCGCGGCGGGGGCGCCGTCACCGGCGCCCGCGGCGGCCGGCTCGAGCTTCTTGCGCAGGCTCATGCTCCCGTCTCCTCTGTCTCGACTCCGTCTCGCCCGCCACTGCCGCCGACGCTCGCCAGCCGCAGGACGTCCTCCTCCGTCGCACCCTCCGCGGGCAGCTCGCCCGCGACCGTGCCGCCCCGCATGACGAGCACGCGATCGGCGAGCCCGAGCACCTCGGGCAGGTACGACGACACGACGACCACGCCGAGCCCCTCGGCGGCGAGGTCGCCGATGACCTTGTAGATCTCCGCCTTGGCGCCGACGTCGACACCCTTCGTGGGCTCGTCGAAGAGCAGCACCTTCGCCTTCGTCGCCAGCCAGCGCGCGAGCAGCACCTTCTGCTGGTTGCCGCCTGACAGCGACGACACCGGCTGCTCCCAGGACGCCGCGCGCAGTCGCAGCCCGCCGAGGTAGCGGTCGACGATCCCGCGCTCCTGCTTGCGGTCGACGAGCGTGAAGTGCGAGATCTCGTCGAGGTCGGCGATCGAGGCGTTCTCGCGTATCGTGAGCTCGAGCAGCAGCCCGAGGCGCTTGCGATCCTCGGTGAGCAGCCCGAGGCCGGCCTGCACAGCGCGGCGGGGGTCCCCGCACTTGATCTTCTTGCCGTCGACCTCGATCGTCCCGCCCTCGCAGCCGTCCGCGCCGAAGATCGCGCGCAGGAGCTCCGTGCGGCCGGACCCGAGCAGCCCCGCGATGCCAAGGATCTCGCCCGAGCGCACCTCGAGGTCGATCGGCTTCTCGACGCCCGCCGGCCGCAACCCGGTCACCTTCAGGCGGACCTTGTCGGTCACCGTCCGATCCGACGCCGGGTACAGCGACTCGATCTTGCGCCCGACCATCGACGCGATGAGGCTGTCGTGATCGAAGTCGGCCATCGGCGCGCTCGTCACGAGGCAGCCGTCGCGAAGGATCGTCACGCGGTCGCCGATCGCGAACATCTCCTCGAGGTGATGGCTCACGTACATGATCGCGTGGCCCTCGTCGCGGAGCTGCATGATCTTGGCGAGCAGGCGCCGCGTCTCGGCCTCCGACAACGCCGTCGTCGGCTCGTCGAAGATGATGACCCGCGGCGATTCGCCGAGGACCTTCGCGATCTCCACGAGCTGCTGCTGAGCGAGCGGCAGCTCCGCCACCTGCGTGTCCGGATCGAGGTCGCCGAGCTCGACGCGCTCGAGCATCTCGCGCGCGTGGCGGTGCAGCTCGCCGGGGCGTGTGATCCCGCGGCGGGCCGGCAGCCGGCTCATCATGAGGTTCTCGCCGACGGACAGGTCCGGGAGCAGGCTGAGCTCCTGGTAGACGACGCCGATCCCGCGATCGCGCGCCTCCGACGGCGTCGGGCTCCCGATCTCCTCGCCGTCGACCGTGTACTCGCCGCGGTCGCGCGTGATCGCGCCGGTGAGGATCTTGATGAGCGTGCTCTTGCCGGCCCCGTTCTCGCCGGCGAGGCACATGACCTCGCCGGCGCGCAGCTCGAAGTCGACGTCGGTGAGCGCCTTGTTGGGGCCGTAGGCCTTCGTCGCGCCCTTCAGCGACACGACCGGCTCGGACGCCGGCGGCGTCGCTACCGGGCGCTCCTGCGTCGTCGTGCTCATGACTGCGTCTTCGCGGTCGGCGGGTTGAGCAGCGGCTTGACCGTCGGGTCGGTGGCGTTGGCCTTTGTCGCGACGACCGCACCCGGATCGAGCTTCGGCGGCGGCAGCGACCCGACGGAGGCCATGCCGGCCTCGATGACGCCCTGATAGCCGAAGAAGTACGGGTTCTGGACGACGAGCGCATCGATCGACCCATCCGCGAGCGCGGAGTTCTCCTGGGGATCGGTGTCGAAGGCGACGACCGGTATCCGATCGGCGGCCTTGTTGTCCTTGATGGCGCGCGCTGCGCCGACCCCGGAGGTGTTGTTGGACGCGAAGATCCCGACGACGTTCGGGTCGGCCGTCAGCACGTCGTTGACCTGGCTGGCGGCGTTGTTGAGGTCGTTCTCGTTGTAGCGCGGGTTACCCACCTGAATACCCGGGCACGAGGCGCCGAATCCGCGCTTGAAACCGGTCTCGCGCTCCTTGATCGTCTGGATGCCGGCGACCGAGGACTCGATCACGACGCTGCCCGACGTCTTGCCCTGCTTCTTGACGAGGTCGCACAGCGTCCTGCCCGCCTGCTCGCCGGCCTTGATGTTGTCGGTGCCGATGAATCCCTCAGCGTCGGTCGTCACCGCCGTGTCGACGACGATCACCTTCGTCCCGCCATCGCGGGCACGTTTGATCGCGTTGTTGAGCGCTTCCGAGGAGTTCGGCGCAAGCACGATCGCGTCGGCTCCGCGGGAGATCGAGTTCTCGATGAGCTGCACCTGCTGGCCCACGTCCTTCTCGGAGGTCGGGCCGAACAGGCCGACCTGGAGCCCGTAGTCGCCGCTCGCCTGGCGCGCGCCCGCGAGCATGGTCTGCCAGAACGAGGAGTCGCTGGCCTTGATGATGACGTCGACCTTCTTGCCCGCCGCGGCGCCGCCGCTGCCACCGCCACCGCCGCTGCTGGACGTGCCGCCCGAGGCGCGCCCCGCGACCAGTCCGACGACCACGGCGATGAGCACGATGACGGCGACCAGCGACAGCGAAAACTTCAGCTGAGCCTTGCCCATGAGATTGCCTCGCTCCTCCCTGCCGGGATGTGTCACGCTCCCGGCCCCGCGCCGAGAGAACGTTTTCTTGGTTTTGGCGAACCTATCGCTTGACAAGAACCCTGTCAAGAGAATACGTTTTCTCGCGTCGTCCGCTTCGTGCGGTCAGGCCCAGCCACGACAGGGGATTCTCCGTGCACGCCACGAACGAAACGATTTCTGACTCAGCCCGGGGGCGGGCTGGCCGGCGCGCGACGATGAAGCAGGTCGCGGCGCTTGCCGGCGTCAGCCTCAGCACCGTCTCGCGCGTGGTCAACGGCGACGCCGCCGTCCGCGACGACCTCACCGAGCGCGTCCGTGAAGCGGTCGCGTCGCTGGGCTACCGGCACAACGTCACGGCGAGCGCGCTGCGCCGCGCGGACGGCATGTCGGCGAGCATCGGCGTGATCGTCGAGGACATCGCCAACCCGTTCTTCTCCGCCCTCCAGCGCGGCATCGAGGACGTGGCCCGGGAGCGCGGGGTGCTGACGTTCGCGGGCAGCTCCGACGAGCTGCCCGAGCGCGAGCGCCAGCTGGCGGAGGCGTTCGGCGCGCGCGGCGTCGACGGGCTCATCCTCGCGCCGGCCGGCGCCGACCACAGCTTCCTGCTGCGCGACCGCGCGGCGGGCGTCGCGATCGTCTTCGTCGACCGCCCCGGCCGCTTCATCGACGCCGATGCCGTGCTGACCGACAACGCCGCCGGCGCGGCGCTCGCCGTCTCCCACCTCGCGGCCGGCGGCCACGAGCGGATCGGCTTCCTCGGCGACCGCCCCGACCTCTACACCGCCGCCGAGCGGCTGCGCGGCTTCCGCGAGGCGCTCGCCGACCACGGCCTGCCGTCAGAGCCCGCGCTCGTCCGCCACACTCTCACGCGTGCCGCCGACGCCTACGAGACGACGCGTGAGCTGGTGCTCGGGCCGCACCCGCCGACCGCCGTCTTCACGAGCCAGAACCTCATCACGATCGACGCCGTGCGCGCGCTCCACGACCTCGGCCTCCAGCACCGCGTCGCGCTCGTCGGCTTCGACGATGTCGCGCTCGCGGACGTCGTGGAGCCGGGGGTGACGGTCATCGCGCAGGATCCGGCCGGGCTTGGCCGTGCCGCCGCCGAGCTGCTGTTCGCGCGCCTCGACGGCTTCGACGGGCCGTCGCAGGAGATCGTGCTGACCCCGAAGCTCGTCGGTCGCGGGTCCGGCGAGCTGCCTCCCGCGCGGTCGTAGCGAGGACGTGCGATGACGGTCGCCGCCCAGTGTTCTGCGAGCAACGGCGCGCGGTCGTGAGACGTCCTGTGTCAACCCTTTGTGCTGGTAGCGGTTGTTGGCTTGCTGTCAAGCGCTTCGCGCTCGGCGCTGCGCGCCGCCCTGCGGGTGACGGCGGCGCCGGCCATCCGCTGTGTGGCGGTCAGGTCCAGGCGGGGCCTGGACGGGTCCGGGATCGTGACGGCGATGTGGTGTTGCAGGCCGCGATGGCGGGCGGGATCGTAGGCGGCGTTGTCTTGCCAGCAGCGCCACAGGACGCGGCACCAGGCGCGTCCGAGGGTGCGGATCGCGCGTTGGTGGTCTTGGCCGCGGGCGCGGGCGGTGGCGTAGCGGTCGGCGGCCCAGGGGTGCCAGTGGCGGGTGGCGTCGGCGAGGGTGCTCATCGCTGCGCGGAGGCGGTGGTCGCAGCCGCGTCGGAAGCACGCGACCTTGCGTTTGCCCGATTCGACGGCGATGGGGCTCATGCCGGCGTCGGCGGCGAGGGCTTCGGCGGATCGGTAGCGGGCGCGGCAGTCGCCGATCTCGGCGAGCAGCGCGGCGGCGCAGACGACGCTTCTGGGGTCTTTGAACAGCGACAGGAAGATCTGGCCGTCGGGGTGCGCGCGGACGCGGTGAGCGATCTCCCTGGTCAGCTCGCTGATCTTCGCGACGATTGGCTTGAGCGCCGCGACCAAGGCGAGCACGATCGCGCGGCGGGCCTCAATCTCGGCGTCACCGGCGCGTCCGTGCGGCGCGTCGCGCAGCTTGCTCAGCAGCTGCGCGGGTGTCCTGCGCCCGCAGTAGGCGTGGCGCGCGAGGAACGCCGCGAGGCGCTTCTCGCCCAGGCCTTTGGTGTCGCTGGGGGTGGGGTAGCGCTCCAGGAACAACAGCCCGATCGGGCTGTCGATGTCGGCGAAGACCAACGCGGCGGCGGGCCAGAAGCGCTCGAGTTCGGCACGCAGCTGGTTGGCGAGTGCGACACGGGCCTGCACGAGATCCTCGCGGGCGCGGCTGAGGGCGCGCAGCGCCTTGGTGTCGTCGCTGTCGCAGACCAGGACACGGAAGCGGTGGCTGTCGGTGCGGGCGAGCTCGCAGAGCACGCACGCGTCAAAGCGATCGGATTTGCCACCCGACGCCCTAAAGCGCGGGCGCGCGGCCGCGACCTGGTTGGGATGGATCGCGATCACGCGCAATCCGCAGTCCAGCAACCGCTCGATCAGCAGCCCGTCGGGGCGCTCGATCGCGACCAGTACAACGTTCAAGCGCACGAGCGTCGCGCAGAGCGCGGCCAAGCCGCGCTCGTCATGCGTGAACGTCGCGGCCAGCACCTCTGCGCCGCCGGCGTCCTGGACGAGCACATCGTGCTTCTCACTGGCCCAGTCCACTCCCGCATACCTCTCCACGACTCACTCCCCTCATCGGTCGACTGCGCTTCACAGCGCCCCGACCGGGAGGTACCGTTGCGGGTGCTCATTGACGGGCCCTCACCGGGGCTACGTCCTGTTGCCGCTTGCGGCACCTCGCCTCGCCGGGAGGAGCAGGTCTCACGATGGCCCTCACCGGGGCAAGCGAGCGAGGCCCTCACCCGGCGGGGGCCGAGGCACCCCGAGGATGACCAATGAGCGCGCCGGTCCTCGTCGCCGGCGAGGCGCTCTACGACCTCGTCATCGACCCGGGCGGCGGCCTCACCGGCCATCCCGGCGGGGGGCCGTTCAACACCGCGCGCACGATCGGCCGGCTGCGCCAGCCGGTCGCGTTCCTCGGGCGGCTGTCGACCGACCGGCTCGGTGCGACGCACGAGCGGATGCTCGACGGCGACGGCGTCGGCCTCGGCTGCGTGGTGCGCACCGCCGATCCGACGACACTCGCGCTCGCGAGCCTCGACGCGATCGGCGCCGCGAGCTGGAGCTTCTACTCGGCCGGCACGGCGGCCGCCGGCCTGGAGCCAGAGGAGGCGCTCGCCGCGCTGCCGCCGGACGTGGCCGCCCTGCACGTCGGCACGCTCGGGCTCGTGCTCGAGCCGCTGGCGACGGCGCTGGAGGCGGTGGTCGAGCGACTGGCCGGCGAGACGCTGATCGTCGTCGATCCGAACATCCGCCCGCAGGTCATCGACGACGCGCAGGGCTTCCGCGCGCGCCTGGAGCGCGTGCTGCGCCACAGCGACCTCGTGAAGGTCAGCGAGGAGGACCTCGCATGGCTGGATCCGGGCACCTCGCGGCAGGCCGCGGCGCGCGCGCTGCTCGAATACGGGCCCACGGCGGTGCTACTCACGCGCGGCCCCGACGGCGCGACGGTCATCACCGCCGGAGAGGACACTCCGATCGCCCCCGTGCCGACCGAGGTCGTCGACACGATCGGCGCGGGCGACGCCTTCGGCGGCGGCTTTCTCGCCTGGTGGATCTCGCATGGCCTCGGCCGCGCGGAGCTCGCACGCGACGAGCTCGTCGTCGAGGCCGCGCGCTTCGCCGCCGTCGTGGCGGCGCGCACCGTCGCGCGGGCGGGCGCGTCGCCGCCCGAGCTGCTGGCGGTCGCGGACGAGCGCCCGCTCGACGCGGCGAGCGTCTAGCGGATCAGTACCCCCCGCGCCAGACGCCCTCGGGCTTGGGCATCAGCACGTCCCAGCCGTCCATGACGTGTACGACGCGGTCGTTCTCGGCAAACGCGGTCTGGGCGCGGCCGTCGAACGTGAACGTGATCTCCTCCATGCCCGACTCCTGCATGTCGACGCCGTAGACATGGTCGACCTTGACGTCGAACTCCGTGAGCAGGCGATGCGCGCGCTCCTTCTCGGAGCCCGGCTCGTAGCGGCCCATCATCTTGATCGACATGGCATGCGAGGGTACTCCCGGTGGCGACGAGCGCCAACTCCGAGCCGGGCGCAGCGGGATCCAGGCTCAGACGAGGTCGAACCTGCGCAGGCGCGCGCCGGCCGCTGCGTAGAACAACCCGATCCAGCCGAGCATCACGAGCACCGCGATGCCGGGCGTGAGCAGGTCCGTCGTGCTCTGGTCGCCGAACGGATTGGCGTGGATGATCCCGCCCGGCGCATTGGTCGTTGGCGCGAAGCGGCCGACGTCGGGAACGAGCGCGTACAGCGTGGGCTCGACGGCGAATGCGACGATGAGGATGCCGACGATCGCGACGACCTGGTTGCGGATGAGGCCGCCGATGCCCACCCCGAGGGCGCCCAGCAGCGCGGCCACGAGGAGATTGCGCCACAGCACGTCGAGGAGGTCTGTCAGGCCGACCGTCGGCTGGCCCCGCGCCGACAGGATGATGCTGCCGACGACCATGATCACCAGCGTCACGATGAGCGACAGCAGCGCCCCGGCCGCGGCGTAGGCGATGAACTTGGCGGTGAGCAGGCGCAGCCGGTTGGGCGCCGCGAGCACGGTGCCGGTGATCGTCCGGTGGCGCCATTCGCCCGCCATGCCCATGACGCCGAGCAGGAGGATGAACAGCCCTGTGGCGTCGGCGGTGAAGAGGTTCTTGGCCTCGCTCTCGGTGAAGTGCTTCTGCAGCAGCGCCGTGAGCACGACGACGAGCAGCGACAGCGCGAGCGCGGCGGCGACGAGCGCGACGAAGGTCCGCGTCGTGCGCAGCTTCAGCAGCTCGGCCTTCAGGAGCGTGCTCACGACCGCGCGCCGTTGCTCGGAGAGGTGTAGGTGGCATGGGTCATGGCGGTTCTCGCTACGCGGACGTCTCCCCGCCGGTCAGGGCGAAGAACGCCTGCTCGAGCGAGCGCGAGCGCGCTGCCAGGCCCGTCAGGTAGATCCCCTGGTCGCCGGCGACCGCGCCGACCTGCTCGGGCGTGGCGCCCGGCACGAGCAGCGAGCCGTTGTCGATCTGCACGGCGAACCCGCGGGCCGCGAGCGCGTCCATGAGTCGCTCGTTGTCCTGTGAGCTCACCTCGGTCACCGGTCCGCCGTCGCCGCCGAGCACCTGGTCGAGCGGGCCGCGCGCCTTCAGCTCGCCGTGCGAGATGACGACGACGTCGTCGACCGACTGCGCGACCTCCGCGAGCAGGTGGCTGGAGACGAGGACCGCGCGCCCGCGGTCGGCCTGCTGGCGCAGGAGGCCGCGCATCCATGCGATGCCCGGCGGATCGAGGCCGTTCGTCGGCTCGTCGAGGATGAGCACCTCGGGGTCGCCCAGCAGCGCGGTCGCGATCGCAAGCCGCTGGCGCATGCCCATCGAGTAGCCCTTCACCCGCCGGTCGGCGGCCTCCGTCAGGCCGACGTCGGCGAGCACCGCGTCGACGCGCTCTGGCGGATGCTCACCCGTGACGGCCATGACGCGCAGGTGATTGCGGGCGGTGCGGCCGGGATGGAAGGCGGCGTCCTCCAGCACGGCGCCGACGCGCGTGCTCGGCCGCTCGAGCTCCTCGTAGATGCGGCCGTCGAACGTCGCGGTGCCGCCGGTCGGGCGCACGAGCCCGAGCAGCGCCCGCAGCGTCGTGCTCTTGCCGGCGCCGTTGGGGCCGAGGAAGCCGGTGACACGGCCCGCGTCGATGTCGAAGCTCAGCCCCTTGACGGCTTCCACGCGGCCGAACCGCTTGGAGAGGTTCCGGATCTCGACAGGCGC
>DASWQM010000310.1:0-14171 GCA_036403675.1 Solirubrobacteraceae bacterium | reverse complement strand
GAGCGCACACGCCGACGCGCCGCTCCCGGAACGGCTCCGCAGCCAGGCCTACGGAGCCGTCGTCGCCGTGCTGGCGATCGCGGCCACCACGCTGCTCGTCTACCCGCTCAAGCAGATCGCGCCGACCGTCGCGCTCGGCGTCGTGTACCTGCTCGCGGTGCTCCTGGTCTCAAACTACTGGGGCCTCGGGCTCGGCATCGCGACGTCGCTGCTCTCCGCGCTCGCCTTCAACGTGTTCCACCTGCCGCCGACGGGCCGCCTCATGATCGCGGACTCGCGCGACTGGGTCGCGCTCGGCGCGTTCCTCGTGGTCGCCGCGGCGACGAGCCGGATCGCCGACATCGCGCGGCTGCGCGCGCTCGAAGCGGAGGCACGCCGCCGCGACGCGGACCTCGCCGCGAGTCTCACACGGCTGCTGCTCGGTCCGGAGCCGCTGCCGCAGGCCGTTCCGCTCGCGGCCCATGGGATCGCCGCCGCGCTGGAGCTCCCGGCAGTGGCGCTCGAGCTCGGCGCCGTGGAGCCCGCCGAACGGCGCATGGCGCTGCCGCTGCGCGACGGCGAGCAGACACTGGCCACGCTGCTCGTCCCCGCACAGCTTCCCCGGCGGACCGAGCGACGGCTGCACGAGAGCGTCGTGCCGTCGCTGGAGACGATCCTGCGCGCCGCCGTCGAGCGCGAGGCGCTGCAAGCGGGCGTCGTGGCGACCGAGGCGCTGCGCCAGAGCGACGAGCTCAAGACCGCGCTCCTACGCGCGGTGTCGCACGACCTGCGCACGCCGCTGACGGCGATCCACGCCGCGGGCCACGCGCTCTCGGACGAAGACGTCCGTCCCGGCGAGCGCGAGGAGCTCGCGGCGGGGATCGTGGCCGAGAGCGCGCGCCTCGCCGCGCTCGTGGAGAAGCTCCTGGACCTCTCCCGCCTGCAGGCCCGCTCGACCCGCGCGAGAGCGCGGGAGGTGTCACCCGAGGAGCCGTTGCTGGTCGCGATCGAGCACGTCGGCGGCGACGTGCGGCTCTCGATCGACGACCCGCTGCCGGCGGTCCACGCCGACCCCGCGCAGCTCGAGCGCGCGTTCGCCAATCTCGTCGAGAACGCCGTCCGCCATTCCGCCGGCCACCCCGTCCAGGTGCGCGCCCGCGCCGTCGGGCCGAGGGTCATCACCCGCATCATCGATCGTGGCGCGGGGATCCCCGCGGCCGAGCAGGAACGGATCTTCGAGCCCTTCTACCGCGGCCCCGACGAGAACCACGGCGGCGCGGGGCTCGGCCTCGCGATCGCCAAGGGCCTCATCGAGGCCAACGGCGGCACGATCGGCGTCGAGTCGCTCGCCGGCCAGGGCACCACGTTCGTCGTCACGTTCCCGGTGGCCGAGGCGGTCACGTAAGGATCGGCCGTCGCCGGGACACCTACCTCGTGCCGCGGACCCGCGGCGTCATCGCAAGCGAAGGAGGCTCCCATGGCCGTCACGACCCCACGCCGCCGGCAGGACCGCACGGCATCCGAGAACGGCACCGCCGCGGTCGCCGCACACGCCCACCTGCGCGACCCGCGCTATCAGGCCTTCGCGTTGCTGCGCCTGGCGTTCACCGTCGCACCGATCGCGTTCGGCGTCGACAAGTTCTTCGACGTCATGGTCGACTGGCCGACATACCTCGCCCCGTGGATCAACGACATCGTGCCCGGCAGTGGGCAGGAGCTCATGTACGTGGTCGGCGCAGTCGAGATCCTCGCCGGCGTCATCGTCGCGCTGAGGCCCCGCTATGGCGCTTACGTCGCCGCCGCCTGGCTCGGCGCGATCATCGTGAACCTGCTCACGTACTCCGGCTACTACGACATCGCGCTGCGCGACTTCGGGCTGCTGCTCGGGGCCCTGACGCTTGCGCGCCTCGCCGTCGTCTACGACGTCCCCGGGCAGCGGCGTTGAGCCCCCCCACGGCCGGCGCGGCGGCCCTGGCGGTTGCCGCACCCGCGCTGGCGGGGCGCGAGGACCGGCCGCCGATCGACCACGACGCCGCCCGGCGGGCGGTCCGCGACCTGCTCGTGGCGCTTGGCCGCGACGTCCGCGAGCCGGGCCTGCGCGAGACGCCGCGGCGGGTCGCGGACGCGTACGCCGAGCTGCTGACGCACGAGCCCGTCGCGCTGACGACGTTCCCCAACGACGCCGGCTACGACGAGCTCGTCGTCGTACGCGAGATCCCGTTTCACTCGCTCTGCATGCACCACCTGCTGCCGTTCCACGGCGTCGCGCACGTCGCCTACCTGCCGGGCGAGCGGATCATCGGCCTGTCGAAGCTCGCCCGCGTCGTGGAGCTCTTCGCGCGCGAGCTGCAGCTTCAGGAGCGCCTGACGATGCAGGTCGCCGACTGCCTGCAGGAGCAGCTGCGGCCCAAGGGGGTCGGCGTCGTGCTCGAGGCCGAGCACCTCTGCATGTCGCTGCGCGGCGTGCAGAAGGCCGGCACGCGCACGACGACCTCGGCGCTGCTGGGGCTGCTGCGCGACGACGCCCGCACGCGCCAGGAGTTCCTGTCGCTCGTGCGGGGATGACGTAAGAACTCCGCGGCCGGCGACGCAGACGACGTGATGAGGCAGCCCCGGCCACATCCGACCGCACCGGCGCCGGAGGTCGCGCTCGGCGAGTGGCGCCGGCGCCGGCTCGCGGCGGCCGGCTTCGAGCCGCGGCTGGCGGCCGAGCTGGCCGCGGAGCCCGTGGTCGACCTGCACGAGCTCCTCGTGCTCGTCGACCGCGGCTGCCCGCCGCCGCTCGCCGCCCGGATCCTCGCACCGCTCGACGGCCGCGCGACGCGATGCTGAAGGCCGCGGGTACCGGTACGGTCCGGCGCGTGGCGTGCCAGCCCTCCGCGACCCCGTCGCCTGCACGCGGGCTGGACGCCGACTCGCGGCGCTGGCTCGAGGACCTCAGCGGCGGCGGGCACGCCCGGGACGCGGCCATCGCCCGGCTGCACGAGCTGCTCCTGCGCGCGGCGCGCTTCGAGGTGTCCCGGCGCCGGCGCGCGCTGCCGCACCTGCGTGGCGGCGACGACGACGACCTCGCCCAGCAGAGCGCCGACGACGCGCTCGTCGCGGTGCTCGCGAAGCTCGGCAGCTTCCGCGGCGACAGCCGCTTCACGACCTGGGCCTACAAGTTCGCGCTCTACGAGGCGGCCGTGAAGCTGCGCCGCCGCGCCTGGCAGGACCGCGAGCTGCCGCTCGAGCCCGACGGCTGGTCGTTCATCGCGGCGGCCGGCGCGTCGCCGGCCGAGCACGCCGCGGAGGGCGAGCTGCTCGCCGCGCTGCAGACGGCGATCGGCGAGGCGCTGAGCGGCCACCAGCGCGAGGTGCTCGTCGCGATCACGCTCAACGGCGTGCCGATCGACGTCCTCGCCGAGCGGCTCAACACGACCCGCGGCGCGCTGTACAAGACGCTGCACGACGCGCGCAAGAAGCTCCGTGCGCGGCTCGCGGAGGATGGCTTCGAGGTCCCCGGCGCCGAAGGGAGGCCGACGTGACCGATCCAGCCGCCGATCGCCGCGACCTGCTCGCCGCGCTGCTCGGCCCGGGCGAGCCAGAGCTCACGTGCGAGGACTGCTTCGAGCTGCTGGACCGCTACGTCGAGCTCGAGCTCGAGCTCGCCGGGGCGGCTGCCGACCGCGCCGTGCCCGGCATGCGCGCGCATCTCAGCGGCTGCCCGGCCTGCCGCGACGACCACGAGAGCCTGCGCGAGCTCGTCGCGGCAGAGGAGCGCCGGGCGTAGCCGCGGCGCTCAGTCGATCCGCTTGAACTGCGTTCGCTTGACGAGCGGCCGTCCCGGGTCGCGCGGCGGAATCTCGTGCACGGAGTCCTCGGAAAGCGCGACGTCCTGCTCGGTGACGAGGTCGACGGCGGACACGGGACTGTCGGCGGGTATCCCGCCGAGTTCCCGGATCTCCGCCAGCGTGATCGTGTCCTTGTGCCACGGATGGATCGTGTCCTCGATCCAGAGTTCGTACCGGGGCTCGCCCGGTGCCGATTCGGTACTCATGTCTCCCCCCTTGATCGGGTCTCCAGCAGTTTGTGCGCAACGTTACGCCCTGGCGTAAGACGGCGCCGCGTGGGGCCGCTAACAGGGCATGATCGAGCTCGGCGCCCTGGCGCTCCTCCTCCGCCTCATGAACCTCGGCTGCGAGCCGGTCATCGCGACGCGCGTCGTCGCGGCCGACCACGTGACGCTGCGCAGCTTCCTCTCGGACCCGGCCAACTACGACGGCGCGGCGTCCGTGCGGCCCAGCAGCTCCGCGCGCGTCGTTGCTGTCCGCGTGCGGTCCGGCCGGCGCCGGATCGTCCGCTACACGTGGATCCTCAGCCCCGACCGCGGGACGACCGAGGTCGACCTCGCGGCGCAGGTCGAGTCGTGCGGCATCGCCGTCCGCCTCGCGCTGCTGCTCGGCGGGCGGCGCTGGCTGCGGCGGCGGCTGGACGCGATCCTCGCGACGCTGTCGTCCGTCGAGGTGCGCGACACGAAGATCCAGAGGTCAACCGTCCCGACGAAGGAGATCGCATGGCAACGCACAGCGTGACTGCGCCACAGACAATCGTGATCGCGGGCGCCGGGCTCGCCGGCGCGAAGGCCGCGCAGACGCTGCGCGAGGAGGGCTTCGACGGGCGCGTCGTGCTGCTCGGAGCGGAGCACGAGCGTCCCTACGAGCGGCCGCCGCTGTCGAAGGAGGTCCTGCGCGGCGAGGCGCCGCGCGAGAAGGCCTACGTCCACGACGCCACGTACTACGACGAGCACGCGATCGAGCTGCGGACCGGCACGTCGGTCGAGGCCGTCGACACCCGCGCCGCCGAGGTCGTCCTCGCCGGTGGCGGTCGGCTGCGCTACGACGCCCTTCTCCTCGCCACGGGGGCGCGCCCGCGCCGCCTCACGCTGCCAGGCGCCGACCTCGAGGGCGTCCATGAGCTGCGCACGCTCGCCGACTGCGAGGCGCTGCGCGATCGCATGCAGGATGGCGCCCGTCTCGCCGTCATCGGCGCCGGCTGGATCGGCTGCGAGGTGGCGGCGTCGGCACGCCAGCGCGGCCTCGAGGTGACGGTCGTCGAGCCGCTGTCGGTGCCGCTCGAGCGCGTCCTCGGCGCAGAGGTCGGCGCGGTCTACCGCGACCTGCACGCCGGGCGCGGCGTCCGCCTCCTGCTCGGCCACGGCGTGGCGGGCTTCGAGGGCGACGGGTGCGTGAGCGCCGTCCGCACCGACGACGGCGAGCGCATCGACTGCGATCTCGTCGTCGTGGGCGTTGGCGTGACGCCGCGCACCGAGCTCGCGCAGCGCGCGGGCATCGCGGTGGGCGACGGCATCGTCGTCGACGAGTACCTGCGGACGAGCCGCCCGGCGGTGTTTGCCGCCGGCGACGTCGCCACCGCCGACCATCCGCTCTGGCAGTGCTCGATCCGCGTCGAGCACTGGGCCAACGCCCTGAATCAGGGGCCCGCGGCGGCGCGCAACATGCTCGGCGCCCGCGTCGCCTACGACCGCATCCCGTACTTCTTCTCCGACCAGTACGACGTCGGGATGGAGTACTCCGGCTACGCGCCGCGGTGGGACGAGGTCGTCGTGCGCGGCGATCCGGCGGCGCGCGAGTTCATCGCCTTCTGGCTGCGCGACGGCCGCGTGCTGGCCGGCATGAACGTCAACGTGTGGGACGTCACCGACCAGATCCAGGCGCTCGTCCGCTCGGGCGAGGCCGTCGACCGCCGCCGTCTGGCCGATCCCGACTGCCCGCTCACGGACGTCTTGCCGTCCGCGGCGCGGGGGACCTAGCCAGACGCGCGGCTGGCCGACGGCCACGGTCTGAGGTACGCTCGGTTACGGCCACTTTGGTGACGGGCCCCCTGATCGCTGCCGAGGAGGTCCTTGCGTTTCCCCGGTACCGCCGGGCTCCACAGTGGGCTACGCGTGGCTGGTTTCATCCTTCCTGTTGCAAGGAGCACCAGTTGGCAGTCAGCGAGTCAGGCCCGGCGCCGAACCACGGCACGGCCGATCACGGCATCCTCAGCGCGATCTCCAACGAGATGGTGCGCATCTACAAGGACCAGTTCGGGCGAGGACCGACGAAGACGCGCACGCAGTGGGCCGGGCCGGACATCCTCGTCGTCACGCTCGAGCAGACGTTCACGCCCGCCGAGCGCAAGCTGCGCGAGCTGCGCGAGCACGAGCGCCTGCGCGAGCTGCGCATGCTGTTCCAGTACTCCTCGGTCTCGGTGTTCTGCGATCCCGTCGAGCACCTCACCGGCCGCAAGGTCCGCGCGTTCGTCAGTGGCATCGACACCGAGCTCGACCTCGCCAGCGAGATGTTCGTGCTGTACCCCGCCGGCTCCGAGGGACCGTCGAGAGCCAGCCTCCCGGCTTGATCCGCAGCCACGCGCTGCCTAAGCTGCGCTGACCGGCTCGGGCGCCGATGTGCCGGGTTGCCAGAGACGGTGGCATTCCGACGGGACTGGCCGCGACCTGGGGGCGCAGACTGGGACCATCGCCGCACGCGAGGTCTTTCATGTCTGCGACGCAGCCACAGGAGCAGGATCGACGCGCGCGCGACGAGCGCGCCCTCTTCGAGCGGCTGGCCCGCGGCGGCGACGCGCGCGCCCGCGACGAGCTCGTCGTGCGGTTCCTCCCGCTGGCGCGCGCGCTGGCGCTGCGCTACCAGCACTCGCACGAGTCGCTCGACGATCTGCTGCAGGTCGCCGCGCTGGGGCTCGTCAAGGCGATCGACGGCTTCGACCCCGAGCGGCAGATCGCGTTCTCGTCCTATGCCGTGCCGACGATCCTCGGTGAGCTCAGGCGCCACTTCCGCGACCGCACCTGGGCGGTGCGCGTGCCGCGCAACCTGCAGGAGCTCTCGCTGCGCATCGATCGCACGGTCGAGGCTCTCGCCGAGCAGCTGCGGCGCCAGCCGCGCGTCGCGGAGATCGCCGTGGCGCTCGGCGTCGACGAGGAGGAGGTGCTGGAGGCGCTGCAGGCGCGCGGCGCCTACCGCGCGCTGTCGTTCGATGCCCCGCGTGGCGGCGACGAGGAGGCCACGACGCTCGCCGACTCGATCGGCGTGGGAGAGGACGGCTTCGAGCGCGCCGAGCAGCGCGCGACGCTCGCCGCGCTGCTGGGACTCGTCACGCCGCGCGAGCGCGACGTGCTGCGCCTGCGCTTCGAGGAGGACATGACGCAGGCCGAGATCGGCGCGATCATCGGGGTCAGCCAGATGCAGATCTCGCGGATCATCCGGCGCGCGGTGGAACGCCTGCGCGTGGCCGGCGACCGCGCGGCCACGGGCGCGGCGCCGCGACCGATGCATTGACGTTGCACGCGGCGCGCCGCGGCCTGCGACATCGACACTGCGCTCCTCGCCGCTCTTCGACTGGCGCGTGAGCACGGCAATGCGGAAGCTGCGCTGCGGGCGATGGGGCGGGACGTGACGGAGAAGGCGGCGGCCGTCGCAGCCGCCCTGCGTTACGGCCTCATCGACTCACCGTGACGCGCAACGCGGTCCGCGCCGCCCGCCGGCCTCGCCGCTGCGCCGCGTGTCCTCGCACGTCCTGCGACGATGCGGCCATGAGCCGCCGCGACCTCGCCCACGTGCTGACGGCGCTCTGGGACCTGTCGGGCGGGCGGGCGGATGTCGCGGTCGAGGTCGCCGACGTCGACGAGGCCATCGGCCGAGGACGTCGCGACATGCGCACTCCGCTGAACCTGCAGTCGCTCGCCGAGCAGGGGCTCGCGGGCGCGCGCCCCGGCGGCGGCTGGGCGCTCACGCAGGAGGGCGTGGACTGGATCGTCCAGGACCGCGAGCTGTCCGACCGGTAGCGGGCGGGCGCGCCGCATAACCTGCGCGTCATGCCACGCGGGACACCGGCCGGTCGCGGGTCGAGGCGCGCTGCGGCCGGGGCCCATGGCGCGGCGGGCGCCGCGGGCGTCGCGGCGCTGACGCTCGGCGCGCTCGGCGTCGTCTTCGGCGACATCGGCACGAGCCCGCTGTACGCGCTGCAGACGGTGTTCTCGGCGCACAACCACTCGGTGAAGCCGAACGAGGCGAGCATCTACGGCGTCATCTCGCTCGTCTTCTGGTCGATCACGATCATCGTCTCGGTCAAGTACGTGACCTTCATCATGCGCGCCGACAACGAGGGCGAGGGGGGGATCATGGCCCTCATCGCGCGCATCATGGACCTGCCGCTGAAGGGCCGGAGGGCGAAGGCGACGCTCGTCGCGCTGGGGATCTTCGGCGCGGCGCTGTTCTACGGCGACGGGATGATCACGCCCGCGATCTCGGTCCTGTCGGCGGTCGAGGGGCTCAAGGTGGCGGCGCCGGCGCTGGAGTCGCTCGTGCTGCCGATCACGCTCACGGTGCTGACCGCGCTGTTCGCGATCCAGCGCTTCGGGACGGAGGCCGTCGGGCGCCTGTTCGGCCCGGTCATGGCGGTGTGGTTCACGATCCTCGCCGTCTCCGGCCTCGCGAAGGTCATCGACAGCCCGGGGATCCTGCGGGCGCTGTCGCCGACCTACGGGATCGCGTTCTTCGTCGACAACGGCAGCGTCGCGTTCCTCGCCCTTGGCTCGGTGGTGCTGGCGGTGACCGGCGCCGAGGCGCTCTACGCCGACATGGGGCATTTCGGCCGTCCCGCGATTCGCCGCGCCTGGTTCTTCCTCGTCTTCCCCGCCCTGACGCTGAACTACCTGGGCCAGGGAGCGCTCATCCTCGGCTCGCCGGCGGCGATCGAGAACCCGTTCTTCCTGCTGATGCCGCACTGGGCGCGCGTGCCGATGGTGCTGCTCGCCACGGTCGCGACGGTCATCGCCTCGCAGGCCGTGATCTCGGGGGCGTTCTCGGTCACGCGGCAGGCGGTGCAGCTGGGCTTCCTGCCGCGGCTGAGGATCCGTCACACCTCCGAGGCCGAGGGGCAGGTCTACGTCCCGGCCGTCAACGGGCTGCTCTTCGTCGCGGTCGTGGCGCTCGTGCTGGGCTTCAAGTCGTCCGCCGGCCTGGCCTCGGCGTACGGCATCGCGGTCACGGGCACGCTTGCGATCGACACGATCCTCTTCTTCGTCGTCGTGCGGATGGCGTGGCGCCAGCCGCTGTGGCTCGTCCTGTCGGGGGCCGCCGCGTTCCTCGTCGTCGACCTTGCGTTCTTCGCCGCGAACCTGCCGAAGGTCGCCAGCGGCGGCTGGTTCCCCCTGCTGCTCGCGCTCATGGTGTTCACGCTGCTGACGACGTGGCGGCGCGGCCGCGAGCTCGTCACGGCCAAGCGCACGCGGGCGGAGGGGCTGCTGGCGGAGTTCGTCGAGGAGATCCGGGCCATCGAGCCGCCGGTGTTCCGCGCCCCGGGGACAGCTGTCTGCCTGTCGGCGGGCAAGGAGACGACCCCGCTCGCGCTGCGCGAGAACGTCGACTACAACCACGTGCTGCACCGCTGCGTCGTCATCGTCTCGGTGCAGCCCCGGCGCGTCCCGCACGTGCCGCGTTCCGAGCGCGTCGTCGTCGACGAGCTCGGCTACGAGGACGACGGCATCCTGCACCTCACGCTCCGCTACGGCTTCCAGGACGACCAGGACGTTCCGGCGGCGCTGCGGCTGGCCGCGCTCCAGGACCTCGAGGTCAAGATCGACGTCGACCGGGCGACCTACTTCGTCTCGCAGATCACCCTCGTGCAGGGAGGCGATCGCAGCATGCCGAGGTGGCGCAAGAAGCTCTTCCTCGCGCTGTCGCGCACGTCGGCGAGCCCGGTGGAGTACTTCAACCTGCCCGGCCATCGCATCGTGACGATGGGCTCCTACATCGAGCTCTGAGGCTGCGCGTGGTCGATGCCGCAACCCGTTCAGCTGTGTTTCAGCCGAGGAGCTGATCAAGCCCTCGGAGCCGGGCGCTAGGGCGCGTGCGTGGGCTCAGCCGGCCAACGTGCGCGTGAGTCCGTCCAGCGCCTCGCGCTCGAGCTCGGGCATCCCCTCGGCACGCGCGTACGTCGCGAGCGTGGCGCCGAAGAAGAACGCGAGGACGCGGGCGCGCAGGAGCCCGTGCTCGACGACGGGGCCGTAAGCGCCGACGAACGCGTCGCGGCCCGCGGGCGGGAGCAGGCTCCAGTACAGCGACAGGTCGAGGGACGGGTCCGCACGGCAGACGTCGCCCCAGTCGATGACTCCGGCGGGTGCGCCCGCCGCGTCGACGAGGAGGTGGCGGACGTGGAGGTCGCCGTGGACCAGCGCGCTGGCTTCCGGCACCGGCAGGCGCTCGGCCTCCGCGAGCAGGTCCTCCACCCGCGCCGGGGCGGCCCAGACGGGCGCGACCTCGGCGAGCGCTTTGCGGGTCAGCGGCACGCGGATCGCCATGTCGGTCCGGCGCATCGGGTCGCGTGGAAGCGCGGCGCCGACGTCGAGGTCGTGCAGGGTCCGCAGGAACTCGCCGAGGCGGGGCGCCAGCGCGATCCGCGCGGCGTCATCGAGGTGCGCCCCGGCGACCTCGCGCCCGGCGATGAGGCGGCTGCCGAACCACGGCCAGCGAAACCGCTCGCATGGAGCGCCCGCGAAGGCGGCGTCGGGAATCGCGAGCGGGAGGCGTGGCGCGAGCGCCGGGAGCAGCGCGATCTCGCGCTCGACGCCGGGGATCGCGATCTCGCGGCGCGGAAAGCGGAAGGCCACGTCGTCCTCGGTGGCCCAGACGACGTTGTCCCAGCCCTCGCCGACGCGCCGCAGCGAACCGGCGGCAAGCGCCGGGAAGTGCGCCGAGATCAGCGAGCGGGCAAGCGCCTCGTCGACCTCGACCTCCGCGTCCCACGCGGGCACGCTCAGGGAAGCGCGGTGGCCATCGAGGCCGCGAGCGAACGAGCGGCGGCGGGCGGCGGCGCCTCACCGCAGAACACGGTGAGCATTGCTCCGACGTAGTCGTTGAGGAGCTGGTCGGTCCACGTGGTCTCGCTGCGCGTCAGCAGCATCACGGCCTGGCGAGAGCCGTCGGGACTCGTGAGCGAGATGGTCGTCGCGTCGGGCGTTCCACCGTCATGACCCCAGGCCGGCCCGCACGGCGTCTGCGTCCTGAACACGCCCAGGCCGTAGTCCAGGCCGGGCGCGACCGGGACCGTCCTCTCGAGCTCTCGCTGCTGGTCGGGATCGAGCAGCCGTCCGGTGAACAGCGCGCGGTGGAAGTCGGCGACATCGTCGAGGGTGGAGACGATCGCGCCGGCGGTCCACGCCCAGGACGGGTCGAAGCGCGTCGTGTCGAGGATCGCCGGCAGGCCCCACTCGGGCGGCGAATCGATGAGGTAGCCGTGGGCGTGGGGCCCGTGGATGTCGGGGTCGGTGAGCGGGAAGCGCGTGTGCCACAGCCCGAGCGGCACGACGATCCGCCGGTACACCTCGAACGCGGGACTTGCCATCTGCAGCGCCGCGGGAGCGTCGTCGACCGCCGCGACGATCAGGCCGAGCAGGATGTAGTTCGTGTTCGAGTACCCCCAGCTCGTGCCGGGCGCGAACGCCGGTGGCTGCGTGACGGCGCGGTGCACGAGCTCCAGCGGTTGCCACGTCTTCAACGGGTCGTGAAGGATCTCGAGGAAGAACGGGAGGTCGGTGTAGTTGTAGAGGCCGCTCGTGTGGTTCATGAGCTGCCGCACGGTGATCGCGTCACCGTTGGGGACGAGCCCCGGCAACCAATGCTCGACCGTGTCGTCCAGGCGCAGGCGCCGCTCGGCGACGAGCTGCAGGACGACGGTGGAGACGAACCCCTTCGTGACGCTGCCGATCCGGAAGCGCCCCTGAGCGCTGATCGGCTCCTTCGTCTGCAGGTCGGCGACGCCGGCCGCTGCCCGCCACTCCTGTCCTCCCTCGCGCTCGAGCGCGATCGCTCCGGGCACGCCGTCGGCGACGAGCTTGTCGAGCGCCTGCCGCAGCGCGGGTGGCGCGGCGGTCGCCGCCTGCGCGTGGTGCGGGAGGCCGAGCGTCGCGACGCAGGCGATCGCCAGGAACGCCAGCGCCACCAGTGTGCGTCGCACGCCAAGCACCGGATCGTGCATACCCGTCAGGGCCGCACGACGACCGTCCGGTTCCCGGAGGCCATGAGCACGAGCACGAGGGTTCGCTTCACCATGCTCGCTGCAACGTGGACGCCGTCGGGAGATTGCGCGCGACGTCGCCCGGTCATCGCTACGCCGCGCCGGCCGCGCGCTCGAGCGCGGGCACCACGTCCGGGCCCGCGAGCGGGCCGCGGTGGCCAGGCCAGACGGCCCGCGGTCGCAACGCCGCGAGCTTGCGGACGCTGTCGCGGGCCTGCGCGGCGTCGAGGTTGTAGGCGTCGAGCGGGACCGAGGCGGGCTGTGGCCGGCCCCACATGCTCGTCATGTACACGCAGTCGCTGACGAGCGCGACGCCGTCGGCCGCTCGGAACAGGCCGATGAGCCCGGGCGCGTGACCCGGCAGCTCGATGACGCGGAAGCCGGCGACCTCGTCACCCTCCCGCAGCGTGCCCGCGATCGGCGTCGGCCCGCCGTCCCAGGCGTGCTTGTGGAGGAACCGGTGCAGCATGCGCACCGCCGGTCGGAGCTTGCGCATGTCCCAGTAGTCGCGATCCCCGCCGCGCTGCGCGGCGTCGACCTCCGCCGGGTGGCAGTAGACGGGGGCGGCGCGCGCGAGCGCCGGCGCGGCGCCGCGATGGTCGTTGTCGGCGTGGCTGAGCACGACGCGGCGGATGCCGCCGAGCGCAGCCGCGGCGGCCTCGATCGCGCTCGCCATGCCCTTCTCGCCGGCGTCGAACACGGTTGCCCCGCCGCCTTCGGGCTCCTCGATGAGATAGACGTTCATCGACCGCAGCGGCCCGCCGCGGATCAGCCAGAGGCCATCGGCGATGCGCTGCGGCGGTCCGGCGGCGGCCTGATCTCGTAGCGTCCGCTTCCCCACCCGTGGGGACGCTACAGCGCGCCGGCGCCGGCCGCTCGCCGCTCAGCCGCCGGTCCGCTTCATCGCCCGGCGGCGCGCCTCGCCCGTCCGCCGCGCGATCTGCCCGCCGAGCCGCGCGCGGACGTCCTGCACGAGCAGACGCCGTCCGCGCAGCAGATCGTCGATGCGCCTGCCGAGCTGGGCGATCTTCTCCGTGTAGCAGACGCCCACGCCGAAGCACGGCAGCGCGGGCGAGGTCGCAAAGCGCTGGTCGCCGTAGCGGTAGCCGAGGTTCGACAGCAACGCGACGACGTAGCGGCGCGAGGGCACGCCCGGCAGCGATCGCACGATCCCCGCGTCAGAGCCGTAGTTGTACGTCAGCCCGGTCTTGTGCGCGAACGTCACCTCGGCCGCCGCGTTGCACGGGCGCACGTCGCGGCCGTAGGGGATGCCCTCGACCGTGACGGTGCCGGTGCCGGGGTCGACCCAGCGGTCGGCGATCCGCTGCGGGATCCCCGCGCTGGGATAGTCCAGGCCGCAGAAGTTCGTCGTCGAGAGCGCCACGTTGAAGCCCTGCTGTCCGAGCAGCTGCGCGAGCAGCGCGCGCGACGAGTCGGACAGCACGGCCCCCGTGACGGGACGGCCGTCCGGCCGCGTCCACAGCACGCCAGGCGCTCCCGCGACGAGCCACAGCAGGCGCGCGGTATCGAGCGCGGTCATGTGGATCTCGCCCGGTTGCCAGGTCCCTCCGGTCAGCGGCGACGTGCCGTTGACCTGCAGCGTGCCGAGCCCCCAGCTCGCGCAGCTCGGCGTTCATGCCGTCGACCTCGCCGAGGCCGTGGAGCTGCTTGAGCAGCGCGCACGCGGACCGGTTGTCGGAGGCGGTGATCATCGCGTCCAGCCAGCTGCGGGTGGTCTGCGTCCCGGGCGCCGCGCCGCCGCAGCCTCCCGCCGGGTCGTAGGCGTAGGGCGCGTCGAGGTGCAGCGTCCCGCGATCGACGAGCCGCAGCGTGTGGAAGGCGACGAGCAGCTTGAACAGCGACGCCGGATAGGGCGCCATGAACTGGAACGGCGCCATCTCGCGGCCCGCGACGATGTCGTCCGCGGCGGTGCGCGGCGGGTTGTCGTTCCAGCCCTTGGCCGAGGTCTGGACCCCGTCGCTCGCAAATGTGCCGCCGTTCCAGCGCTCGATGTCCCAGCGGCGAAAGCGCACCGCGCTCGCAGCGAGATGGCGGTCGATCGCGACGAGGAGTCCGTTCGGGTAGTCGCGCGAGAGGAGCACGTCGGCCGCTCG
>DASWQM010000309.1:0-2631 GCA_036403675.1 Solirubrobacteraceae bacterium | reverse complement strand
ACGCTGCCGACGGCGGTGCCGTTGTTGACGTACACGGTGTCGTCGCCGTCGCCCGCGTCGATGTCGTCGCGGCCCGAATCGGCGTAGACGACGTCGTTGCCGCTGCCGGCGTCGACGCTGTCGGCGGCGCCGCCGGCGGAGATGAGGACGTCGCCGTCGCCGCCGGTGAGGTCGTCCGGGGCCGGTCCGCCGGCCAGGACGTCGTTGCCGCCGCCGCCGTCGAGCAGGTCGTGGCCGACGCCGCCGAAGAGGTGGTCGCCGCCCGCGCCGCCCTCGAGGTTGTCGCCGCCGGACTCGCCCTCGAGCAGGTCGTCGCCGCCGTCGCCGAAGGCGGTGTCGGGGCCGGTGCCGCCGTAGAGGCGGTCGGGACCGGGCCCGCCGACGAGGCGGTCGGGGCCCTCGTAGCCGCGCAGGGCCTCGCCGGAGGCGATCGTCACCCGCAGCCGGTCCGGGCCCGGCACGCCGAGCAGCGCCCGCAGCGGCCCGGAGGGCAGGAGCGTGATCTGCGGTGCGTTCCGTAGACCGGGGAGCTGGATGATCGCCGAGACCGGCGGCAGGCCCGGGAGCAGGGGTGTCCCGACGACACCCTGGGCGTGGACAGCGGGCGCCGCCGCGGCAAGCGAGACGACGGAGAGCGCGGCCGCGCGGCGGAGGCGGCGGGAGGTGGATGGCGGCATGAGCCGTCCATCGGCGCGCGCGAGGGCACGATGCCTCGCGGCGGCGTGGGCCTGGCCAGATGAACGAGGGGCACGGCCACGAGCACGAGTCAGTCCTATGGCACAATTGACACAGGCTCCGGCGAGTGCGACGCCGGTGTGAAACACGCCCCCGTGGAGTGCGACCGCCGGAGGCAAAACCGACCAAGGAGCACTCCATGCCCGAAGCAGTGATCGTGGACGCGGTCCGCACCCCCATCGGCCGCGCGTTCAAGGGCTCGCTCATAGGCGTCCGCGCCGACGAGCTGGCCGCCACCCCGCTACGCGCCCTCGTCGACCGCAACCCCGACGTCGACTTCTCCGAGACCGTCGACGTCATGATGGGCTCGGCCTCCGGGATCGGCGAGCAGGGCTACAACATCGGCCGCAACGCCACCCTGCTGGCGGGTTACGACCACCACATCCCGGGCTGCACCGTCAACCGCTTTTGCGCCTCGTCGCTGCAGACGCTGCGGATGGCCTTCCACGCGATCAAGGCCGGCGAGGGCGATCAGTACGTCGCCGCGGGCGTCGAGGCGGTCTCGCGCGCAGGGCTGGGCGCCGGCATCCCCGAGGAGGCCAAGCATCCGCAGCTCAACGGCTCCGAGGGCTCGCTCTACGACGTCTACATCCCGATGGGCCTCACCGCCGAGAAGGTCGCCGCGCGCTGCCACGTCAGCCGCGAGGCCCAGGACGAGTGGGCGCTCGTGTCGCAGACGCGCGCCGTCGACGCCCAGGCGTCCGGCCACTTCGATCGCGAGATCGTCCCCGTCACGCTGCCCGACGGCAGCGCCTACACGCGCGACGACGGTCCGCGCCCGAACACGACGATGGAGAAGCTCGCGGCGCTCAACCCGGTGTTCGACCCGGTGAACGGGACCGTCACCGCCGGCAACGCCTGCCCGCTCAACGACGGCGCCGCGGCCGTGCTCGTCATGTCCGAGGAGAAGGCGCGGCGGCTCGGCGTGCAGCCGCGGGCGCGCATCATCGCCTCGACGGTCGCTGCGATCCGTCCGGAGATCATGGGCCTCGGGCCGATCCCCGCGATCCAGGCGCTGCTGAAGCAGACGGGGATGACGATGGACGACATCGACATCGTCGAGATCAACGAGGCCTTCGCGGCGCAGATCGTGCCGTGCATGGAGGAGCTCGGGATCGACGAAGACAAGCTCAACCCGTTCGGCGGCGCGATCGCGCTCGGCCACCCCTTCGGGATGACCGGCGCGCGGATCATGACGACGCTGCTCAACGGCCTGGATGCCCGCGACGGCCGCTACGGCATCGAGTCGATGTGCGTCGCCGGCGGGATGGGCCAGGCGATGCTCGTCGAGCGCCTCAACGGCAACTAGCTACCGCGGGCGCAGCGCCCGCAGGCGTCCCAGCAGGTCGGCCGCGCTCGTCCCGCGGCTGACCTGCACGCGCGCCAGGCTGAAGCGGTCGTCCGGCGCGGCGTAGCCGATCCGCGTCGCGGTCGCGGCGAGGTAGCCGGCGCGCCGGACCTCAGCGACGACGCCTGAGCTCAGGTGTCCGTAGGGGTAGGCGAAGAAGTTCGCGGGAACGCCGAACAGGCGGCGGATGCGTGCGCGCGAGCCGGCGAGCTCCGCGCGCAGCCGGGCGGGCTCGCGCGTGGTCAGGTCGGCATGGGTGAGCGAGTGCGAATCGATCTCCCAGCCGGCCGCGAGCAGTCGCCGGACCGCGGCCGTGCCGCCCATGCCCGGCAGGAAGTCGAGCGCGAGGTTCAGCACGCCCGGCCAGCGCGCGCGTCGCAGCGCCCGCACGTGCGCGGCGAACGCCGTGCGAGCGCCGCGATGGCCAGCGCCGCGAGCGCGGCGCGGCGCATCAGCCCTTCTTCTTCGGCGGGATCTTCAGGGTGAGCTTGTCGGTGAGCGTGCTATGCACGGCGTCGCTGCTCGACCCGGTGATCGTGCCGGTTCCG
>DASWQM010000308.1:0-6374 GCA_036403675.1 Solirubrobacteraceae bacterium | reverse complement strand
GCAGCGATGCGGGTGCCCTGGAAGATCGTCGGGCTCGCGGGGATCGCCGGGGTGGCCGCCACGGGCGTCGTCGTCGCCCGCCGGCGCAGGCAGCAGCGCGACTACGACCCCGTCGAGCTGCGCGAGCGCCTGCACCGCCGGCTGGCGGAGGTCCCGCCGGCGACGGGCGAGCCGGATCGAGACAGCGCCTAAGCTGACCGCATGTGCCGAAACATCCGAACGCTCCACAACTTCGAGCCGCCGGCAAGCCCTGACGAGGTGCAGGCGGCCGCGCTGCAGTACGTCCGCAAGATCAGCGGCTACGCCAAGCCCTCGGCTGCCAACGCGGCGGCGTTCGAGCGGGCGGTCGAGGAGGTCGCCGCGGCCTCCGCGCGGCTGCTGAACGAGCTCGTCACGTCCGCGCCGCCGAAGGACCGCGAGACCGAGGCCGCCAAGGCACGGGCCCGCTCCGCGCAGCGCTACGCCGCCTGAGGCACGGAGAGGGAGGGATTCGAACCCTCGGTGGACTTTGAGGCCCACACACGATTTCCAGTCGTGCCCGTTCAGCCGCTCCGGCACCTCTCCAGTGCAGGCAGGGTAACGGCCCCGCGATCGTCAGATCCGCCAGGCGCCCCCGCGCAACACCGGCACCCGCTCGCCTGCCGCGGTCACGCCCGTGACGTCGACCTCCGGTGAGCCGATCATGAAGTCGATGTGGATCTGCGAGCGGTTGATGCGCTCGCGATCCTCCTCGCCGGCGGTGAACTCGTAGGCCGAGCCGAGCGCCACGTGCGAGGCCGCGTTCTCGTCGATGAGCGTGTCGTAGAAGACGGTGTCCAGCGGCCCGATGCGGCCGGCGGCGTCAACGAGCGCGACCTCGCCCAAGCGCGCGGCGCCCTCGTCGCGCTGGACGTAGTGCGCCAGCAGCTCGCCGCCTTCGTCGGCCTCGATCGACACCGCGCGCCCGCCCTCGAAGCGCACGCGCAGCCCGCGGATGATCGTGCCGCCGACGACCAGCGGCTTCGTCGACCGCACGACGCCCTCGACGCGCGCGGGATCGGGCGCGGTGAAGATCTCCTCGGACGGCAGGTTCGGCATGTGCAGGATCCCGTCGACCGTCTCGAAGCGGGCCGCCAGCCAGCGCGACGTCGGCAGCAGGCCGACGCGCAGGTCGGTCCCCGGACCCTCGAAGTGCAGCGCGTCCAGGCGCCGCTGCGTCAGCAGCTCGCTGATGCCCACGAGGACGTCCTGGCGCTCGCGCCACGCCGCCACGGGATCGTCCTCGTCGAGGCGGCAGATGTGGATGATCTGGTCCCAGAGGCGCTCGTACGCCGGCTCGGGCTCGAGGTCTCCGAACACGAGACTGGCCCACGCAACGGTCGGGCACGGCACGGCGGTCCAGTTCGTCGTGCGGGCGTTGACGACCTCGCTGGACTCGCGCAGGAACGGGAGCTGATCGCGACCCGCGCGCTGCGGGTCGAGGTCCTTCAGCAGCCCCGGCGCGGACGGGCCGGTGAGGCCGATGCGGGCGGCGCGCAGGTCGCCGAGGGCCATGATGCGCTCGCCGTACCAGGGCGGGACGTAGTCGAGCGTCTCCTCTGACGCGTGGAGGAGGCGCGAGCGCTTGACGTGCAGGTCGAACTGCATGACGTCCACGAACTTCGCGCCCGCGCGATAGGCGGAGTCGGCGACGGCGCGGGTGAGCCCGAGCTTGCCCGGCTCGGTCCCGATCGCGACGATCTGGCCGGGCTGCACGTTGGCCGCGAAACGGACGATGAGGTCCGCGAAGCGCCGCAGCGTGTCCGCGCCGGGGACCGCACCGCCGCGCGCAGTACAGCCCAGCGTCGCGATCGAAGACTCCTCGGCTGGCATCTGAGCGTGAGAGTACGGCAAGCGGCTACTCCACCTCGCCGTACGTGACCTACCGGTCTCGGCACGCTAGATTCAGCGCCAAATGAGCGTTATCGCGCCCAGCCGATCCCTCACGGAGCGCTCCGGCGTCGACCTCGCCCGGGCGATCCGCAGCGGCGAAACGAGCTCCCGCGAGGTCGTCGAGGCGCACATCGAGCAGCTCGAGCGCACGCACGCGCGGATCAACGCGGTCGTCGTCGACCGCTACGCCCGCGCGCGTGAGGACGCCGACGCCGCCGACGCGCTCGTGGCCGACGCCGCCGATCGCGACACGCTGCCGCCGCTGCTCGGCGTGCCGTGCACGATCAAGGAATCGATCGCGATGCAGGGGATGCCGAACTGCGCGGGGCTTCTCTCGCGCCGCGAGCGCCGCAGCACCGACAACGCGCCGACCGTCCAGCGGCTGCTCGACGCCGGCGCGATCCCGCTCGGCGTGACGAACACGCCCGAGCTGTGCCTCTGGATCGAGACCGAGAACCGCACCTACGGGCGTACGAACAACGCCTACGACCCGGCCCGCACAGCGGGCGGATCGTCGGGCGGTGAGGGCGCGGCCGTCGGCTCCGGCGGCTCGCCGATCGGTCTCGGCGCCGACATCGGCGGCTCGATCCGCATCCCGTCCTTCTTCAACGGCGTCTTCGGCCTCAAGCCGTCCCCCGGCCTCGTGCCGAGCACGGGCCAGTTCCCGACGACCGAGACCGAGACCGCCGCGATGATGCTCACGATCGGCCCGATCGTCCGCCGCGCCGAGGACCTCATCCCCGTCCTGCGGATCATCGCGGGCCCTGACGGCATCGATCCCTATGCCCGTCCAGGCGAGATCGGCGATCCCGCCGACGTCTCGATCGCCGACACGCCGATCCTCGTGAGCGAGGACTCGTCGTTCAAGCAGGTCAGCCGCGAGATGCGCGCGGCGCGGCTGCGCGCCGCGGAGGCGCTCGCGCGCGCCGGCGGACGCGTCGAGAGCGTCTCGCTGCGCTCGATGCGGCGGGCGCTCGAGCTCTACCTCGCGGTGCTGAAGCTCGAGGCGGGCGTCAGCGTCGCCGAGCTGCTCGTCGCCGAGGGGTCGGCCGCCGTCACGCTGCGCTCCGGGCTGCGCCGCAAGGGGCCGCACACCCGCGCGCTGCGTCTGCTGCTCATGAGCGAGTGGATGACGGGCAAGCTGCCGCAGGGCAGGCTGCGCAAGGCCGTCGCCGCCCGCCGGGCCTTCCAGGACGAGCTCACCGCCACGATCGGCGACGGCGTGCTGCTGCACCCGACGCACCCGCGGGTCGCGCCGCGCCACGGTCGCACGGTCGGCAAGCCATGGCTGCTGACGACGACCGCCGTCTTCAACCTCGCCGGGCTGCCGGTCGCGCAGATCCCGCTCGGGCTCAACGCGCGCGGCCTGCCGCTCGGCGTGCAGGCCGCCGCGGGGCCGGATCGCGATCACGTCGCGGTCGCCGTCGCGCTCGAACTCGAGCGCGCGTTCGGCGGCTGGGTCCCGCCGCCGCGGTGACCGACCCCGCGCTGCACCACGTCCTCTTCTACGACTACGTCGAGAACGTGGTCGAGCGCCGCGCGCCGTACCGCGAGGACCACCTCGCCTGGGCGCGGGAATGGAAGGACGAGGGGCGGATCGTCATGGCGGGCGCGCTCGGCGACCCGCCGCACGGCGCGCTGTTCGTCTTCCGCGTCGACGAGCCCGCGCAGATCAGCGAGTTCGTCGGCGGCGATCCCTACGTGAGCGGCGGCATCGTCACAGGGCATCGCGTCGAGCCCTGGAACGTCGTCATCTGACGGTCACAGCCCAGCGGCCGCGAAGTCGTAGCTCTTCGGCAGCGGCTTGGGAACCTGCGCCGCGGTGCCGTAGGCCAGCACGATCTCCTGGTGCTGGTCGAGGATGATCCGCGTCGGATCGGCGGCCAGCGGCCTGCCGTTGACCCACGCCCGCAGGCGCTTGGCGCCGCCGCCGGCGCAGAGGCCGCCGATGCAGCGCGCGTCCAGCCGCACGCCCCACACACCGAAGAACTGGCCGAGCGTGTACGACGCCTGCACCGGCGACTCGACGTGGATGATCCCGGTGGTGTCATGCGTGTGGAGGGCGGCGAGGAAGCCGCCCGACGCATCGATCCCGATGTTGGCGGGCACCGTCACCCGCCGGCCGTCGGCGAAGAGGTCGAGGTGCTGGTGGATGTGCAGGACCTGCCCCTCCTGCGTCAGCGGAGCGAGGCCGATCGCCCGCAGGCGCTGCTGGAGCTTGCCGGTGTTGTTGGGCCACGGCGGCTTCGTCGTGAGCACGCCCGGCAGTGCGGTCATCGAGCCGAAGCTCGGGCCGAGCTTCACGCCCGCCGACGACGAGGTCGCGGTTGTGGTCGCGGTGTTCGCCTTGGAGCCGCTGCCGGACCCGCCGCAACCCGTCGCGAGCAGCACCGCGGCGACGGCGATGAGCACTGCGCACGCACGAAGCTCGCGCTGCATAGCGCGGGATCACATCACACTCGCGCGGCGCGCGCCCACGCCGAACGGCGCGAGGTCGTAGTGTCCCCGCCCGTGCACGACGACGACGACGACCCGCTCGAGCGCCTCTCCTCGCAGGAGCTGCACGACCTCGCCGTGCGCCACGCGCTGCGCCATCTCGACGTGCGGTTCTTCATCCGTCTCATGGAGGCGCTGCCGGTCGCTGAGGCGGCTGCCGGGAAGGTCGACGAGGCCGTGGCCGACGCGATGACGCTGAGCGCCCACATCGACGACCTCACGGACTCGGGCCGCGGCGAGGTCGCCGACCTGCTGCGACCGCTCTACATCGACTACCTCAAGAAGCACGGCGTCACGCCGTAGCAGCCGGGCTTTCGCCGGTCCGCTGGAGGCCTACCGCCCAGAGCGGCGCCCATGTTCCTCTTCTTCTCGAGCAATCTCGGCTGCCTCGGCTCGCTGCTCGTGTCGGCGATCGCGACGATCGTCCTGCTGCTGCTGCTCGGAGTGCTGTAGAACGCGGTCGGGCGAGCCTGAGGCTCGCCCGGTCCCGCCCGGTCATGGATCACCACTGAACTACTACGTCCCCGGAGTGCGTGTCACCGGGGTTGGCGTGACACTCCCGACCACCGGGACTGGCCGCGGACACGAGGTCCGCGCGTGGCCCGGCTGAGCGCCGAGGCGCTCCGGCCGAGTGGGCGATCCGCCGGACCCGGCAGGGTAGAGCACAGGCCGTCAGCCGACTAGTCCCGCCCGCCGCTCGGGCGTGAGCTCGACGTAGCGACCGCCCTCGCGCACCCAGGCGCGGCGGCCCGCGCGCGGCAGGCCGCGTGCGCGCAGGGCGCTCGCCAGTGGCCGGTACCACGTCGTCAGCGGGATCGTGCGCACGACGTGCACGACGTCGGGGCGCTCGGCCGGCGGGAGCGCACCGAGCGTGCGCTGGAGGTCCGCGGCGACGAGCGTCCTGCGGGCGCGCTGCGTGACCGCCGCGACCGCCAGCTCGTGCATCGCTCGCGCCGGCCGCACGCCGTACGCCACGGCGAGGTCGACGGCATCGAGGTCGCCGAGCGCCTCCTGGATCGGCAGTGACGCGACGGGGCCGCGGGCGGTGCGGATGAGCGAGCGCACGTCATCGACGAGCCACAGGTCGCCGTCGACGTCGGCGCGGAACAGGTCGCCGGTCGACAGCCACGCGTCGCCGCGCTCGAAAACGCCGCGCAGCGGGCTGTCGGCGCTGGAGACGACGCCGCGGCGCTCGCGCGCGAGCAGCATCCCGGTCTCGCCCCGCGACGCCTCCAGGGCGAAGCCGTCGGGGCCCTCGAGCAGGCGGCCGGCCTCGGCGTCGTAGGCGGCGACGCGCACCTCGGGGCTGCCCGGCAGCGGGCGCCCCTTCGCGCCGGGCTTGATGTCGGAGAGGTTGACGAGCACGGCCTCGCCCTCGGCGGACGCGTAGAACTCGAGCACGCGGGCCGGCGCGAAGCGCTCCTCCACGCGCCGCCAGAGCCCGCGCGGCATCCCCGAGCCGATGAAGAGGCGCACCGGGTGGTGGCGCTCGCCGCGGTCGAAAGCACCTTCGACAAGCTCCCGCAGCATCGTCCACGTGTAGGACGCGACCGTCACGCCGTAGCGGCGCACCTCGTCCCAGAAGCGCGCGGGATCGAAGCCGTCCGAGAGGGCGAGGCGGGCGCCGCCGCCGAACGCGCCGCCGATGCTCATGAGCAGGCCCGAGGGATGGTGGATCGGGGTCACCGAATAGACCGTGTCCGCCGCCGACAGCGCCGCCGACGACGCGGTGCCGAACGCCGACAGCGCCCAGCGCCCGTTCGTGATCCGGTGCACCCGCGTGCGCGCCCCCTCGCCCGTGAAGAGCACGAACGCCAGCTCGGCGGCGCGGCCGGGGTTCGCGCGATACCAGGCGGGCAGGCGCACCTCGCCGGGGTCGATGCGTTCCATGTCGACGATCCCGCCGCCGAGCTCGCGCGGACCGCCGCCGCCGCCGAGGACGAGCACGCTCGGCGCCCCCGCGTCCC
>DASWQM010000307.1:0-8904 GCA_036403675.1 Solirubrobacteraceae bacterium | reverse complement strand
CCTCAATGCCGAGGGTGAGAAGCAGGCCGCGGTGCTGCGCGCGGAAGGCCAGCGGACGGCGGCGATCCTGCGCGCCGAGGGCGAGGCGAAGGCGATCGACACCGTCTTTCAGGCAATCCACGACGGCGACCCCGACCAGGGTCTGCTCTCCTACCAGTACCTGCAGATGCTCCCCCGCCTGGCGCAGGGCGACGCCAACAAGATCTTCGTCATCCCCAGCGAATTCAGCCAGGCGCTCGGCAACATCGGCGGCGCCATCTCCGGCGCCGTCCGCCCCGCCGCACCGCCGCCCCCGCCGCCGAACACGTGAGCCCGGGGCTCGTCTCGGACGCCGTCGAGGAATATGCCGCCGCGCACACGACGCCCGCGGCCGACCACCTGCGGGGGCTCGCCGAGGAGACGCGGGCGACGCTCGGCTCGCCCGGGATGCTCACGGGCGAGGTCGAGGGCCGCTTCCTCGAGCTGCTCGTCTTCCTCGCGCGGCCGCGGCTCGTGCTCGAGATCGGCACGTTCTCGGGCTACAGCGCGCTGTCGATGGCTCCCGCGCTGCCGGAGGGCGCGCGGATCATCACCTGCGAGCTCGAGGACCGGCACGCCGACGTCGCGGAGCGCCACATCGCCGCCGCCGGGCTCGCCCACCGCATCGAGGTGCGGCGCGGCCCGGCGCTGGACACCGTCGACGGCCTCGACGGCCCGTTCGACGTCGTCTTCATCGACGCCGACAAGCCGGGTTACCTCGACTACTACGAGGCCGTGCTGCCGAAGCTCGCCGAGCGCGGCCTCATCATCGTCGACAACGTCCTCTGGAGCGGCCGCGTCGCGGACCCGCCGAGCGACGACGACGACACCAACACGCGCGCCCTGCGCGTGTTCAACGACCACGTCGCCGCCGACGACCGCGTCGTGAGCGTCATGCTGACCGTGCGCGACGGGATCACGCTCGCGCGGCGCGCCTGAGTCACGCCGGCCGGACCCCCGGTCCGCGGCGGGGCTCCGCGCAGAGCCCCGCCGCCACGCTGGTGCGAACGCCGCGCGAAAGTCGGCGGCGACCGATCCGGCCGACGTAGACTGAGCTGCAGTGTTCGACTCCCTCTCAGAGAAGCTCCAGGCCACCCTCGCCGACGTCCGCTCGCGCGGCACGCTGACCGAGGCCGACGTCAACGCCGCCATGCGCGAGATCCGCCTCGCGCTGCTCGAGGCCGACGTGAACTTCAAGGTCGTCAAGTCGTTCACGTCGACGGTCAAGGAGCGCAGCCTCGGGGCGAACGTCATCGGGCAGCTCAACCCTGGCCAGCAGGTCGTGAAGATCGTCGACGAGGAGCTCACCGCGCTGATGGGCGGCTCGAGCGCCGGAGTCGCGTTCGCGCCGCGGCCGCCGACGGTCATCCTCATGGCCGGCCTGCAGGGCTCCGGCAAGACGACGGCCGCCGCCAAGCTCGCGCGCTTCCTGCAGACGGAGCACGGGTCCTCGGTCGCGCTCGCCGCCTGCGACGTCTACCGCCCGGCGGCCGTCGATCAGCTCGTGAAGGTCGGCGGCCAGGTCGGCGCGACCGTCTACGAGCAGGGCACCGACCGCGATCCCGTCGACATCGCGAAATGGGCGCTGGACCAGGCCAAACGCGAGGGCAAGGACGTCCTCATCGTCGACACCGCCGGGCGCCTGCACATCGACGAGAAGCTCATGGACGAGCTCGTGAAGATCCGCAAGGCGGTCCAGCCGACGATGGTGCTGCTCGTCGTCGACGCGATGACCGGCCAGGACGCCGTCAACGTCGCCGAGCAGTTCGCGTCCGCGGTCGCCTTCGACGGCGTCCTCATGACGAAGCTCGACGGCGACGCCCGCGGCGGCGCCGCGCTGTCGGTCAACGCCGTGACCGCCAAGCCGATCCTCTTTGCGTCCACCGGCGAGAAGCTCGACCAGTTCGAGCGCTTCCACCCCGACCGGATGGCGCAGCGGATCCTCGGCATGGGCGACGTCCTGTCGTTCATCGAGAAGGCCGAGGCGCAGATCGACGAGGACGAGGCCAAGGAGCTCGAGCGCAAGCTGCGGCGCAACGAGTTCACCTTCGAGGACTTCCTGTCACAGCTGAAGATGATGCGCAAGATGGGGCCGCTGCAGTCGCTGCTGGGCATGATCCCGGGCTTCCAGGGCGCCCAGATGCAGAACGTCAAGGTCGACGAGCGCGAGCTCGACCGCATCGAGGCGATCATCCTTTCGATGACGCCACTCGAGCGCCGCCGGCCGGACCTCATCAAGGGCTCGCGGCGGCTGCGGATCGCGCGCGGCTCCGGCACGACCGTCCAGCACGTCAACCAGCTCGTCAAGCAATTCGGCCAGATGCAGAAGCTCATGAAGCAGCTGGGGAAGGGCAAGATGCCCGACCTTCAGGCGCTCATGCGTCAGGGTCGGTAGGCTCTCCGTCGCTTATGGCTGTTCGAATGAGACTCACCCGCGTCGGTGGCCGCAAGGACCCGATCTGGCGCATCGTCGTCGCCGACTCCCGCTCACCGCGCGACGGTCGCGTCATCGAGACGATCGGCCACTACAACGCGCAGACCGAGCCGTCGACGATCCGCGTCGACGAAGAGCGCGCGCGCCACTGGCTCGACCGCGGCGCTCAGCCGTCGGATCAGGTGCGCAAGCTCCTGCGCATCAACGGCATCTCCTAGCCGCCGAAGGCTCGGGCGCCGTGCAGGAGCTGCTCGAATATCTCGCCCGGGCGCTCGTCGACGATCCCGCAGCCGTTCGCGTGGAGCAGTTCGACGAGGACGACGGCACGATCGTGCTCGAGCTGTCGGTCGGCGAGGACGACTACGGCAAGGTCATCGGGCGCGGCGGACGGACCGCCAACGCGCTGCGCACGGTCCTGAAGGCCGCGGCGGTGAAGGAAGGCTGCCGCGTCTTCGTGGACATCGTGGATTAGTGGACGCGTTCGCACGTTCGACCGCGCCGGACGTGCGGCCACGTCGACGCGTCCGAAGGCCCGTGGGAAGGTGCGCGCGATGGGCCACCTGAGCGCGGGCCGCGTCGGGCGCCCACACGGGCTGGACGGCTCGTTTCACGTCACACGGCCGCGGGCGGCGCTGCTCGCGCTCGGCGCGTCGGTCCGCGTCGGTCCGGAGGTGCGGGAGATCGTGCGCCGCGCGGGCACGCCGGACCGCCCGATCCTGCGCCTCGACGGGATCGACGATCGCGCTGCTGTCGAGGCCGTGCGCGGCGAGGAGCTGCTCGTCGCCCGCGCCGACGCGCCGCCGCTGCCGGACGGCGAGTACTGGGCCGAGGATCTCGCGGGCTGCGCCGTCGTCACGCCGGACGGGCGGGAGCTCGGTCGCGTGCAGCAGCTGCGGGCGCTGCCGTCGTGTGAGGTGCTCGAGGTCGGCGAGCTGCTCGTGCCGATGGTCGCCGACGCGGTGCTCGAGATCTCGCTCGAGCAGCGGCGCATCGTCGTCGATCCCGGATTCCTCGGGGTGGAGCCGGAGCCGGAGCCGCCGGCCGGGCAGGAGGATTCCGGCGGCGCGGGGCCGGACCTTCGGCGGAGGTGACCCCTGCGCCTCGACGTCGTCACGCTCTTTCCGCAGTGGTTCGACTGGTTTCGCTCGCAGCGTCACGTCGCCAACGCGCTGGCCGCCGGCCATGACCTGCGCACGCTCGACCTCCGCGAGCACACGCCGCTGACCGGCGGGCAGGTCGACGACACGCCGTTCGGCGGCGGAGCGGGGATGGTCCTGCGCGTCGACGTCATGGACGCCGCGCTGCGCGGCATCTACGGGATCGATCCAGTCGACCTGCGCCAGACGCGGCGTGTCATCGCGCTGACGCCCGGCGGCCGGTTGCTCGACGACCGGCTCGTGGACGAGCTCGCGCAGGAGCCGGACATCACGCTGCTGTGCGGGCGCTACGAGGGCTTCGACGAGCGCATCGTCGAGCACTTCGCCACCGATGCCGTCTCGATCGGCCGCTACGTGATCGCCGGCGGCGAGCTTGCGGCGATGGTCGTCGCCGACGCGGTGCTGCGCAAGCTGCCCGGCTCACTCGGCCACGAGGAGTCGGCGCTGGAGGAGTCGTTCTCGGTCGCGCTCGACGGGCAGCCGGAGTATCCGCACTACACGCGTCCGGCCGAGTACCGCGGCTGGAGGGTTCCCGACGTGCTGCTCTCGGGCCATCACGAGGAGATCAGAAGATGGCGGCGCGCCCGCTCCCGCGACCGGGGCGAGTCGCACTAGGAGAGCGCTTCGCTACCATCCTCCCTCGGCGCGGCCAGCTTTCGTCCGCGCCCTTTCTTCGGCCCATGTCCTCAGCTATCGACAGTCTCGAGCGCGCTCAGCTGCGCCGCGTCCCAAACTTCCAGGCGGGCGATCGCCTGCGCGTCCACTTCCAGGTGATCGAGGGAACGCGCCGGCGCACGCAGGTCTTCGAGGGCGTCGTCATCAAGCGCCAGGGCCACGGCGCACGGGAGACGTTCACCGTGCGCAAGCAGTCCTTCGGCGTCGGCGTGGAGCGCACGTTCCCGGTCCACTCGCCGAAGATCGAGAAGATCGAAATCGCCGCCCGCGGCGACGTCCGCCGCGCGAAGCTCTACTACCTGCGCGACCGCGTCGGCAAGCGCGCCCGCGTGCGCGAGCGCCGGTACACCGGTCCCGAGGAGCGCGTCGAGCCCGGGCTGCTGCACGACCCCTCGGCGCAGCTGGAAGCGGAGGCCGCCGCCGCGCCCGAGGCCGTCGACGCCGAGGGCGCGGCCCCGGACGACACGATCGCCGAGGCGGTCGAGGCCGCCGGCTCCGACGAGCCTGATCGCAACGCTGCGGCCAGCGCGGCCGACGAGGCCGCCGCCGGCGAGCAGGCGTGACAAAGGAACGCTCCTCCCTCGGCAACTCGCTCGTCGAGCTCGTCCTGATCGTCGCGGTGGCGCTCGGGCTCGCGCTCGGCATCCAGGCCTTCCTCGTCAAGCCGTACCGGATCCCCTCGCCGTCGATGGTGCCGACGCTCATGCCCGGCCAGCGCGTGCTCGTCAACAGGATCGGCAACAACTTCGGCGATCCCTCGATCGGTGACATCACAGTCTTCCACCCGCCCTCGGGAGCCGAGAACGGCAAGGAGTGCGGCGCGCCGCACCGCGACGACCAGCCCTGCCCCGCGCCCACCCCGACCAAGGCCAGCGTGAACTTCATCAAGCGCATCGTCGCCGGCCCCGGCGACCGGCTGGCGGTCGTCGACGGCCACGTCGTCCTCAACGGCAAGCAGCAGAAGGAGCCGTTCATCAGGCCCTGTGGCGGGGGCGACGGCTGTAACCTGCCGACGCCGATCACGATTCCGCCGAAGCACTACTTCATGATGGGCGACAACCGTGGCTCGTCCGACGACAGCCGCTT
Organism: Solirubrobacteraceae bacterium; assembly: GCA_036403675.1. Lineage (GTDB taxonomy): Bacteria > Actinomycetota > Thermoleophilia > Solirubrobacterales > Solirubrobacteraceae > CADCVQ01. The sequence goes on along the minus strand of DASWQM010000307.1, from coordinate 3,534 downwards.
CTGGGGACCGGTGCCACGTGACTGGATCATCGGCAACGCCTTTGCGACGTACTGGCCGCCGAAGCGCATCGGGTTGCTGTAGCGCCCGCCGGTGCCCGCGCACCGCGCAAGCCCGCAGCCGGCTGGACGAGGCCGCGGCAAGCGAGCAGGCGTGAAACGCCGGCGTTCGACGGTGGAACGCTCCTCGCGTGGCAACTCGCTCGTCGAGCTCGTCCTGATCGTCGCGGTGGCGCTTGGGCTGGCGCTCGGCATCCAGGCGTTCCTCGTCAAGCCGTATCGGATTCCCACGCCCTCGATGGTGCCGAAGCTGACGCCGGGCCAGCGGGTGCTGGTCAACCGGATCGGCAACAACTTCAGCGATCCCTCGATCGGCGACGTGACGGTCTTCCATCCGCCGACGGGCGCCGTCGCCCAGGATGGTCCGACGTGCGGCGCTGGTCATCCCGATGGATCGCCATGTCCGAAGGAGACGGCCGCCAAGGCGAGCGACAACTTCATCAAGCGCGTCGTGGCGGGGCCGGGTGACGCCGTCGCGATCCGGGACGGCCACGTCGTCCTCAACGGCAAAGAGCAGAAGGAGCCGTTCATCAGGCCGTGTGGCGGGGGCCAGGGCTGCAACCTGCCGACGCCGATCACGATTCCGCCGAAGCATTACTTCATGATGGGCGACAACCGTGGCTCGTCCGACGACAGCCGCTTCTGGGGTCCCGTGCCGCGTGACTGGATCGTCGGCACCGCCTTCGCGACGTACTGGCCGCCGAAGCGCATCGGGCCGCTGTAGCGCCCGCTCGCGCCCGGCCGATGTCGGCGCCCGGAACGCGCGCAGGCTCGATCGCGCAACGTGCGCGCCGCGGCGCCACGATCTTCGCATCCCCTTGACGGTTCCGCCCGCTCGCTGCTTCATGATGCGGTCCAACCGTGGACCGTGCGCTGACAGCCCCGCCCCCAGCGACGTCCTCGCCGCCGGTCGTGGCGCCTGAGCCCGCCGTCGCCGCCGCCCGGCGCAAGCGCCCGCAACGCAAGCGCTCGCCCGGCCGGCGCCTGTTCAACTTCGACCGTCGCCTCGGTGTGCGCTGGGTGGCGGGCGCCGACGAAGCCGGCCGTGGCTGCCTCGCCGGCCCGCTCGTCGCTGCCGCCGTGCTCTTCGACGTCGAGGCGCTGACGACCCGCGAGCTGCGCGCCCTCAGCCGTCTCAACGACTCCAAGCAGCACACGATGGAGGTTCGGGAGGAGCTGTTTCCGATCGTCATGCGCACCGCGGCCAAGGTCTGCGTCGTCTCGCGCTGCGCGCGTGGCATCGACGCGCGCGGCCTGCACAAGACGAACATCGCGGCCCTGCGCGACGCGCTGCTCGGCGTCGCGCGCCCCGGCTGCATCTGCCTCTCCGATGGCTTCCCGGTCGGCGACATCGGCTTCGCCCGTCGCGCGATCGTCGACGGGGACGCGACATCGGCTGCGATCGCCGCCGCCTCGATCGTCGCCAAGGTCACGCGCGACCGCTACATGCGCCGCGCCGACGAGCTGCATCCGGGCTGGGAGTTCGCCGCGCACGTCGGCTACTCCACGCCCGAGCACCGCGAGGCGATTCAGCGCCTCGGCGTCTCGCCGCTGCATCGCCTGAGCTTCCAGTCGATGGCCTACCAGCAGCTCGTGCTGTAGCGAGTGCGCCATCAGAAGGCCGCTTCGAGGTGATCGAGGCGGACGAGCCTGCCGTCGCGGTCGACCATGACGCCGATGACGTCGAAGCGCAGTTCGCGTGCGCGGGGACGATCACTGGTGTCGACCAGCCATGCCGCAGCCATCCTGCGGACCTGCCGCTGCTTGCTCGGCGGGACCGACTCCAGCGCGGTCGCGGCCGCGTCGACGCGGCGCGCCTTGACCTCGACGAACACGATCGTCGTGTCGTCGCAGACGACGAGGTCGAGCTCGCCGTAGCGGGTGCGGTGATTGCAGACGAGGCGGCGGTAGCCCAGGCGCTCGAGGTGCTCGAGTGCCAGGCGTTCGCCGACACGGCCGAGGTGCTGACGGAGATCGGTGCCCATCGCGGATCGAAGCTAGGGGCGATCGTGTGCCGCCACAACGCGTGTTTGCAGCAAGTCTGCGCAGGAGCTGTGACATCTCTGCGCGAGTCGATCGAGGCGTCCGATCGTGCGCAGCCGCTGCGCGAAATCGTTACGAGCAGGTGCTGTTCCGGCACGCGCCCGCGCCTAGCGTGCTGTCCATGCTCGCCCGTGTCACGACGTTTGCGATCGACGGCCTGGCCTCGCGTCGGGTCACGGTCGAGGTCGACCTGCGCCGCGGCCTGCCGGCATTCACGATCGTCGGCCGGGCCGACGCGGCGGTCCGTGAATCGCGCGAGCGCGTCCACGCCGCGCTGCTGAACTCGGGCTTCGCCTTCCCGCAGCGGCGCATCACGGTCAACCTCGCGCCCGCGCACCTGCGCAAGGTCGGCCCCGGCTTCGACCTGGCGACGGCGTGCGGCATCCTCGCGGCCTCCGAGCAGCTGCCGGCCACCGAGCTCGAGCCCTGGGCCGTCTTCGGCGAGCTTTCGCTCAGCGGCGAGCTGCGTCACTGCCGCGGCGTCCTCGCGGTCGCCGAGGGCGCACGGCGGGCGGGCATCGCCGGGCTCGTCGTCCCGCGCGAGTGCGCGCGCGAGGCTGCGCTCGTCGACGGGCTCGCGGTCGCCGGCGTGGCGGATCTGCGCGAGGTCGCGGCGATCCTGCGCGGCGGGCCGGCGCCCGGTCTCCCGCCCGCGCCGCCGGGCGATGAGCCGCGGGTGGACACGCTCGACCTCGCCGATGTCCGGGGGCATCCCGGTGCGATCCGGGCGCTGACGATCGCGGCTGCCGGCGGCCACAACCTCCTCCTGTCCGGGCCGCCGGGCACCGGCAAGACGATGCTCGCGCAGCGGCTCGTGTCGGTGCTCCCGCCGCTGAGCCGCGAGGAGGCGGTGGCCGTCACGCGCATCCACAGCGTCGCCGGTCTCCACGGCGGCGGCGGGCTCGTCCGGCAGCGGCCGCTGCGCGCCCCGCATCACACGATCTCGCCGCCCGGGCTCGTCGGCGGCGGATCGCTGCCGGCGCCCGGGGAGGCGAGCCTCGCGCACCACGGCGTCCTGTTCCTCGACGAGCTGTCGGAGTTCAGCCGCTCCGCGCTGGAGGCGCTGCGCCAGCCGCTGGAGGACGGCGCCGTCACGATCGTCCGCGGGCAGCGCACGATCGTCTTTCCGACGTGCTTTCAGCTCGTCGCGTCGACGAACCCGTGTCCCTGCGGGCTGGCGGGGAGCCGTCGCTGCCGCTGCTCGGACGGCGACATCGCGCGCCACCGGCGCAAGCTGAGCGGCCCGCTACTGGACCGGATGGACCTGCTCGTGCACATGCCGCGGCCGAGCGCCGCGTGCCTGCGTACCAGCGCGGCGTCGAGGTGGGCGTTGCAGGTCGCGCCGGTGCCCTCGAGGCGCAGGGCCTGACGCTCACGCGCGGCGACGACGCGCTCGCGCTCGTCGGCCGAGCAGCAGACGGGCCCCGCGGCGAA
>DASWQM010000306.1:0-9995 GCA_036403675.1 Solirubrobacteraceae bacterium | reverse complement strand
TGACCTGGAACTGGATGAGGTGCAGGTGGATCGGGTGCGTGTCACCCGTGAGGTTGATGAGGCGCCAGTCCTCCGTCGAGCCGAGCTTCGGCCGCTCCTGCACCCCGCGCGGATCGTCGTACTTGCGCCCGTTCATCGAGCCGTAGGCCGGCTCACCCGTGACCGGGTCCTCGACCTCCTCGAGCGTCATGTTGCGGGTGAGCGACGGCGCGCCGAGCGACGGCATCGTGCCGGGCAGGCGCGCGGGCACGGTCGCCGGCCCGCGCGACGTGACGGTCGTCCCGACGCGGAACTGCATGACCTCCGGGAGGTCGGGCGCGGGGCTTGAGACCTCGGCGGGCAGCGCAGCGTTCACGAGCGTCTGCGTCTGCCCGGCGATGCGCGAGAAGTCGACGATGATGTCGGCGCGCTCGGCCGGCAGCAGCAGCAGGCGGCTGAGGCGCACGGGCGCGTCGAACAGGCCGCCGTCGGATCCGATCTGCCAGCACGGCACGTTCGCGCCCAGCGTGAGGTTCCAGAACCGCGCGTTGGAGCCGTTGACGATGCGGAAGCGGTACATGCGGGGCTCGACGTCCATGACGGGGCGTGCCGCGCCGTTGACGACCGGCGTGTCGCCGTAGAACTCCGGGATCCACGTGGGCGTGTCGCTGTAGAAGAGCTGGCCGGAGGCGTCGAAGAGCTTGTCCGAGAGCACGATCGGCACCTCGTAGGCTCCGCCCGGGACGCCCATCGGGTTGTTCTCGGCGCCCGTGTCCTGGGCGTCGCGGACGATGTAGAGCCCGACGAGCCCGGCGTAGACGTTCGTCCTCGTGATCTGGTCGGCGTGGTCGTGGTACCAGAGCAGGCCCGAGCTCTGCTGGTTGGGATAGACGACCGTCTGCGTCTGCCCCGGCAGGTACTCGGCCGCCCGCGCGTACGGGTTGCCGTCGCTGTCAGCGGCCACGTAGCCGCCGTGCAGGTGGGTGTGCATGCGCACCGGCGCACCGGCGTGCATGTAGTCGGGCACCTCCGAGGAGAACATGTGCTGGTCGGGGAGGCCGTTGACGAAGCTGACCGTCGTGGCCGTCCCCTTGCGCGCCTCGATGACGTAGCCCGGCGTCCGCACGCCGCGCCCGCTGCCGTCGTCGTAGCCCCACATCCTCGTGCTGCCGAGCGCGGGATGGAACTGCTGGACGCCCGCGCGCGCCGTGATCCGGTAGGCGTTCGTGCCGACGGGCCGCGCCTTGGGCAGGCGCGGCAGCGGCGTGGAGAAGCCCTGGAGCGCCGCCGGGGCGCTGCCGGGCTTGAAGATCGTCAGCGGCAGCGTGGCGCCGGCGGCGCCGACCATCGCCGACTTGAGCAATTGCCTGCGGGAAATGACCATCGTGAACCTCCGTGTTCGTGCAGGAGGTGGACTGTCGCGCTCGGCCGGCGGCCGGAGGGCCCAGATGAAGCGACTGTCATCCGGCCGTCATCGGATGGTCATCACCGCGGGCTTGTGCGCCCGCGGCGGCGAGACTAGCCTTGCCGCCGTCCGTGCCGGTGGGGGAAGCGATGGGTCACGGTGGACGGTGCCGCGCGCGCAGCAGGAAGGGCGATGGTGCGCACGCGGCGGGGCCACCTGACCCGCAAACGTGACAGGGGGCAGACATACATGACGGGTTCTTCGTCAACGCGTCTCGCGGCGACCGCCGCGGCGACGTTCATCACGCTCGTCTGTGCTGCGAGCGCGTCCGCGCAGACGCCGGTGCCGGCGCCGACGCGGGCGCCGGCGCCGCCGGCGGGCCTGGGCGACCAGCTGTTCTCGACCGGGGGCGAGATCACGGTCGAGGTTCGGCCGGCGACCGCCGGCCTCGTCAGCACGCTGCGGCTCTACAACCCCGACGGCACCTTCGTCGAGGTCGCCACGAACCGCGAGGTCGGCAAGACGGTGACGCTGTCCGCCCGCCCGGCGGGCGAGGAGCTGCTGTTCGGCATCCTCGTCGACGACGGCGCCGACCACGTCTTCAAGCTCGGCCCCGGCGACCGCAACCCCGACAACCTCGCGCACGGCAGGGTCGTCAACAGCGGCGAGCGCCAGTTCGACGTCGGCTTCGAGGATCTCTTCAACGGCGGCGACCGCGACTACGACGACAACGTCTTCCGCTTCTCCGGCGGCCTGGCGCCGAACCGGGTGCCGGTGGCCGACGACCAGGCGCTGACGGTCGTCCAGGGCGGATCGCTGCCGATCACGTTGACGGGCAGCGATCCCGACGGCGACACGCTGACGTTCACCGTCGCCGACGCGCCGCGCGACGGCACGCTCAGCGGCTCCGGCGCGAAGCTGACCTACACGCCGCGGCCGGACTTCAGCGGCACCGACACGTTCGGGTTCAAGGCCGACGACGGCAAGAGCCCGCCGGTCGAGGGGCGCATCACGATCAAGGTCACGGCGGCCGGCGCCCCGCCGCCGCCCACCGCCACCGGCTCGAGCACCGTGCTCGACTTCGGCGACTGCCCGGCGGGCGAGCTCACGCTGCTGAACGTGCGTCGCGTCGGACGCCGCGTGCTGCTCACCGGCCTCGCCGAGCGGACGCTCGCCGGGGCACCGGTGACGATCGTGGAAGGCGGCGTCGCGGTCGCGCGCACGTTGATCCGGCCGGACGGGACGATCCGACTACGGGTCGCGATCCCGAAGCTCCGCGGCGGGCGCGTCCTGCGCTACCAGGCGCGGCTCGGCGCGCTGCACTCGCGCAACGTGCGCCTGCGGCGGCGGATGATCACGACGAGCGCAAAGCTGCGCAACGGCAGGATCGTCATCGCGGGCCGCGTCGTCGGTGCGCCGAAGCGGGGCTCGCGTCCGCTCGTGCGGCTCTTCGCGCGGCCGCGCGGCTGCGGCACCCACAGGACGCAGATCGGCCGTGCGCGGCTGCATCGCAACAGCACGTTCCGCGTCAGCGGCAAACCGCTGGCGGGCGTGGACGTCGCCGTCTACCAGGCCCGTGTGCGGCTGCACGGCAAGCACGTGACGTTCTCGCTGCCGCAGACGATCGCCGGCCGCTGAGCGCACGATCACCTGCCGAGGATCCACGTCTCCCCGAGCGGGATGTGGATCCTCGGTACCACAGCACGGCCCGTCTGCGTCATGCTGAGATACCTCGATGCCAGACCGCACGGTGCGCGACTTCCCGCTGTTCCCGCTTCCGCTCGTCGCGCTCCCCCATGAGCTCGTGCCGCTGCACGTCTTCGAGCCGCGCTACCGGACGATGTTCGACGAGCTGCTCGAGCGCGAGTCGGAGTTCGGCATCGTCTGGGCCGCGAAGGGGGACCTGCGCGAGGTCGGCTGCGCGTGCGAGGTCACCGAGGTCATGGAGCGGATGGACGACGGCCGCCTGAACGTCCTGACGCGCGGCACGCGCCCGTTCCGGATCGTCGAGCGCCAGCCCGACCGCCCGTACCCGGCGGGCACGGTCGAGTTCCTCGAGGACAAGGCCGAGGATCCCGACGAGGAGACGGCCGCCGAGGCCCGCAACGCCTACGCCGAGCTCGTCCTGCAGGCCACCGACACCGAGCCCGACTTCGAGGAGCTCGCGGCCAAGAGCGCCTACGAGATGGCCGCGACGGTCGACTTCGGCCTCGACGCCAAGCAGGGCCTGCTCGACCTGCGCTCCGAGAACGCCCGCATGCGGCTCGTCACCCGGCTCTTCCGGGCCGCGGCGAAGCGGCTGGACTTCGTCGAGCGCGCGCAGGCGCGCGCCCGCTCCAACGGCAAGGTCCGCTTCGGCTGAGCGTGCGGGCGCTCAGGCCGGCTCCCGCACCGGCGGCGGCTCCAGCGGCGCGACCTGCGTCGCCCGCGCCCGCCCCGGGAGCCGCCCCTCGGCGGCGATCCAGGAGCCCGCGAGGATGAGCACGAGCCCGAGCAGCGCGCCCGCCGTCAGCGGCTCGCTCAGGAGCGACACGCCGTAGAGCACGGCGAAGCCCGGCGCGATGTAGGCGACGAGCGACGCCCGTCCCGGGCCGATCTCGGCGATGAGCGTGTAGTAGATCGCGAAGGCGATGCCGGTGCCGCCGGCGCCGAGCGCGAGCAGCGACCCGGCCGCGTCGAGGCTCGGCGCGTGCGAGGGCAGCACGAAGAGCGTTGCGGGCGCGAGCACGACCGCCCCGGCGACCATCGTCGACGCCGCGAGGCCGACCGCCGGCACGCCCCGCAGCCGGTGCTTGAGGTACAGCGAGCCGACCGCGTAGCCGACCGACGCCAGCAGCACCATGAGCCCACCGGCGAGCGCGGCGGCGTCGCCGCTGAGGTCGACGCCGAAGAGCAGCGCCACGCCGACGATCCCCATCACGACGCCGGCGATCGCGACCCCGTGCGGACGCTCCTCGTCGTCGTAGCGCACGGCGATGAGGGCCGTGAAGATCGGCGCCGCGGACACGAGGATCCCGGCCAGCGACGAGGCGATGTGGCGCTCGCCGTACGTGATCAGCAGGAACGGCAGCACGACCTGCACGACGGCCATGAACACGATCGGCCCGGTCAGCCCGCGCAGCGCCCGCAGCGCACCGGCGCGCAGCGCGAGCGGCACGAGCACGATCGCGCCGAGCGCGATGCGCGCGAAGACGATGAACAGCGGGGCCAGGCCGTCCTCGAGGGCGACCTTGATGAAGAGATAGGAGGCGCCCCAGAGCCCGGCCAGGAGCGCCATGAGCAGCCACGCGCGGCGGTTCATGGGTTCTTGAGGCTAGAGATCACCCGCGACCGGCTCGTCACGCCACTACAACGCCGGCGCGCCGGCGTGCGTGAGTGCGAGCGCCTCAGGCGTGCTGCAGCGCGTCGACGTCGAGCCGCACTCGCAGCGACTCGCGTCGCTCGTCGGTCTGGCGCTGCAGGTCGGAGATCGCGCGTGTCAGGAAGACGAGGACGAAGACGAGGACGACGATGATCGCGGCAAGGCTCGCCGCCAGCCCGAGCCGCCCCGTCAGGCCGGAGGCGATTGCTCAGCGCTGGGGTATGCGAACCGGCGCGCCGAGCTCCGCCGGCGGTGCCGGGCCGTGGGCGCCGGAGCCGGTGTGGAGGACGTGGATGCAGATGCGCGACCGGCGCAGGCCGTGCCGCGGCACGCAGACGAGGTCGCGCGACCCACGCACGCTGATGCTGACGAGCTGCGGGTCGACGACCTGGGGGTGCAGGTATGCGCGCAGCGCGGAGCGATCACGGCGCATGCGCTCCGCGAGCGCGTTGCTCCGGACGACGTCGACGGCGACCGCGACGGTGAGCAGCAGGCCGAGTGCGATCAGCAGGGCGTCGGTCGCGCGTCGCGGGAGCCGCGCCATCATGCAGCCACCAACGGGCCGAGCTGGTGGACGAAGAACAGCAGCTCGATGAAGAGCGTCGCGGCGATGAGCCGGCGGTCGGCGCTGATTGCCGCCAGCGGCAGCGCCCAGACGGTGTACCACGGGAGCAGGAAGCTCGTCGCGACGACCACGGCCAGCAGCATCCAGCCGCTCGCCGCCACCCAGTCGGCCCCGCGGCGCACGGCCGCGAGCAGCGCCAGCGCGGTCGTCGCGAGGGCGACGTGCGCGATCGCCATCACGGTCGCCGGTCCCCCGAGCCCGAACAAGTGGGCGACCTGGATCGGGAAGCTCTGGGGGCCGATGAGCTCCTGCTGCTCGCGCACGACGCCGAGGAACCGCCACGCATGCCAGTCGAAGGCCAGCGCGGAGACCGCGGCCGCCAGCGCCAGCGCGACCGCTGCACCCGCGAGAACCTGCCGCGGGCGACGCGCGCCCACCAGCATGAACGGCAGGACGACGCCGGCCGAGAGCTTGACCGTCGCGGCCGCGACGACCAGGCCGCTGGCCACGCTCTCGCGCTGCGAGGCGAGCGCGACGGCTCCGACCATCAGCCCCATCATGAGCAGGTCGTTGTGCCCGCCGCCGACGGCGTAGACCAGCAGCAGCGGGTTGAGCCCCACCAGGAGCGCAGGCCGCAGCGGATCGCGCCCGCGCAGCCTCGCGCAGCGCCACACCAGGCCGACGCACGCGAGGCTCGCGAGCGTCGCCAGCGTCTTCAGCGCCCAGACGGCGTTGGGCAGGCTCAGGTGGGCGAGCGGGTAGCTCAGCAGGGTGAACAGCGGCCCGTAGGCTGTCCTGGTGTGATCCCACTTCGGGCCGACGAGCGAGTAGACGGCGTCGTGAGGCGCTGCAATCGGCGTGTGCAGATATGGGTTCAGCCCGTGGACGGCGCCGAGCCGCGCGTAGTCGAGGTAGCTGAAGATGTCGGTCGACAGCAGCGGCGGAGCGAGCAGGAAGACGACGTGCAGCGCGACCACGACGCTCAGCGCGAGCACCCGCCGCACGCGCGAGCTGGCGGCGATCACCGCCGCGTACGCAACCCACATGAACAGCATCACCGTGAGGAACCCCGGCCGCCCGATGGGGTTCCCGAGGCCGCCCAGCGGGCCGGTGATCCAGGCCGGGAACCGCCCCGGCGGGGTCGCGACGAGAAACGACGCTCCGGCGGCGGACGCGACGGCGATGAGAACGCCGCAGCCCAGCAGCACGAGGAGCGCGCCGTTCCCGATCAGCGCCACCGACGAGCGCACCGCGCGCGATTGCCCGGCGCGTGCGAATGACCACGGGCTCGCAAGCTCGTTGTTCATCAGGGCGCCCGCGGAACGCTACTCGTCGCGGCGGTCGCCCGCGCCGGCGGCGGCTGAGTAGGTCGCCCGTGGATGTGGTTGGCTTGCGTCGTGGATGCGCGGGAGCTACACGCGCGGCGCCGCGCGAAAGAGCAGGAGCGGCTTCGGTACCGCCGCCGCGCGGCGCTGATCGCCTTCGCGGCGCTGGTCGTCATCGTCGGCGTCGCGGCGGCCGGCCTGCCCGGCGGCGGCCGCAAGACCGCCGGCCGCGCCCCCGCCCGCAGCCACGTCGCGACGGGTCGGGACGCGGCACGACCGCCGTCGCACGGGCGCGCGAAGGCGGCGGAGCCCTCGTCGGTCGCGCCCGCGGGCGCCACGCAGCGGCGCGTCGACGCCGTCCCGATCCTCATGTACCACGTCATCGCGCCGCCGCCGCCCGGGGCGCCGTTCCCCGGGCTCTACGTCGCGCCGGCGCAGTTCCGAGCGCAGATGCGCGCCCTCGAGCGCGCCGGCTGGCACGGCGTGACGATGGACCAGGTCCTCGCGCACTGGCGCCGCGGCACGCCGCTCGGGCCCGGCCGGCCGATCGTGCTGACCTTCGACAACGGCTACCGGTCGCAGTACACGAAGGCCATGCCGGTCCTGCGCGCACTCGGCTGGGCCGGCGTCGAGAACATCCAGCTCACCGGCCTGCCGCCGTCCCAGGGCGGTCTCACCCGGCGCCAGGTGCGAGGCCTGCTCGACGCGGGCTGGGAGCTCGACACACAGGGGCTCAGCCATGCCGACCTCGGCAGGCTCGGCGCCGCCGCCCGGCACGCCGAGATCGCGGACGCCCGGCGGATCCTCCGGCAGCGCTACGGCGTCCCCGTCAACTGGTTCTGCTACCCGTCGGGCCAGTACGACGCGACCGTGATCGCGGCCGTCCGGAGGGCGGGCTACGTCGGCTCGACGACGGTCGTGCCCGGCTGGGCGCGGCGGACGGGCAACACCTACCGCCTGCCGCGCCTGCGCGTGCTCGGCGGCACCTCGGGCCCCGCGCTGCTCGGCCTCATCGCCCGCGCCCGGGCGCAGCCGCCGCCACCGCCCGCCTATCGCTCGTCGTGATCTAACGCTTGAGGCCGCACACGCCGATCGCGATGCGGCGGATGAAGAGCGTCAGGCGCGGCAGGACCTCGGGCCGCTGCGCGGTGTCGCCGTAGCGCAGCCTGCCGGCCTCCGTGCGCACGGAGAAGCGGAAGATCTGCGCCGGGGGCGCGGGCGGCACGGCGACCTTGCCCGACTGGACCTTCAGCAGCTCCGTCGTGATGTCGCGCGCCTCGAGCGTCTGCTCGCTCGTCAGCGGCCGGACCGCGCCGCCGTTGCAGCGGGTGGTCGTGTCGGAGACGAGCAGGTCGAGCTTGGCGCCCGGCACGGTGCCGTCGCGACGGACGACGAAGAGGTCAGGCGACGGCGTCCCGCAGGCGCCGAGCACGAGCGCCGCCCCAGCCGCCAGGGCAACCGCGCTGCGCCTCACGACCGTGCGCCGGTGCTCGAAGGGACGTGGACGGCGACGATCACGGCATGTCCTCGCTACGCCGCCACCGCCACGCCACCGCGCCGCGGGTCGCCGGCGCCGCTGAGCGCGCCGGTCGTGGGATCGCGGCAGACCGCCTGGACACCGCCGAAGAACATGTTCAGCGCGCGGAAGCACTGCACCTCGTGGGGGTTGCCGCGCAGCTCCTGAAGCGGAACGCCGGGCTCGGCGGTGATGACCCCGTCCTCGAAGTGGACGCGCGGCGCGGCGACCGCGGCCGCCGCGTCGAGGTCGTGGTCGACGATCGCCACGATCGTCTGCAGGAGCGCCGAGCGGATCCGGTTGGAGCCCGACGAGCCCAGCGCGACGTGCACCTCGCCATCGCTCATGACGACCGTCGGCGACATCATCGACGGCATCCGGCGCCCGGCCGGCGCGCGGTGGAAGCCAAGCGGGCTGAGGTCGGTCTCACCCATGATGTTGTTCACGTGGATGCCGGTGCCGGGCACGATGATGCCCGAGCCCTCGCCGTTCGTGCACGTCACCGAGCAGGCGCGGCCGTCGGCGTCGAGGACCGAGATGTGGGTCGTGGCGCCGAGCCGCGACGCGCGGAAGCGCTCGGCGAAGCCGGGCTCGGCGAGGCCCTCGAGGAACTCCGGCGTGCGCGCCGCCTGCGCCTCCTCCATCGACTCCACGAGGAGCGCCAGCGACGGCGGCGGCGGCTCGCGGTCCAGCCGGGCGAGCACGAGCGCCAGCAGGATCCCGCCGGCCGAGGGCGGCGGGTTGGTCAGGACGTCGCGCCCGCGGTACTCGACGCGCAGCGGCGCGCGCGCAAGCGCCTCGTAGCGCCAGAGGTCCTCCGCCGTCAGGACACCGCCCCCGGCGGCGACGGTCGCCACCACCGCGTCGGCGATCTCGCCGCGGTAGAACGGCGCGGCGCCATCGCTGCCGAGCCGCTCGATCGTGTCGCCGAGCTCGGGGCAGACGAAGCGGTCGCCGTCCTGCAGCAGCCGCCCTCCCGGCGCGTAGAGCGCGGCCGCTTCCGGTGTCGAACGCAGGATCGCCTCGAGCAGGTGCACGACCTCGGCCTGCTGGGCGTTGAGCACGACGCCGTCGCGCGCGAGCGCCGCCGCCGGCGCGGTGAGCTCTGCGAGGTCCTTCGATCCCCAGCGGCGCATCGCCTCGTCGACCCCCGCCGGCGTGCCGAAGGTGCCGCAGGACGAGGCGCCGACATGGAAGACCTGGCGCGCGTCGCCGGCGAAGTCCACCTCGACCGGCAGGAGCGGGGCGCGCTCGTCCGAGCTCGCGCCGTAGCCGGGGGCGGCGACGATGAAGTCCAGGAGCACCGGCTCCTCGCCCGCGCCGGCGACGAGCATGTAGCCGCCCGCGCCGGGCCCGGTGAGCAGCGGCTCGGCGACCCACGACACGAGCATCGCTGCGACGGCGGCGTCGACGGCGTTGCCGCCCTCGCGCAGGACGCGCGCGCCGGCCTCCGCGGTCAGCGGGTGCCCGGCGGCGACGATCCCGTGTGATCCCTCGACGTTCACGAGCGACGAGGCTAGCTCGCTCGGTCGCCGAGGCCGTCAGCCGGCGCGCCTCCGTGGCGCCGGCTGACGCATGCGGACCTAGCGGTGGTTCGGGCCGTCGTCCGCGCCGTGGCGGCGGTGGCCGGCCCCGCGGTCGTCGCGGCCGCGGGTGCGGGTGCGCGTCTTGTGCGTGCTCTTCTTCGCGCTCGAGCGGACGTCGTCGCCGCCGCTGTGGCGGACGTGACCGACGGGATCGTCGGCGCCCTGACGGGCCTGCGCGATGCCCGGTGAGGCGAGGGCGGCGATCGCGGTGATGGTGAGGAGGGTCTTCTTGGAGCGAGGGTTCATGGTGCTCTCCGA
>DASWQM010000305.1:0-21038 GCA_036403675.1 Solirubrobacteraceae bacterium | reverse complement strand
GGTACATCGCGCCGTCGCGCAGCACCGCCGTCCGTGGCCCGACCCGGTGCGGATAGGCGCGAGGCCCGAGGAAGAATCCCCAGAGCCATAGCAGCGCGTAGGCGTGCAGCGCGGTGACGATCCACGCGGCGATGCCACCGCGCAGCAGCAGGTGCACGGCCGCGGCCTCGGTCACCACGACCGGCGTGAACGCCAGCGCCATCGCCCGGCCGAAGGTCCCGCGGTGGTAGGACATGCCGGCCTGGCGGCGTCGCCCGGCGACGATCGAGCGCGGCACGGCGGTCAGGACGTCGAACTCGGCCCGCCCGAAGGCGCGGCCGCGGGGATGCATGAGCAGATCGCGCAGCGCCTCGCCGCGCTCGTCGCGCAGACGCCAGGCCAGGACGGCGACCGCGCCCCAGAGCGCGGCGCGGATCGCGATCACGAGCAGCCCCTGGTGCACGCCGTAGACATGCGCGACCACGAACGCGAGCGGCACGGTGACGAGAAACGACCATCGCCGCACCCTGCGGATCCGCGGCCGCATGAGCCACGCGATCAGACGGTCTGCCAGGCGCCCCATCGGGCGATATAAGCACACCGCGACGGGGCGGCTCAGGAGCTCAGCCCGGCGCCGCGCAGGCATGCGGCCAGGTGCTCGGCGCTGATCGCGCGACAGGCCGCGCGCAGGCGCTGCGCCGTCGGCTCGAGCGACGCCAGGACGGAGCCGACGCCGGCATAGCAGCGGTCGCGGAAGGGCGCGCGCGTCTGCGCACAGAAGCGACCGGCGCGAGCTCCGCGGGCGTCGGCGTTGACGATCTCGCGTGCGACGCCGTACAGGCAGTCGCCCTCGTGGTGGCGCGCGAGGCGACAGCTGGCGAGCGCGCGCTCGGAGGACGTGCCCGCGATCCCGGAGGCGTCGCGGCCGAAGGACTCGAAGCACGTGCTGACCCAGGCCCGCTCGCTGCGCAGGCAGGCGTCGGCGGCGCGCCGCAGGTCGCCTCCGTCGAGGCGCAGGATGTTCGCCGTCACGAGCAGATAGCAGTAGAGCTTGTGGCGCTCGGAGACGGCGTTGCAGGGATAGATCGGATCGTTGGCGCGCACGTACTTCGACGTCACCCCGTAGGACGAGCTGAAGTTCTCCATGAAGACCCCGCCGCTGCAGGAGACGCGCGCAAAGCCCGTCTGCAGCGCGTCGCAGGTCTTCAGCGAGCCGGGCAGGTCGTAGCCGGTGTAGATCATCAGCCCGTGCCCGAGGCCGTGGATGCACTGGTAGGCGAGGAAGCGCCGGGCATTGATCTGCGGGTCGCTGCACAGCTGGCGAGCGACCGTCGCCAGGCGCGCGGTCGGCTGGCCGAGGAAGGCCCGCTCGATGATCCCGTGGTAGTAGCCCGACGCGCAGATCGGGTTGCCCGCGATGAACGCCGGCGCGACGTGATCCTTGAAGCGCGACAGCGCCGCCGAGCCCATCCGGTGCGCGATCCGGTGGCAGTCGGCCTGGGCGGCGCGGTTGGTCTGCAGCGTCGTCTGCAGCCGCGCGAGCGCCGCCTTCGGCCCGTCGCGGAACGTCAGGTTGCCGAACGCCTGCTCCAGGCACTCGGGCGTGGAGGCGCGGCAGTCGGCCAGCGTCGTCTTGTCGGGAGCGAACGGCTTGGCGACCGCCTTGCCCGAGCTGCGCCCGGCGCCGACGAACGCGGCCAGGTCGCGCTTGTCGGCGTCCGACAGCTTGCCCGCGAAGCTCGGCATGAGCGCGCCCGGCTGGTTGAGCTGGCGCACGACCGTGCGCGCGCTCGGCAGCGCCGCGTCGAGGTCCGGTCCCGTCGTGCCGCTGGAGCCGGCGGCGACGAACGTGTGGCAGCCGCCGCAGCCGTTGGCGGCGAAGAGGCGCTTGCCCTTGACCGCGTTGCCGCTCGAAGCCGCCTGGTCCGCGCTCGAGCACGAGACGAGCGCCAGCGCGGTGACGAGGATGGCGCAGCACGTCAGCGTCCCGCGTCGCAGCGTCATGCCGCGACGATAGCGGCGCCCGGGACGGTCGCGCCCGGTTCCCGGACCGGCGTCAGACGACGATCTGCACGACCATCGCCGTCGCCGCGACGAGCAGGATCGCCCCGATGGCGCGCACGAGCTGGGTCTCCGACAGGCGCCCCGTGAGGCGCGCGCCGAGCAGCGCACCGGGCATCGACGCGGCGGCGCCGACGCCCGCGACCGTCCAGTCCGGCGCGCCCGACGGCAGGTGCCCGAGCGCCCCGGCGACCCCGACGCAGACCCCGACCGCGAGGTTCGTCCCGACCGCGGTGTGCGGCGGCTCACCGACGCGGCGCAGCAGCGCGGGCATCCGCAGCGAGCCGAGGATCAGCCCGACGAGCCCGCCCAGCAGCCCGATGACCGCGCCGCTCACGACCGCCGCCACGCGGTCGAAGCCGGCCCGCGCGGGTGCCGCCTCGGCCACCGCGGCCGCGGGCCGCGGGCGCCATCGCAGCAGGTCGAAGCCGCTGTAGAACAGCACCGCCGCGATGCAGGCCAGGAGCACGTTCTCGTCGATGACGCCGGCGAGGTAGCCGCCCGCGACCGCGCCCGCGACCGACGGCGGCGCCATCCACCCGAACAGCCGCCAGTTGATGCGCCGGGCGCGGATGTGGGCGACCGCGGCCGCCAGCGCCGACGCCCCGCTGATGAGGAGGTTCGCGCCGCCGCCCGAAGCTGCGCTGGGCGCCACGAGCAGCGTGGCGGGCAGCCGGATGTTGCCCAGCACGAGCCCCACGAGCCCGCCGGCGAGCGCGACGAGGAAGCACCAGATCGCGAAGGCGACGAGCTCCACTTGGCGCGCGACGATACTTGCACGATGGGAGACCAGCTGTTCGAGACTGGTGACGAGCCCCCGGCGACCTCGACGCCGGTCCCGCCGGCCGAGGCGCCGCTGGCAGTGCGGATGCGCCCGCGCACGCTCGACGAGCTCGTCGGCCAGGAGCACATCCTGGGCAGGCCCGACGAGCCGACGGCGCTGCGGCGCGCGATCGCCGAAGGCCGGCCGCACTCGATGGTGCTTCACGGACCGCCCGGCAGCGGCAAGACGACGCTCGCCCGAATCGTCGCCGGGTCGGCGCGGGCCGCGTTCGAGGAGCTCAGCGCGGTGCAGGCCGGGCGCGCGGAGGTGCGCGCGGTGATCGAGCGCGCCACCCATCGCCGCCAGGCCGGCGGCGAGGGCACGGTCTTCTTCCTCGACGAGATCCACCGCTTCAACAAGGCCCAGCAGGACGCGCTGCTGCCGGCCGTCGAGGAGGGCCTCGTGACGCTCATCGGCGCCACGACCGAGAACCCGTACTTCGAGGTCAACGCGGCGCTGCTGAGCCGCACCCAGGTCTACGAGCTGCACGCGCTCGACGCCGCCGAGATCGAGACGCTGCTGCGGCGGGCGCTGGAGCGCGGCGAATGCGCCGCCGCCCCGGTCTCGGACGAGGTGCTCTCGTTCCTCGCAAGCCGCGCGGGCGGCGACGCGCGCACGGCGCTGGCCGCGCTCGAGCTTGCCTGCGCGAGCGCCGAGGACGGCGCGGGCGTCACGATCGAGGGCGCCGAGGAGGCGCTGCAGCGCAAGGCCCTGCGCTACGACCGCGCCGGCGACCAGCACTACGACTACATCTCGGCGTGGATCAAGGCCACGCGCGCGTCCGACCCGGATGCCGCCCTGTACTACCTCGCGGTCATGCTCGAGGGCGGCGAGGACGCGCGCTTCCTCGTGCGCCGGATGGTCATCCTCGCCTCGGAGGACATCGGCAACGCCGACCCGCAGGCGCTCGTCGTCGCGACCGCCGCGGCCGCCGCCGTCGAGCACGTCGGGCTGCCGGAGTGCATCCACGCGCTGTCGCAGGCGACGATCTACCTCGCCCTCGCGCCGAAGTCGAAGGCCGCGACGCGATCGATCGGCGCGGCGATCGATCACGTGCGCCGGTACGGAGCCGCCTCGCCGCCGCCGCAGGTGCGCTCGCAGGCGGTCGGCTACGACAGCCCGCACGGCCACCCCGGGCACCTCGGCCCGCAGGAGGTCGCACCCGACGAGGTCGCCGGCACGCGGTTCTACGAGCCGGACGAGCAGGAGGCGGAGCTGCGCGAGCGTCTCGAGGAGATCCGGCGTGCGCGCGGGCGGTGAGGGTGTGAGCGGCGGCCACCTGGGGTGACTGGGCGAGCGCTGCCGCGGCCGCGACGCTGTCGTCATGCTCACCACCACCTCGCACCGCACGTCGCGCCGGGCCGCCATCGCGGCCGCCCTGGCGCTCACCGCCGCGCTCGCCGTTCCCGCCGGCGCGCTCGCCGCCGATGCCCCGACGCTCGGCCCGCCCACGATCATCCCGGCGGGCCAGAAGACACCGATCGACGTCGGCGGCAATCATCTCCATCAGCACGACGTCATCCGGCGCGGGACCGAGCTCGTCCGCTGGCCGGTCACGATGCACGGCGCGAGCAGGGCCCCGATCACGCTGGAGTGCCCCACGGGCACGATCCACACCGGCCTCGGCCTGCAGGAGGGCAGCGACGTCTCCTTCGGCGTCGTCAAGGGCAGCGCCTACTACAGGCGGACGATCGACGTGCGTTTCCGCAGCGCACCCAAGGTCGACCCCGCCAGCGCCCACGGCCACGTCTACGCGCTCTGCCGCGACACGGCGATCGCGCCGCTGGCTCCGGGCATCGGCTTCCCCGTGATCCGCAAGGCCGGGCAGCGCAGCCCGGTCGACGTCGCCGGCAACCACCTGCACCGCGGCGACCGGATCGCCAAGGGCGCCCAGCTCCTGCGCTTCCCCGTCGTGTTGCGCGGCGACAGCCGCCGGACCGTGACGCTCGAGTGCCCCCGCGGGACCGTCCACCGCGGGCTCGGCTTCCAGGAGGGGGCGAAGATCGACGTCACGCTCTGGAGCAGGTACGGACGCCGCACGCTGCGGGTCGGCGTCCATCCCCGCAAGGGCGTCTCCGCCAGCGGCACGGAGGGCAGCATCTACGCCCTCTGTGGCTGACACCGGCGGCGCCCGCGGCGGCCCGGCCGGAGTTGCGGCCGGGCCGCTCGCCGTCCTGGGAGAATCGCCGCGATGCCGGCGTCCGCCGCAGCCGCCCCGCGCCTGGAGGCGATCAGCCCGATCGACGGCACCCACCTCGCGACGATCGCGGCGACGGCGCCGGCCGACGTCCCGGCCGCCGTCGCCGAGGCCGCCGCGGTCCAGCGCCTCTGGGCGCAGCTGCGCCTGCGCGACCGCGCGCGTTACCTCGTGCGAGCCGCGCAGGCGGTCATCGACGAGTGGGACGAGCTCGTGCCGGTCATCGTCCGCGAGCAGGGTCGGCCGCTGGCCGAGGTGCAGACGATGGAGCTGCTGCCCGCCGTCGAGACGCTGCAGTGGCTCGCCGAGGCCGCGCCGCAGGTGCTCGCTCCCGAGCGCGTCGGCCTGGCGCGCTCGCTGCAGCCGGTCAAGCGCGCGCGGCTGACGTTCGAGCCGCTCGGGGTCGTCGCCGTGTTGACCCCCGGAGCGGAGCCGTTCGCGACCCCGCTCGGAGACGTCGCGGTCGCGCTCATGGCCGGCAACGGCGTCGTCCTGCACCCCTCGCCGCTGGCGGCGCTCGCGGCCGAGCGGATCGCGCGCGTCTTCGTCCGCGCGGGCCTGCCGGAGGGGCTGCTGCAGATCGTCCACGGCGGCCCGGACACGGCGCGCGCGCTCGTCTCGGCGGACGTCGCGCACGTGCGCTTCACCGGCTCCTCGCAGGCCGGGCGCGACGTCGGCGAGGCCTGCGCCCGCGAGCTCAAGCGGGCGACGATCGAAGTCGGCGGCAAGGACCCGATGCTCGTGCTCGCGGACGCCAACATCCCGCGCGCCGTGGCGGGAGCGCGCTGGGCGGCGTTCGCGAACGCCGGCCAGTCGGGCGGCAGCCTCGCGCGCGCCTACGTCATGCGCGAGCGTTACGAGCGCTTCACGGCGGGAATCGTCGCGGCCGCGCGGGCGCTGCGCGTCGGCCACCCCGGCGACCCGAGCACCGAGATCGGCCCGCTGCTTGCGCGCGACCGCGTCGAGCACCTCGCCGAGCTTCTCGACGACGCCGTGGCAGGCGGCGCGACGCTGCACTGCGGGGGACCGGTGCAGGTCGCCGGCATCGACGGCGCGTACGTCGCTCCCGCCGTGCTCACGGGCGTGCCGCGCGACGCGCGGCTGCTGCACGAGGACGCGCCGGGGCCGTGGCTGGCGATCGAGCCCGTCGACTCCGAGGAGGAGGGCATCGCCCGCTGCAACGAGGGGATCGCCGGGCTCGGCGCCTCGGTCTGGACCGCCGACGGCCACAAGGGCGGCCGCATCGCCGGCGAGATCCGCGCGGGGATGGTGTGGATGAACGACCATGTCGTCTCGCGCGCCGAGCCGCAGCTGCCGTGGGGCGCCGTGCACGGCGCCGGCATCGGGCGCGCGCGCGGCGCGGCCGCGCTGCGCGCGATGGTCGAGCCCAAGCTCGTCACGTGGGACCCGCCGGCGGGGCGGATGCCGTGGTGGCAGCCCTACGACCGCTCGCTCGTGGCGGCCTGGCGGGCGCTCGCGCGGCTGCGCTCCGCGCGCGACGCCGACCGCGAGCGCGGCTGGCGCAGCGGCGCCCTGCCGCTCGCACGCGTGGCGGCGCGGACGCTGCGCGCGGTGCGCCAGCGATGACGATCCGCGAGCTCGAGCACGCCGAGAGCGCCCTCGCGTTCGCGGCGATGCGGGCGCTGCGCCCGCATCTCGCCGACGAGGACGAGCTCGTGCGCCGCGTCGGCGAGCAGCGCGCCGAGGGCTACCGGCTCGTCGCCGCCGTCGACGACGACGGCAGCGTCAGCGCCGTCGCCGGCTTCCGCGTCCGCAACACGCTGGCCGACGGGCGGATCCTCTACGTCGACGACCTCTCGACGCTGCCGGCGGCGCGGCGGCGCGGGTACGGCCGGGCGTTGCTCGACTGGTGCGTGCACGAGGGGCGACGGCTCGGCTGTGACGAGCTGCACCTGGACTCGAGCGTCGGCGCCGACCGCCAGGACGCCCACCGGCTGTACTTCAACGCCGGCATGCGCGTCAGCGCGTATCACTTCGAGCGCGTGCTCTGATCGTCGCCTCGATCGCGCGCTGAAGATCTTCGCGCCGCGCGCGACTCACCCGGTCCGCGCGCCGGCCGCGAGCCGCAGCCGCTCGGGCGCCAGCGGCACCAGCACGCGCTTGGCGTACTCCGCGCCGCCGCGCAGCATGAGCGCGCGCAGCGGGTCCCACGACAGCCCATACTGCCGGCGCAGCCGCGCCGGGAGTAGGCCGACCGTCATGAAGTTCACGAGCTCGAGCACGGGGCGGCGGACGAGCGGCACCGGCGGCCGCAGGACGATCCCCACCGCGAGCTCGCGGGCGGCCGGCGTGACGTGGAGGTCGGGGCCCTCGAGCATCTCGTGCATGTAGTCGTCGAAGTCGACGATGTCTCCGGGCATGTCCGTGTCCTCCAGGCCGAAGAGGCCGCCGATGACGCGGTAGTCCTGCCAGTAGGCGTTGCGCTCGGCCGTCGACAGCGAGCCGACATAGCGCTCGTACACGACGAGCGCCGAGTCGACGAGCGTCGCCAGGACCCAGAGCAGGAGCACGGGGTCGTCGGCCGCGAACGGGGTGCCGGCGGGGAAGCGCCCGGCCGGCTCGGAGAGCTCGCCGCGGACGCGGCGGTGCATCGCCCGGACGCGCCGCGCCGCGCGGTCGGCATCGGCGCGCGCGCCGAAGATGATCGTGTCCATGACCTTCGCGGTGCGGCGCAGCCGCGCGTAGGGCGAGTCGAGCGCCCCCGTGTGGGCGAAGAAGCCCTCGAACGCGACCGGGTGCGTAGCCTGCATGAGCAGCGCTCGCGGTCCCGAGAACGCGACCGCTAGCTCGCGGTGCACGCGCTGCAGCATCGAGGTGTCGTCGAAGTACCGGTCCATCGCCCAGGCGGGGGTTACCCTGTTCTGGGCATGCCCGCTCAGGCATACAGCGGAAAAGAGTGCGTCTGCCAGCTGCGCAAGGGCATCTGCGACCAGACGTGCGTGCAGGGCATGCTCGACACGCCGTTCTACATCGCCTGCCTGAAGCTCAGCGGGCGGCGCTGCCTCGTCGTCGGCGGCGGCGACATCGGGTTGGAGAAGGTCGAGGGCCTGCTCGCGTGTGACGCCGACGTCGCGCTCGTCGCGCCCGACGCCGTCGACGAGCTGCGGGCGCTCGCCGCCGAGGGCTCGATCGCGTGGGAGCCGCGGGCGTACGAGCGCGGCGACCTCGATGGCACGTTCATGGTCATCGCGTGCACGAACGACACCGACGTCAACATCCGCGTCTTCGACGACGCCGAGCGGCGGGCGATGCTCGTGAACATCGTCGACGTTCCCCCGCTGTGCAACTTCATCCTGCCGGCGATCGTGCGCACCGGCCCGCTGGCGATCGCGATCTCGACGGCGGGCGCCTCGCCGGCGCTCGCCAAGCGCATGAAGCGCGAGGTCGCCGAGCTCTTCGGCGAGGAGTACGCCCGCCTGGCGATCATGCTCAACGACGCGCGCGGCTGGGCGAAGGGCACGCTCCCGACCTACCAGGACCGCAAGGCGTTCTTCGAGGGGATCGTCAACGGGCAGCCCGACCCCGTGGAGCTGCTGCGGGCGGGCGACGAGCGCGCGGTGCTCGACCTCATCGCCGAGGCGCAGCGCACGTACGTCCCGGCCTGAGTGCGCGGGCGCCACCGGGCCGCCGTCACCGCGGTCTTCGCCGCCAACGGCGCGGCGTTCGCGAGCCTCTTCTCGCGCCTGCCCGAGCTCCAGCACCAGCACGGGCTCAGCGACGGCACCCTCGGGCTCGTGTTGCTCGCCGGCGCCGTCGCCCTCATGGCCGCCCAGCCGCTTGCGGGCGGGCGGGCGGCGCGCAGCGGCAGCGCGCCGCTGACGCTCGCCGGAGGACTGGCCTACGCCGCGACCCTGGCGCTGCCGGGCGTCGCGCCGACACCGGCGCTGTTCGGCGCGGCCATCCTCGCCATGGCCGCCTCCAGCGGCGTGCTCGACGTCAGCATGAACGCTCAGGCGATCGCGGTCAGCGAGCGCCACCCGCGCGAGATCTTCTCGTCCTTCCACGCCGCGTTCTCCTTCGGCGCACTCGGCGGCGCGACGGTCGGGGGCCTCGCCGCGGGCGCCGGGCTCCGACCCGCCGCCCACCTCGCGCTCGTCGCGGCGATCCTGGTCGCCGTCATGCTGGCCGTGCGGCCCGGCCTGCTGCCGCCGGCCGCGGATGCGCGCGCCGACGCGCCGCTGCTCGCGCGGCCGACGCGAGCGCTCGCGGCGCTCGGCGCGCTCGCGTTCTGCGCGCTGCTGGCGGAAGGCTCGGTCGGCGACTGGAGCGCGATCCTGCTCGACCGCGAGACGGAGGCCGGGCCGTCGCTCGCGGCGCTCGGGCTCGCGTCGTTCTCGCTGACGATGGGCTTCGGGCGGCTGGCGGCAGACCCCCTCGCCGAGCGCCTCGGCCGCGCCGCCGTCATCCGCGGCGGCGGGCTGCTCGCGGCGGGCGGGCTCGCGCTGGCGCTCGCCGGCGGGACGGCGGCAACCGGGATCGCCGGCTTCGCGATCATGGGCTGCGGGCTGGCGGGCCTCTTCCCGCTCGCGCTCAGCGCGGCGACCGAGGGTGACGACGCGGCGGCGCCGGCGCTCGCCGCAGTCTCCACCACCGGCTATCTCGGCTTCATCGCCGGGCCGGCGCTCATCGGGCTGCTGTCGGACGCGACGAGCCTCCCGACGGCGCTCGCGCTCGTCGCCGTGCTCTGCCTCGGGGCGGCGGCGCTCGGGGGCGCCGCCGGGCGCAGCCGCGATGAGGTGGTACAACGCTCTCCGAAGTGAGCGATGCGAACGTCCACCGGCCGGAATGGGACTTCGAGCGCGCCGAGTTCGGCACACGGGCGATGCGCCTGGGGCCCCGGACGAGCGCGCAGGAGCTCGGCGCGACGCTCTACGAGATCGATCCCGGCGGCGCGATCGCGCCCTACCACCTCCACCACGGCAACGAGGAGCTGCTGCTCGTCCTGTCGGGGACACCGCGCTTGCGCACCCCCGACGGCATCCGGGAGCTCGAGCCGGGCGCGGTCGTCGCCTTCCCGCGCGGCGCGGCGGGCGCGCACCGCGTCTTCAACAGGGCCGGCGAGCCGGCGCGGGTGGTCATCGTGTCGACGATGAACTTCCCCGAGCTCGCCGAGCACGTCGACACGGGCACGTGGCTCGCGGTCAAGGGGCCGGCGGACGGCAGGGCGTTTCCCGCCGGCAGCGACATCACCTTTGTGGAGTCGCTCGTGCAGGCGATGCGCGCGTCGGCCGAGCACGACGACGGCTGAGGACAGGTCCTAAGTAGCGTTGCCGCGGTGCCGACGATCGACCACGCCGTCGTCCTGCGCGGCGCCGGCCGCCGCTACGGCGAGCGCGCGGCGCTGCGTGACGTCTCGCTGGAGCTCGAAGTGGGGCGCACGCTCGCCGTCTTCGGCCCCAACGGCGCGGGCAAGACGACGCTGCTGCGGATGCTCGCCACGCTCCTGCGCCCGCACGCCGGCGAGGTCCGCGTGCTCGGACGCGAGCTGCCGGACGACGGCTACGCGGTGCGCGGGCGGATCGGCTTCCTCGGCCACGAGCCGCTGCTGTACCGCGAGCTGAGCGGCCGCGAGAACCTGCGCTTCCACGCGCGCCTGCACCGGGTCGCGCCGGCGCGCGTCGAGGCGGTGCTCGCTGCGGTCGGGATGCAGGCGCGTGCCGACGATCCGGTCGCCGAGCTGTCGCGCGGGATGGTGCAGCGCCTGGCGATCGCGCGGGCCGTCCTGCACGAGCCCGACCTGTTGCTGCTCGACGAGCCGCTGGCGAACCTCGACCCCGCGGCGGCCGCGCAGGTCGAGCCGCTCATCGGCCGTGCCAGCGGCCGCACCCGCGTACTGACGAGCCACGATCCCGCGGGCGGCCTCGCCGGCGCCGACCTCGCGCTCGGGCTCAAGGGCGGTCGCGTGGCCCTGCTGGCGCCGGCGCGCGCCGTGGCCCCCGAGCAGATCGCCGGGCTCTACGCATGAGGAGCACCGTCGGCGCGCTGCTGGCCAAGGAGCTCGCGCTCGAGCTGCGCACGCGCGAGTCGGTGCCGGCGATGGTGCTCTTCAGCGTCACGACCTACGTCGTGTTCCACTTCGGGCTGGACCGCGACACGCTGGCCGGGGACCTGGCCGCCGGCGTGCTGTGGGTCACGCTGCTGTTCGCGGCGATCCTCGGCGTCAACCGGCTCTTCGTGGCCGAGCACGAGCAGGGCGGCTTCGACGGCTTCCTACTCGCGCCGGTCGACCGGACGGCGCTGTTCGTCGCCAAGGCGATCGCGCTGTTCGCCTTCCTCTGCGTCGTCGAGCTCGTGGCGGTCCCGGCCTTTGCCGTCCTGCTGCTCGGGCCCTCGCCGGCCCAGGCGCTGCCGGGGCTCGTGCTGGTGCTCGTCCTCGCGAACGCCGGCGTCGCGGTGACCGGGACGCTCGTGGCGGCGCTCGCGATCCAGACCCGCGCCCGCGACCTCATCGTCCCGCTGCTGGCGCTGCCGCTGCTCGTGCCGGTGGTGCTCGCGTCGGCCAGGGCGACGACGCCGCTGCTGGCGCAGGGCGGCGCGGGGCCGCTCCCGGGTGACTGGCTGGCCGTCCTCGCGCTCTATGATCTGGTGTTCGCGCTGATCGCCTACGCGGTCTTCGACTTCCTCCTGGAGGACTGACCCATCGTCTACGGCAAGGGGCTGCGCGCCCTCTCGATCGCCACGCTCGTCGTGCTCACCACGGCCTTCGCGCTCGTGTTCTTCTACGCGCCGCTGGACGCCGATCAGGGCTTCGTCCAGAAGATCTTCTACATCCACGTGCCGATGGCGATCGTCGCGCTCTGCGGGTTCGTCGCCGGCGGCGTCTTCGCGATCATGCACCTGCGTACGCGCGACGCGCGCTGGGACATGCGCTCGTACGTCGCGATCCACCTCTCGATCGTGCTGGCCGTCGGGGTGCTGATCACAGGCTCGATCTGGGCCCGCGCCTCGTGGGGGCACTGGTGGGTCTGGGACGAGCCGATGCTCGTGTCGTTCCTCATCGTCTTCCTGCTGTACGCCACCTACTGGCCGCTGCGCTTCTCGATCGAGGACAAGGAGAAGCAGGCGCGCTACGCCTCGGTGTTCGCGATCGTCGCGGGGTCGTTCGTGCCGCTGAACTTCGCGGCCGTGCGGATGGCCCAGCAGTTCGTGCACCCGCAGACGCTCGCGACCACCACCGGCGGCCTGCCGCCGAAGATGGCGCTGACGTTCGTCGTCGCACTTGGGGGTATCACGCTGTTGTTCATCACGCTCTGTAAGTACGAGATGGCCTCCAAGCACGC
Organism: Solirubrobacteraceae bacterium; assembly: GCA_036403675.1. GTDB lineage: Bacteria > Actinomycetota > Thermoleophilia > Solirubrobacterales > Solirubrobacteraceae > CADCVQ01. The sequence goes on along the minus strand of DASWQM010000305.1, from coordinate 8,677 downwards.
CACCTTCCGGCTGCGCGCGCTGCGACGGCGGCTCGCCGGCGACGACGACTTTGCTGCGGTCGGCCGCAGCGCCGCTCCCCAGCTCTGATGCTCCCGGCGCTCCCGCTCGACGAGGCAGGCAAGTACGTCGCGGCGGCGTACCTCGTCTTCCTGCTGCTCATCCTCGTCTACGTCGCGATCATGGCCAACAAGCTCAGCCGGATCGAGCGCGAGGTCGTCGAGATCGCCGAGCTCGTCGAGGCGCGCGACGCGGCGGCAGCGACCATGCGCGAGAAGGAGCCTGTCGCGTGAGCGATCACGAGCTCATCACGCTCGGGATCTCGCACAAGACGGCGCCCGTCCGGCTGCGCGAGCGCCTCGCGCTGACGCAGGCCGCCATCCGCGGCTTCCTCCAGGACGTCGCCGCCCACCCCGACGTCCACGAGACGGTCGTCATCTCGACCTGCAACCGCACCGAGCTGACGCTCGTCGTCGGCAACCCGGTGGCCGCCGAGCGCGCCGTGCTCGGGATGCTTGCCGAGCACGCCGAGGTGGACCCCACCGAGCTCGCCGAGCGCATCTACGCGCCGCGCAACTGCGATGCCGCGCGCCAGCTCTTCCGCGTCTGCGCGGGCCTGGAGTCGATGATCGTCGGCGAGGCGCAGATCCAGGGCCAGGTCAAGCGCGCCTACGAGGAGGCGCTCGCCGCCGGCACGACCGGTCCGCTGACGAACCGGCTCTTCACCGCCGCGCTGCGGGCCGGCAAGCGGGTGCGCAGCGAGACGTCGATCGGCCTCGGGCGCGCGTCGATCTCATCCGTCGCCGTCGACCTCGCGATCGGCGCCCTCGGCGACGTCGCCGACCGCCACGTCGTCATCATCGGCGCGGGCGAGACGAGCGAGCTGACCGCGCGCGCGCTCGCCGATCGCGGCGGTCAGACGATGTTCGTCGCCAACCGCCACGCCGACCGCGCCCGTGCGATGGCCGGCCGCTTCGGCGGCGGCGTCGTGGCGCTCGACGATCTGCCCGCCGAGCTCGAGCGCGCCGACGTCGTCGTCGCCTCGACCGCCTCGCGGCATCCGATCCTCGGCAAGGAGGAGCTCGAGCTCGTCATGCGCGCGCGCGGCGGCCGGCCGCTGCTGCTCATCGACATCGCCGTACCGCGCGACATCGATCCCGTCTGTCGCAACGTCCCGGGCGTGACGCTCTACGACATGGACGACCTGCAGACCGCCGTGGCGCACACGATCTCGGTCCGCGAGGCCGAGGCGCGGCGCGCCGAGGAGATCGTCGAGGACGAGATCCAGCGCTTCGCCGACTGGCTGGGCCTGCTCGCGGTGCGGCCCACGATCCGGGCGCTGCGCGAGTACGGCGACGCGATCGTCGAGCAGGTGCTGACCGAGAACGCGGGCCGCTGGGAGCAGGCGTCCGAGCGCGACCTCGCGCGCGTCGAAGCCGTCGCGCGGTCGGTCATGAGCCGCCTGCTGCACGAGCCGACGCTGCACCTACGCACGCTCGGCGAGACGGGCAGCCACGGCCGTGTGCAGGTCATGCGCGAGCTGTTCGGCCTCGAGGGAGCACCGGACGCCGACGAGCCCGCCGACGACGCGACGGCCGGCCGCCAGGCCAACGTACGGCCGCTCCCGCGCCGCGCCTCCGAGGCCTAGTGGTCTCGGCACGTGCATACGGGGGAGACCACTAGCCGTGCGCGTCGGCACGCGCGGCAGCGCCCTCGCCCTCGCCCAGGCGGGGACCGTCGCCGCCCTGCTCGGCGACGATGCGCAGCTCGTCCCGATCACGACGAGCGGCGACCGCGACCGCGCCGCCGGCGACAAGGAGAAATGGGTCAAGGAGCTCGAGCTCGCGCTGCTGTCAGGCGACGTCGACCTCGCCGTCCACAGCGCCAAGGACGTGCCGACGGTGCTCCCCGAGGGGCTGGAGCTCGTCGGATCGCCGCCGCGCGGGGTCGCGTTCGACGCGCTCGTCGGCGCATCGTCGCTCGACGAGCTGCCCGAGGGCGCGCGCGTCGGGACCGCCAGCCTGCGCCGCAGCTCGCAGCTGCGCGCGCTGCGCGAGGACCTCGAGGTCGTGGTCGTCCACGGCAACGTCGACACGCGCCTACGGCGCCTGGAGGACGGCGAGCTCGACGCGCTCGTGCTGGCGGCCGCCGGGCTGCGACGGCTCGGTCGCGAGGCGGCGATCGGCTGCCTGCTGACCGAGCTCGTGCCGGCCGCCGGCCAGGGCACGCTCGTGCTCGAGGGGCGCGCCGGCGACCAGCGCGCCCGCGCCGCCGCGCGGGCGATCACCGATGCCGCGAGCTGGGACGCGCTGAGCGCCGAGCGCGCGCTCGTCGCGCGGCTGGACGCCAGCTGCAACACGCCCCTGGGCGCGCACGCGACCGTCGACACCGGCGGCATCGTGCTGCGGACGTTCGTCGGCCTGCCCGACGGCTCGGCGTGGCTGCGCGACGAGACGCCGCCCGCGTCCACCCCCGGCGAGGCCGGCGAGCTCGCCGCCGAGCGCCTGCTCACCGCCGGCGCGGCAGACCTGCTGCGGCGCGCGGAGGAGCTTGCGGTGTGACGACGTTCCTCGTCGGCGCGGGCCCCGGCGACGCGGGGCTCATGACCGCCCGCGCGCTGGAGCTCATCGCGCGCGCGGACGTCATCCTCTACGACCGGCTGATCCCCGAGGGCTCGCTCGACGGCGCGCGGCCTGAAGCCGAGCTCGTCGACGTCGGCAAGATCGGCGGCGGCCGGCAGGTGCCGCAGGAGGCGACGAACGAGCTGCTGCTCGAGCACGCCCGCGCCGGGCGCGAGATCGTGCGCCTCAAGGGCGGCGACCCGTTCGTGTTCGGTCGCGGCGGCGAGGAGGCGCAGCTCCTGCGCGCCGAGGGCTTCGACGTCGAGGTCGTGCCAGGCGTGACGGCGGGCGTCGCGGCGCCGGCCTACGCCGGGATCCCCGTGACGCAGCGCGGGCTGGCGGCGGCGGTCGCGTTCGTCACCGGCCACGAGGATCCCGACAAGGACGAGACGCAGCTGCAGTGGCCGGCGCTCGCGGCCTTCCCTGGCACGCTGGTCTTCTACATGGGCGTGCGGCACCTGGACCGGATCGCGTCGCAGCTCGTCGCCGGCGGGCGGCCGGAGAGCGAGCCCGTCGCGGTCATCGAGCGTGGCACGCTGCCCGACCAGCGCACGGTCGCCGGCACGCTCGGCGACATCGCCGCACGCGCCGCCGACGCGGGCGTGCACGCGCCCGCGATCACCGTCGTCGGCGCGGTCGCCGCGCTGCGCGAGGAGCTCGCGTGGTTCACCGGCGGCCCGCTGGCCGGTCGCAGCGTCGCGGTGACGCGGGCGCGCGCGCAGGCGAGCGCCCTCGCGGCGCGCCTGCGCGACCTCGGCGCGCACGTCGTCGAGGCGCCCACGATCCGGATCGAGCCGCTGCCGGCGGAGCTGCCCGACCTGGCGGACGTCGACCTCCTCTGCGTCACGAGCCCCAACGGCGCGCGACTGCTGCTCGACCTCGCCCGCGACGCGCGCGCGCTCGCGGGCCCGGCGATCGCCGCGATCGGCCCCGGGACGGCCGAGGCGCTGCGGGCAGGCGGCATCGTCGCCGACATCGTGCCGCCGCGGGCGGTCGCCGAATCGCTCGTCGAGGAGCTTGCCGCGCGGCCGGTGCGGCGGGCGCTCATCGCCCGCGCCGAGCAGGCCCGCGACGTGCTGCCCGACGCGCTGCGCGCCCGCGGCGCCGAGGTCGAGATCCTCCCGCTGTACCGGACCGTGCCCGAGCCGCTGGAGGGCGCGGCGCACGAGGCCGCGCGCGGCGCCGACTACGTGACGTTCACGTCGGCGTCGGCCGTGCGCTTCTTCGTCGAGGCGGCGGGCAGGCCGGGCGACGGCGTGCGGCTCGTCTCGATCGGCCCGGTCACGAGCGCCGCGCTGCGCGAGCACGGCCTCGAGCCGCACGTCGAGGCGGCGGAGCACACCCCCGACGGGCTGCTGGCGGCGCTCGTCGCGGACGCGACGTAGCCGGCGACGCGAGGACCAGCGGGCCGGATCGTGTCCGGCCCGCCTGCGCTCCGCCCTCCTACGACACGTCAGATGTTCGCGAAATGCCCGCTGTCCGGAAGGACCACGAACAGGGCCAACACGACGAGCGCTGCGATAAACGCCAGAACCGCCAGGAAGAGATACGTGGGCGTCACCATGGGGTCACCTCGTCCAGCGTCGTTGGTCCGATACCGAGCGGTCCGCCCGCTCCGCGCGCAAATGTACCGCGCGAGCGCGCCAACGGGGGGCTGCCGGTCGCAGGGCCTGCGGCTATCCCGCGGTGTCCGGCTCGCCCTCGGGGAGCCCGGGCAGCTCCTCGTCGTCGCGGTCGTCCTCGTCGGCGGGGACGCCGAGCGGCGTGACCTCGTCCTCGTCGTTGGGCAGCCCGCTGGGCGTCTCGCTCATGTCTCGACCCCGCGCAGGGCCAGCCAGTCGGCGACGTAGGGCGGCGGGTGGCCGACGAACTCGGCGCGGGCCGCCAGGCGCAGCAGGTCCTCGTCGTCGTCGCTGACCTCGTCGCGGCGGAAGGCGAGGTACGTCGCGACGGCCGCCGCCATGACGAGGCTCGGCTCGGGATCCTGGCCCTCGACCCAGCCCTCCTGCTCGAAGAACTCGCGCTCGCGACCCTCGCCGAGCGCCGTCACCGGCTCGTCGCGGTCCTCGAAGCGCACCATGAAGGCGGCGAGCCCGTCAACGTCGCCGTCGCGCTCGCAGACGTCGACCGCCCGGCGGACGACCTCGGCGACGGTCGGCGTGCTCTGATGCGATCCGTGGCGCACCCGCGTGTGGGTACCCACTCGGCGCGTCATACACTCGACGCCGCGCATGGCGGTCGTGACGTTCCTCAGCGACTACGGGCTCGACGACGACTTCGTCGGTGTCTGCCACGGGGTCATCGCGCGCATCGCGCCGCAGGCCCGGGTCATCGACGTCACCCATGGGATCGCGCGCCACGACGTCCGCGCCGGTGCGCTCGTCCTGCGGCGCGCACTGCCGTTCATGCCCGCCGGCGTGCACCTGGCCGTCGTCGACCCGGGGGTCGGCTCGCAGCGGCGCGCGGTCGCGCTGCGCGTCGCCGAGGAGGACCGTCTCCTCGTCGGCCCCGACAACGGGCTGCTCATGGCGGCGGCGGAGCGCTTCGGAGGCGTCGTGGAGGCAGTCGACGTCGGGTGCTCGCCGCTGCGCCTGGAGCCGGTTTCGGCGTCGTTTCACGGGCGCGACGTCTTCGCTCCCGTCGCCGCGCAACTCGCCGCCGGCGTGCCGCTCGCCGCGGCCGGCGAGCTGCTGGACCCGGCGCAGCTCGTGGCGCTCGCGCTGCCTCGCGCGCAGCGCGCCGGCGACGGCCTGCTCGCGCACGTGCTGGAGGCCGACCGCTACGGCAACGTCGCGCTCGACGTCGAGCACGCACAGCTCGCGGGCAGCGGGCTGCGGCTCGGCCGCGCGGTGACCGTCAACGGCGAGCGAGCGCTCTACGCGTCGACGTTCGCCGACGTGCCGGCCGGCGCGCTGCTGCTCTACGAGGACGGCTACCGGACGCTCGCCCTCGCGGTCAACCGCGGCTCCGCGCTCGCCGCGCTGGGGCTCGACCTCGACGACGAGGTCCTCATCGCGCCGCAGACGTGAGCCCGCGGCTCGGCATGCCGCGGCTGCACCTGCGCGCGACCGGCTCCACGAACGAGCGCGCGCGGGCGCTGGCCGTCCGCGGCGCGCCGCACGGGACGCTCGTCACCGCCGGCGCGCAGACCGCGGGCCGCGGACGGCAGGGCCGCACGTGGGAGGCACCGGCCGGCCGCGCGCTGCTCATGTCGCTCGTGCTGCGCGACTGGCCGCCGCTCCTGCCGCTGGCCGCAGCCGTCGCCGTCGCCGACGTCGCGGGGGCGGAGGCCGCGATCAAGTGGCCCAACGACATCCTCCTGCGCGGCGGCAAGCTCGCCGGGATCCTCGTCGAGGCGCGCCCGCAGGAAGGCTGGGCGGTGCTCGGCATCGGGATGAACGTCGCCATCCGCCCGGGCGACCTTCCGGAGGAGCTGCGCGACCGCGCGGCGGGGCTCGAGCTCGACCCGTCGGCGATCGAGACGACGCTCGCGACGCTGCTCGCCGCGCTCGGCGAGCGCCTCGCGCTCGAGCCGCCCGCACTGCTGGCGGCCTATCGCGAGCGCGACGCGCTGCTCGGGCGCGAGGTGCGCTGGCAGCGCGGCGAGGGGACAGCGTCCGGCGTCGACGACCACGGCCGGCTGCTCGTCGAGCTGGCCGACGGGACGCAGGCGGCGCTGGAGGCCGGCGAGGTGCATCTCGCCCGGGCGCCCTGAGGCGCCGCGGAGGTCGCTCACTACTCTGGTGCGATGTCCCGCCGGCCGCTCTTCCTGCTCGCCCTCGCCGCGCTCAGCGCGGCGGCGGCCGTGGCCGTCTGGCTGGCGGCGTTCGTCGTGCCCGGCGGTCGCGCGCTCGACGCCGCGGCGCTGCGGGCCTTCGCGGGCGTCGCGCGAACGCCGCTTCAGCCGTCGATCAACGGCGTCGCCGTGCTCGCCAACCCGCTGCCGTTCGTGCTCGCGGGCGGGCTGCTCGTCGGCGTCGCGCTGCTGCGCCGGCGACTGCTCATGGCGGCGCTCGTGCCGGTCGTGCTGGTCTGCGCCAACGCCAGCGCGCAGGCGCTGAAGCCGGCGCTCGCCGACCCGCGGTTCATCGACCTCGGCGAGTACAGCCGGTTCTACGCGGGCTCCTGGCCGAGCGGCCACGCCACCGCCTCGATGTCGCTCGCGCTGTGCTTCGTGCTCGTCGTCGGCCCGCGCCTGCGGCCGCTTGCCGCGCTGCTGGGCGCGGGCTACGCGATCGCCGTCGGCTACGCGCTCGTCGCGCTCGGCTGGCACCTGCCGAGCGACGTGCTCGGCGGCTACCTCGTCGCCGCGAGCTTCACGTTGCTGGGCGCGGCCGCGCTCGCGGCGCTCGAGGCGCGCCAACCGGTCGCGGCGCAGCGGAGTGCGCGGCCGGCTGCGATCCCCTGGGGTGCACTGGCGGCAGCCCTCGCCGCGCTGGCGTCGGGTGCCGCGGCCGTGCTGCTCGTGCGCCATCCGGAGCTCGTCGCCGCTGCGCTGCGGCACGTGGAGGTGCTGCTCGTCGCGCTCGGGATCGGGGCGCTCGGGCTCGCGCTGACGGCCGGCCTCGCGCTGGCGTTACGCCGTTAAGCGGCGCATCGCCGAGCGGCGCTGCATATGCTCGCGCGGCGCGGACGTAGCCGCGCCCGGACTCCATGCCGCTGCGAAACGGATTGCGCCACGCCCTGATCCTCGCGACGCTGCTCGCGGTGGTGCCGGCACTGCCGGCGCGGGCGGACGGCCCGGCGCTGTCGGTCTCCGAGCGCGACCTCGCCGCGGCGCTGAACTGCCCGCGGAGCCTCGCCCGTGCGACGCGCGCTCCCGTGCTCCTCGTTCCGGGCACGGCCCTCGAGCCGCGCGCGAACTTCGACTGGAACTACGAGCCGGCACTCGACGCGGCCGGCATCCCGTGGTGCGCGCTGACGGTGCCCCGGTACGGCATGGTGGACGTCCAGGAGTCGGCCGAGTACGTCGTCGGCGCGCTGCGGCGCATGCACGCCGAGAGCGGCCGGCGGGTGTCGATCGTCGGCTTCTCGCAGGGCGGCACCGTCGGCCGCTGGGCGCTGAAGTGGTGGCCCGACACGCGCGCCATCGTCGACGACGTCATCGGCCTGTCGCCTGCCAACCACGGCACGATCAGCGCGCGGGCGGTGTGCCTCGCGATCTGCCCGCCGTCGTTCTGGCAGCAGCTCGACGGCTCGCGGTTCATCGCGGCGCTCAACGACGGAGGGGAGACGTTCGCGGGCATCGACTACACCGTCGCCTACACGCGCTACGACGAGATCGTCGCCCCCAACGTCGATGCGCGGACGGCGTCGTCGCCGCTGCGCACGGGCGGCGGCCGTGTCAGCAACGTCGAGGTGCAGGACATCTGCCCGGCCGACGTCTCCGATCACCTCGCGCTCGGCTCCTACGACCCCGTGGCGTGGGCGCTGGCGCTCGACGCGCTCGACCACGACGGCCCCGCCGACGCCGCACGGATCGGCCGCGGAGTCTGTGGGCGGCTGTTCATGCCGGGCGTCGACGCCGCGGCGTTCGCCTCGAACTACGCCCGCTACGCCGCCACAATCGGCAAGGCCGTGCTGGTCGGCGAGCAGGCCCGCAGCGAGCCGCCGCTGCGCTGCTACGTCACGTCGACCTGCCCGGCGGCCGCGGCGCCGGTTGCGCGCACACGCTGCGCCGGCCGCGGGCGCGTCACCATGCGCCTGGACCGCCGCCTGCGCCACGCCCGCGTCACCGTCGGCGGCGGGCGCGTCCGCGTGCGCCGGCGCCACGGCCGCCTCGTGGCGGTCGTCGACCTGCGACGGCGCGCGGGCGTCGTGACGGTCCGCATCGCCGGCGTGACGCGCCACGGCCGGAAGCTGTCGCAGACGCGTCGCTATCGCGCCTGCCGGCCGCAGTGAACGGCGGTGGGCGAACGGCGGCAGTGAGAAACGGGTCGCTCCGGGGCGCCGGCGGCAGGCTCCGCCGGCCCTGGCGAGAACGTGTTCATATGCAGCGTGTTCGCGACAGGGCTCGCGTTCGGAAGCGCGAATCCGCGAAGCCTGGCGAGAACGTGTT